>JBDNGL010000302.1:0-18005 GCA_041689285.1 Opitutaceae bacterium
CACAAGGTTTCACCCTCGTTGAAATCATGATCGTCGTCGTCATCATCGGCCTTCTGGCCGCCATGGCGATCCCGGCCTTCCAAAAGGTCCGTCAGTCCTCCCAAGACAAAGCCGTCCTCAACAATGCTCGTCAGCTCTCCGTTGGTGCTGACCAGTATTTCCTCGAGAACGGTGTTTCCACCGTCGCTTCGTCCAACCTCATTGGGGCCGACGCTAACGTGAAGGCTGTCAAAACGGTGGCGGGTGAGAGCTATCCTGCCGGCTTCACACAGGGCCAAGCGATCACGATTGGTAATGTTGCGGGTTCCCGCACCATCACCTACGCTCCCTAACCGGTCGCGTTTGTCACTTACAAGCCGTCCATGCTTAGCATGGGCGGCTTTTTTTGCGCTGTATTTTCCCTATCGCCAAAGTCATGTCTCACGCCGTTCACTAATCGCCCATGCCCTCAATCAGCGAAGCGTTGAAAGAACGAAAACTCATGGCGGTCATCGTTTCCGCCCTTTTGGCAATCCTACTGGGCTTCGTAGTGATTCCGGCTGATACCGGCCTACAGTTGGTTATCTACGGCGGGTATTGGGTGATTCTGGCTACGGTGGTGATTTTTTTCCGGGCGTTGTGGCGCAGCCTGCGGCCGCTATCGGTCCAAATCCCGGCCGACGCTCCCAGCCGCTGGGTCTGGCTGGCGGTGTTGGGCTCGGCGCTCCTGCTGGTCGTGCATGAAGGCTATGGCTTCAAGGTGCTGATGGACGAGGCCATGTTGCTGGGCACCTCCATGACCATGCATTTGGAAAAAAAGGCACTCGTGCCGATGCGCGCCCACGACATCGTGGGCTATTTCCAACTGCTCGACGGCCAGCTCGACAAGCGGCCGCTCCTTTTCCCTTTCTTGGTCTCGTTCCTGCACGATACGACCGGTTACCGGCCTGAAAATCCCTGGGTTTTGAACACCTTGCTCACCTTTGTTTTCATGGGCTTGGTGTATATGCTAGGCCACCGGCTCAGCGGTCGTAAGGCGGGGGGGCTCGTGGCGGTGTTGCTGCTCGCCGGACTGCCGCTACTGGCGCAAAACGCCACCGGTGCCGGCTTCGAATTGCTCAATCTCACCATGCTGGCGGCCACCTTGTGGCTGGGCATCCGGTGGCTGGAGCGGCGGGAGGCTGACAGTCTCACCGCCTTTTGTTTTTCTGGCGTGCTGCTGGCGCAGGTGCGCTACGAGTCCGTGGTCTTTCTGCTGCCGGTGGGATTGTTGGTCCTGTGGGGCTGGTGGCGCGAGCGCCGGGTGGTGCTCAGCTGGCCGGTGGTTGCGGCGCCGTTGCTGTTGGTCCTGTATCCGCTGCAACACCGGGTTTTCACAGTGCGCGATTCGTCATGGGAGCTGGCCAGCCAGCCCGGTTTTACCAAGGTCTTTTCCACCGACTACATCCCGGCGAACGTGGGGCATGCGCTGAACTTTCTCTTCGATACCACCGGCGACGTGTCGAATTCCTTGGTCTTATCCGCCTTGGGGTTGTTGGCCCTGCCGTTTCTCGCCCTCTGGGTATTGCAAACCCTGCGCAGGGCAAAGACCGAGTCGGCGTCCGCGGTAGCCACAGCGGTTTTTGCGGTGGGTTTTGGTATCTGGTTGCTGATCATGCTCTGTTATTTCTGGGGCCGCTTCGATGATCCCGTGATCCGGCGGCTGAGCCTGCCTCTGCATCTGTTACTGGCACTGGCGGTGGTGGTGGTGATCGGTCGATTTGACCGGGCGGGCCGGTCCTGGCGTTTGATCCTCGGTGTCTTGGTGCTGGCCTTGGCGGCGCGCTCCATCCCGGCGATGGCCCGGCATGCCTACACGATGGCCTACAATCCCGGCCTTGAGGTTGATTGGCGGCGCGAATTCATCGCAGCCCGGCCGGAGCGGGATTATCTCGTCATCGACCAGGATACGGTGATCTGGATTACCCACCGCGTCGCCTCGACCTCGGTGATGCAGGCACGCAATCGTAAGGAGGTCATCGATTTCAATCTGCGCAACCGTAGCTTCTCGGCCATCTACGTTTTCCAGCGTTTTGACATTGATCCGGAGACAAGTCGGGCGGTGGTGGAGCCCGGGGACGATCTCGGCCCCGCGTATACCTTGGAAACCGTCACGGAGAAACGCTTCGCCCCGCTGCGGATATCACGAATCAGCCGGGTGCTGGCGGTGCAGCTGTCTGGCGAAGAGACGCCGGCGCAGGCGGCACCAGTCGCGCTAACGAACTTGACCGCTGTCGAGCGGGAGAAACTTCGGCGCGAATACTTCGACACTTTTATCAAGAACCTGCCGTAGCTCATGGCTACGGGTCATCATTCATGAATCTTCAGGCGCTACGCCATGGCTTGAGCCGACCGCTCACTCCGACCGAGTTGCGACTCTTGGCACTGGTGGTGACTGCGCCGCTCGCGATGTGGACGGGATTCATCGGTCTGTCCGTCAAGCAGGCGGAGCACATCGTGCGCAATCAGGCGTATTATGTGATGTTGCTGGCGTTCGCGCTGATTTGTTTGGCGTTGTTTCGGACCAGAGCCGCGTGGTTCGCCGGCGCGACCCCGGTGAGTCGGCGGGAAACCTGGCAGGCAGCGGCCTTGATCCTCGGCTTCTCTTGGTTGTTGTTCAACGCGGAGCCCATGCAGGCAAAGGTGCTGAACGACGAATTCGTGCTGCAATCCACGGCTTATAATTTGCACCACTTCCGCGATGCGGGGGCGATGGTGCGGGGCTACGAGATAGCAGGTGTATTCCTGCCGCTGGGTGAATACTTGGACAAGCGGCCGATTTTTTATCCCTTCCTTGTCTCGCTGGCGCATGACCTGACCGGATTCCGCATTCACAATGCCTTCGCCGTGAACGCGCTGCTGTTGCCGGTGATTTTCTGGCTGACGTGGTGGCTCGCACGCCGCTTTGCAGGGCCGCCGGCCGGCTTGCTGGCGGTGGCCTTGCTGGGCACGCTGCCACTGCTCAGCCAAGGTGCCACCGGGTCGGGGATGGAGCTGACCAATGCGGTGATGATACTTTTGTCCACCGCACTGGCCGTGCATTATATGGAGCAACCGGGCGCCGCCCGCCTGACGGCCTTGGTGCTGGCGCTGGTGCTGCTCTGCCAGTCGCGCTACGAGTCGGCGGTCTTTGTCGCCGCCGGGGCGTTGGTCGTTTTATTGGGCTGGTGGCGCGAGCGGCGGATTGTGCTTTCCTGGGTGGCCGTGCTGGCCCCGCTGCTACTGGTGCCCTTTGCGCTGCAGCACAAGGTGCTCGCGAACACACCGGTGCTGTGGGAGCTGCCGGTGGAACGCACCGCGCGCTTCGGATTGGAAAATGTGCCGGATAATCTCCGGCGAGCAGCTAATTTTTTTGGTAGCCGTGACATCAACCAATCCAGCTCGTGGTATCTCTCTCTGGCCGGGGCCGTCGGTTTCATCTGGTTGTTGACCCAACTGTGGCGGTTTCGGCGCACGCGGGTCCCGGAGTGGAATCCGGCGGCACTGGCGGCCAGCCCGTTCGTATTGGCGATTCTGGGCAATCTGGCGCTGGTGATGACCTACTTTTGGGCCGGGCTCGACGACCAGATGGCCTCACGGTTTGCCCTGCCATTCTGTATATTGCTCGCGGTGCTCGGTGCGGTGGCTCTCGCCCGCATCGGGCTTCGCGGCTGGAGCGTGCGGCTGGCACTGGGAGGCGCGCTGGTTTTCACGCTGGCCGTTAGCCTGCCGCGGCTGAGCCGACATGCGTATTCCAATCTCGGCATCCAAGAGCTGGAGTGGATGGTGCGCGCAGTGCAGGCGCGGGAGCCGGTGTCGCGCATCGTGATTGCCAACCGTTCCACGCTCATCTGGCTGTTGCACCGCACGCCTTCGATTTTGATCAACCGGGCACTCATGTATCAGGATCGCCTGCAGTTTCAGCTTAAGGCGGGGTTTTTTCAGGAGATCCTTATCACCCAGGAATTGCGGCCGGCGAGTGCTAAGGGTGACCATCAGGTTGTGCCTGAAGATATGCTGCCAAAAAATTTCCAGCTCGAGACATTGGTAGAACGACGTTTCGGCACCAAGCTCGTGCGCATCAGCCGGCTCGTGGCAATCGAGCCCCCCTCAGCTCAGGAATCATGAGCGAAGCTACGCCCATCACCTACGACCTCACCCTGCTTGAACAAAGCCAGCGGAAATGGCGGCAATCGCCGGCGTTGCGGGCGGTGTATGCGGATATCTTTGCCAACATGCGGCAGGTCCTTGCACCCGGACGGACGCTCGAAATCGGCTCGGGTATCGGCCTCGCGCATGACTACATCCCGGAACTGGTGACCAGCGATGTCGTGGCCACCCCGTTTGTGGATCGGGCGGTCTCGGCCTACGAGATTCCGTCGGAGGCGTGGGGCAACATCATCGCCTTTGATGTCCTGCATCACCTGCAGGAGCCGCTGCGGTTTTTCGCGAGCGCGGCGGCAGCACTGGGCGAGGGCGGGTGCATAGTCTTGGCCGAACCTGCCGGCACACCGTGGGGCCGGCTGTTTTATCGGATGTTTCATCATGAGCCCTGCCTGCCTGATCGCGTGCAGCCGCCGTTTGTGTTCCCCGCCGAGGCGGACGGAAGCTTTGCCAACATGGGGATGGCGCAGGCGCTGTTTACCGTGCACCGGCCAGTCGTGGCCGCCCGCCTGCGTGAGCTGGGCCTGACCATCGTGTCGGTCAAATACCGGGATCTGCTGGCCTATCCCGCGACCGGCGGATTTTCGCACCCGGCGTTCCTGCCAGCGGCGATGCTCCGCGGACTGTTGGAAATCGAACGATGCTTGCCACAGTTGGTCCTACGCGCGATCGCCTTGCGTATGTTGGTGGTCTTGCAGAAATCGGCCTGACGATCAAAGGTCAAGTCAGCCGCGGCAGTCTAATGCTTATTGGCGTGGTAAAGTGCGCTCGCCGGACCGTGCAGGGCGGCATCCAGCTCGGTCTGGGTGAGCCGGAAAATCAGGATCGAATAACCGATGTGGTCATCGGGTTGCCGGGCACGCAGATAGTGGCAGAGCCGGGCGAAGCGCAGTGGCTCGTAACGGTCCCAAGCCTGCACCCAGGCCGCGGCATCCAGTGTGGCGTGTTGCTCCGGGCTCTGCGCGTAGTGCAGTAAGGAGGGTTCGAGGGCGCGCAGTGTCTGGTAGACGCGTTCGCGCTCGGGGGTCCACTCGCCGCGCAGGGGACTGTAAACATGCGAGAGCATGGTGGCGCTGATCGCGTAGGTTCCGGGTTGGAGGGCATGCCACGGGCGCGCAAACCGGACGGAAGGTAAGGTGGGCAGGGCGATGGCCGTGATGCCATGGTGCGCGGGGTCGGCCGTGCCGAAATAAGAAAAATAGAGTTTTTCCTGTGGATACGCTCGTTGCCATGCGGCCAGCCCGGGCAGATCTTGCCCCCAGTCGAGTGAGCTATCGACGAGGTGCTTGTAGCCTGCCGCCGGTCCGCCGACGAGCTGGTTGAAAAACGCCAAGTAGTGGGGACGCACTTGGAAGCTGGCGACTGCCTGAGCGGCGACCAGTAGCGCGATCACGGCGCTGGCGAGGACGCGCTGCCGGACCCGTGCCGCCCACCACCCCAGAGCGCCGCAAAAGATGAAAATCACCGGGTAGGTGGGGAGGATGTGCCGATGTCCGATATTCAGGCTGCTGGTGAGCGAAAACAGCCAGTAGACACCGAACAACGAGAGCAGCGGAATCACCCGGATTAGGTCCGGGCCTAAGGACTGCGGCCGGTCCCGCCAGCGCCAGCCGACGACCGCAACTCCGGCGGGCAGCGCAAGCAAGAGCGGCAGCGGGGTTTTGACGAGAAATGCGTAGGGAAAAAATTCCACCCAGCCCGTGAGGCTGTATTCACCATTCAGAAATGCCCCACGCATTTGCGACATATCCAACACGAAAGCGAAGCCGTAGAGAAAGGCATCGGGCAGTAGCGGCCATTGGCGCAGGGTATCGAACCACCCGCCTTCATCGGCAAGGCTGGCGATGACGATGGCCCATGGCCGATGATAATCGGCCAAGGCAGGTAAGCCGGGGCCGGCGGCATCATGGCGGAAGCCGAAAAACAGCCAGATTATCAACCAAGCGACGATGACGTGTCCGGCGACGGACCAGAGCAACGGGCCCAGTCGTGCGAGGCGACCAGCCAGCATGCGTCCACGCCAAGGCAATCCGGCCGGGGTGAGTATTCGCCACACGATGAGCGGAGCGAACATGAACGGCAGCAGCACAAAGGAGAATTTGGCGACACAGGCCAGTCCGAGCACGGCGGCACTTAACAGGCCGGTGCCAAGACGGAAATCCTGCAGGTGCCGCCAGTAGGCGCCGACGCTGGCGAGCATGAAAAACGTCATGCACATATCGGAGGTCGCGAGGGCGCCGTGGGCGAGGAAGGTGGGGCAGAAGGTGAAAAATCCCAGCGCGACAAACGCGCCCGTCGTGCCGAACAACCGGCGGGTCCACCACCAGATAAGTATGCCGGTGGCCACGCTCCACAGCAGGTTCATGGCGCGTCCGGCCAAGAGCAGGCGCTCCAGACCAGCGCCCTGCGCATGAAAATAATCCCGACCGAGGCTCCAAACGTTGGCGACGGCCCAGTCGGGATGATCAGGCGACAGACGCTGGCCGGACAACCAGGCGGGCAACGCTTCCCAGCGTTGCGGCAGATTGCCGTTCTCGGGTTGCAGCCGGTAGTCGTTGTATCCCCAGTAGGCGAGGCCGGCGGTCAGGTGGGCAAGCTCATCGACGGAGGATGATTTTTCCCGCGATGCGGAAAGCGCGAGCCAGACGTGGAGCCCGAGCAAGACTGCGACTGCGGCGACTGTGGACAGCCGCCGGAAGTAAGCAGAGGAAAACGTGGGCGTGGACAAGGACACCAAAGACAACCACTCTGGGTGCCGTCTGATTAGGGGCAAGGCCGCATGAATGCTGAAGAATATCTCAAACTAGCCGAGGTGGAGCGCACGCACTGGTATTACGCCGGGAAGCGTGAGTTTGTGCAAGCATGGCTGCGGCGGGCGCGCCCACCACAAGCGTCCGACCTGCTGCTCGATTGCGGGGCCGGCACCGGACTTTTTGCGGAGGAGATGGTCGCCCACTGCCGCGTCATGGTGCTGGATGATCACGAGGAGGCGTTGCGGATGCTACGGGTGCGCTTTCAGCCGGAGCAAATTCTGAGTCTGGCGGGTGACCGCGTGCCGTTGCCGGATGCCTCGCTGGAATACGTGACCGCGCTCGATGTGCTGGAGCACACGCCAGATGCCGCCGCCGTGGTGCAGGGTTTCCACCGGCTGCTGAAACCAGGTGGAGTCGCCGTGGTTACGGTGCCGGCCGGCATGGCCCTGTGGAGCGATTGGGATGTCGGGTTGCATCATTTCCGCCGTTACTCCCGGCCGCAGTTGCGCGCGTTGTTTCCCGGGTCGCATTGGGAGATCGTGCACGTCAATTACACCAACGCACTCGTCTATCCGGCGGTGTGGCTGGTGCGGAAATGGCGGAGATGGTTTCCGGTTAAATCGGCGCGCGCGCGCGCCGAAGACCAGGTGCCGACGAGTTGGATCAATCGGTTACTTCGCGCGCAATTTGTCGGACTAGCGTCGCTGCGGCTGCCGATGCCTTTTGGCGTGAGCCTCGTGTTGGTGGCGCGCAAACGTGCGGCCTAATCAACGAAGCGCGCCTCGGCCACGATCCGGCCAGTGGCTTCATGGAAGTGCAGGGCGCTGATGCCGGGTCGAATATCGGCGGGCACCGCGTCAGTGTAGAGCTCGATCCTAACCAACTCCGGGGCACTGAAGGGCCAGGTGGCGTCGTGCGCCGGGCCGCGTGGGGCGCCCGCGGAATTCAAGGGCACGATGCGGATGCGGGCGTTTTGTGCATCCCAAGACTGGCGCACTGCCGCCGGACCACCGTCGAACTGGACGAGCACAATTTGGGTGATGTCGCGTAGATCCGACCGGGCGAGGACGGCGTCGATTTTATAGCGCGGGGAGGCACCACTTTCATTTTCCCGCAAGGTCGCGGTGCTAAGGGCGGCGATGGTGCGGCCGTTGCGCACCCAAAACTCGTAGGTTTCGAGGGAAAAGGCGCGGGTGAAATTGGCGTGTAGCCATGTGGTGAGCGGGCTTTCTGTGGCCACATGGGTCGCTTGCAGAAAATCGTAAACATTGCGCTGCACGATCAGGCCGGCGCGCGGCGCTGCCGCCAGCCGCGCGCGAATGGCTTCCTGCTGCTTCGGCGAAAGCAGGGTGAACCAATGAGTCGTATTTACCGACGTGGGCGCAGGCACGCCCGACCAAGCGTGGAAACTCAGCATGCCGGGCAGGCTGAACAAGGGATCGGCGTGCACGGCGGCGTTCTCCGTCAGTATCCGGACTGTGCTGGTAAATCCCGCTGGCAATTGGAGGCTGGCTGCGCCCGGCAAGGCGAGGGCTTCACTGTCCTTCAGCCAGTAATCCACCATTTGGGCGTAGGTGAAAACATTCCACCCCACCAAGCCCACCACGGCCGCGGGCACGAGGTGACGGCGAGTCCCTTGCGCCCAGCGTGACCAGCGGCCGGCCAAAATTTGCAAAGCGTCGTGAGTGCCGAGTGCGGCCAGTGGCAGCCACAGGAACGTGCCCCAACTGATCTGGCTACCGGCGACTGGAAACGCGTGCAATGCCTGCATCACGACCAAAAGGGCCAGCCAGCCGCGGGCACCGGCCGTTGGATCCGGCGCGCGCACGGGCAGCACAAACCACGGCAAGGCACTCAGCCCATAGGACAAGGCGAAGGCGTGCATATCCAATGGCAGAATCCGGCTCCAGCACAGCAAATAGGCCGTGGTGAAAAGAATCCTTATCCCGGCCACCCACGGCAGCCGTCGCTCCACCGGTTGGCGGGCCAGCCAGGCGATGAGGATCAGCGAAATGATCGCGAGCGCCGCGGCCCCGAAGCGCCATTTGACCATCGCGGCGTAAGCGGTGGGGTGACGCAGGGGACCCAGCACGACGCCTTCCAGCAACGCTCCCCACGAGGTGCCGGTGCCGACTATATACAGCGCGGTGCCAGTGGCAACAGTGAGGCCGGCCGGCAGTCCCCACCAAAGCGCGGACATTGGCACCGGGCGTTCGTGACGGGCGGGTATTGCGAGCACGGTGGCCACGATGGTGGCGACGCTGACCAAGGCGAATATCCGGACCCACTCTTCCGTGAAGAGCCGCTGCATAACCACAAGCGGCAACAACACGAGCAGTCCGGTGACGGCCAGTCGCCAGCGCCATGAGGTCGCCATCGGCGCCGCAGAGAGCAGCCACCACGCGCCGGCCCCGGCAAGAAGGAAGATGCCGACATTGATCTTGGTCAGCACGAGCGCGGCGCCGGCGGCCCCGATCCATGCGGTCCTTTGGTTTGCGGAAAAACGTTCGTTGATGCCCAGCCAAGCGACAAGGGTTACCAGCGCGCAGATCGGGCCGCCGGGATGCAGGGGTTCGCTGATCATCGGCCAGAGGTGCAGGAAAACCCCGGCGAGAGTCGCGGCGGTGGCCACGGCACTGCGGGTCAGGCGGGCGACGATCAGCGCGCTGCCGCCGGCGGCGGCCAGCCAGTAGCCGAGTGTCAGCAGGCGCGCAGTGGTGTGGGTGATCTCGATCCCAACGGCCTGTAGCACCCAGTTCCAGAAATAGAAAAACGGCCCGTATTGGCTGAAGACTTTTTCGTAAAGTCCGCCGATCGCGGCGAAGGCGCGGAGGGAATATTGCACGTAGCCCTCGTCATCATACATCATCAATGTGGTCCACAACAGGCCGGCCCCGATGCCAGCCAGCAGGATCGCGAGCAACGCGACCGGCAGCCACTTGGTCACTCTCATGGACGTGAACCGGACCGGCGTTTCACCACATAGAGCGGCCGCTGCTTCACCTCGTCGTAAATCCGCCCGAGGTATTCGCCCAGCACGCCGATGGCGATGAGCTGCAGGCCACCGAGAAAAAGCACGAGGACGGCGAGGGTGGTGAATCCGGTGGGCGCGACCTCAATCCCAAGGAGTCGGCGCACGACATAAAACATGACTAGGCTGAAACCGAGTCCGGCAATGAACAGCCCGCAGTAGGTGAGCAGCCGCAGGGGCAGCCGCGAAAAACTGAAGAGACCGTCGAGGGCGTAACGCACCAGTCGGGGCAGGGTCTGCTGCGGCTGGCCGGCGGCACGCTCCAGACGGTCGTAGTCAACCTGTGTCACCGTAAAGCCCAGCCATGCGCGTAGGCCGGGGAAGAAACGGTGCCGCTCCGGCAGCAAGGCGAAAGCCTGCACGGCCTCCTGGCTGAGCAGGCCGAAGGTGCCGGCGTTGTTGTCAATCAACGGCGCATCGGTGAGCCGGCCAAAAAGCGCATGAAAAAAATCCATACCCCACCGGCGCAGGCCGCTCTCCTGCCGCGAGCGGCGGACAGCGAGCACGACTTGCGATCCTGTTTGCCAAGAGGCAATCAGCTCCGGGATTACCTCCGGGGGATCTTGCAGGTCGGCATCCATGGTGACGACGGCATCAGCGGTCGAGGCCGCGGCGAGACCGGCCGCGAGGGCGGCTTGGAAGCCAAAATTGCGGCTGAGCTCGACGGTTTGAAAGCGAGGGTCGGCCGTTTCCTGCGCCTGGAGAAGTTCACCACTGCGGTCGCGACTGCCATCATTGACCAGCACGGCGCGCCACTGAAATTGCGGCTGCGCATCAAACAAAGCGCTGAGACGCGCAAAGGTCTGAGGCAGCACGGCCTCCTCATTGAAGACAGGCATGACGACGGCGATCAGAGGTGGGGGATTCATGATGCGGACGGACGGCGGGAGGTGGACAGGCAGCGATAAAGGGCCAGCCCGAGAATCGCGGCCAGTCCGGCAAGGACAAGCGCAGAAGAGGTGGTGAAGGCCGCGTGCAGAGTCTCAACACGGTTTACGATTAACCCCATTGAATTCTGTAGGGTCTGAGGATTGTAACTCGCGATGATTTCCGAAGCATTCCGCTCCGGGGTCAGCCACCGATCAAGGGCATGGTTCTGCACGGCGAAGTGCAGGGCGATGCCGGCGGTGAAATCGAGGGTGGCGCCGGCGACCAGCACCCGGCGCCAAGGCCGGGTGAGTGTTGACCAGCGGGCAGCGAGAAACGCCAAGCCGAGCAGCACGAAAGCCTGCAGGCAGATGTGCGTGAGCCCCCATTCATCCCGGGCGCCGTGCGTGATGAGGCCCAGCACGACCACCAGTATGCAAAAGCCGGACCAGAACCAACGCGCGCGCGTCGGCGCTTGGGGCCACAACCGGACGCATTCACGCAGCACCACGAGCCAGGCCGTGCTGCCCAGCGCCAGCAGCAGGTTGAGCTGGTAGTTTTGGAAAAACCAGTCGCGGGCATAGCCCCAAGGACTGGTTTGGGCGATGAGTGCGGGGTCGAGCGAGCGCAGAAAATGCGGCACCAAGGTGTCGCGCAGATTGAGCACCATACGCCCGATCTGGCTGGAGAGGTCGGTCGCGACCGTTGTGACCGCCGTATTGGTTGCGAGGGTGCCCGCCACCCCGTAAGTCGCGAAAGCCCAGCCGAACCAGGTAACCAGCAGGACAAAACCGGCACCGGCGGCGATGGCTGTGGTGCGGAGAAAATCCGGACGTCGCCAGTCCGTCGGCCGACCCAGACACCAGGCGAGTGCGAGGGCGACGGCATACGGCGCTGCGGAAAAGTGCGTGAGGAGCCCAGCCGCGAGCGCGGTCGAGAAAAGCACCGCCATGACGCGAGAGGTCCGGTCATCACGCCGACGCAGAAAGAAATACAGCGCGCTCAAGATGAAGAAAGCCGCGGGTAGTTTTGTCCACGGGAAGACCGCGTTCTGCACGACTAGCGGGTTCACCATAAAGAGCACGGTCAGCACCGCGACGGTGCGACGACTCTCGCGCCAGCGCAGCGCCAGCAGGGCGGCCGGCAGGAAGGCCAGACTCGCGAACAAAGTGCTGAACAGTTGGTAGTGGGCGAAATCAACCCGGGTGAGCTGGAGCCAGCCGGCCATCACCACGTTGGCCAACGGTGGCCGGCCGGTGAGCGGATATATTCCCAGGAAAAGATGGTCGGCCGATTCACGATTGAGAAAAAAAACCGCCCGCTCCCAATGTTCGAACCAGTCGCTGGTCCACCCACCGCCGGAGTAGTTTTGCACCAGTGAGAGCCAGCCCACGCACCAGAGACTGATGAGGCTCAAGGCTATCACACATTCCCGGGCCAGAGTGTCGCGGAACAGTTCCGCCAATTCACGCCGCCGCCACCATAATCCGGCAACAGCCGCTGGCGGCAGCAACCAAAGGATATTCAATGGCAAGATAAAAACATAGACGATCCAGCCGGCGAGCCAGAGGCCGACAAGAGAGCAAGCGGCCGCGACGACAAGCCTATCGGCCGGTTGGAGGCGCAGGCGCGCGGCCAGCGGCCAGCCGAGCCCGAAGGTGGTGAGGGCAAATAGCAGTCCGCTGCTGATGAGCTCGAGGATCATGGGGTGCGCGACCTCGGCGATCCGTTCACCGCAGCACGTTGTATTTCACGATCGCCCAGAGCGCGCGGAAGCCGTCGCGCCAGCCGATTTTTTTGCCCTCGGCATAAGTGCGGCCGTAGTAGCTGATGCCGACCTCGTAGATGCGGCAGTCCTTTAGCGCGGCGACCTTGGCGGTGATCTCGGGCTCGAAGCCGAAGCGGTTCTCCTCGATCACGATCTGCTTCAGCACCTCGCGGCGGAAGGCTTTGTAGCACGTCTCCATGTCCGTGAGGTTGAGGTTGGTGAACATGTTGGAGAGCAGCGTGAGGAAGCGGTTGCCCACCATGTGCCAGAAATAGACCACGCGGTGCGCCTCTGCGCCCATGAACCGCGAGCCATAGACGACGTCGGCTTTGCCATCGAGGATGGGTTTGAGGAGGCGGGGGTATTCCTGCGGGTCATATTCGAGGTCGGCGTCCTGCACGATGACGATGTCGCCGGTGGCGGCGGCGAAGCCGGTGCGGAGGGCGGCGCCTTTGCCTCGGTTGACCTCGTGATAGATGATCTGTTGCACGAGCGGGGCGATTTGGGTGCGGAGCAGGTCGCGCGTGCCGTCGCGCGAGCCGTCGTCCACGATGATGATCTCCTTGTCCGCGACCGGCGCGGCGCGCACGGCGTCGACCAGCGCACGGATGGTCCGCGCCTCGTTGTAGCAGGGAATGACGATGGAGAGCTTCATGTGGAGAATGTCACGGCAGTCTAGAGGCCGGGCGCGGCGGGGGAAGGTTTTTCCCTGCCGGCGGGGCGACGGGCGAGGGCGACGAGGTGGAGGGGGCGGACGCACTCGGTCGCCTCCACGACCCAACCGGCGGCTTCCAGGGTCGCCCGCTGCAGGGCGGGATCGAAGACGTGCTGATGCAGGCAGCGGTTCTCGGCATTGCGCAGCGAGCGGGCGCGGAATTGTTCCGCCGTCCCGGCCAGCACATCCCGGCGCAGGTCGTGCAGCGAGAGGATTTCCTCAAGATGGGTGAGATCGTCCTCGCCGGTGTGCCGGTCGAAATCGGCCTGCAGGTGGGCGAGGGTGGTCACGGGTCGCCGGTGGTCGAAGGTCTGGTGCGGGTCGGGCAGGATCAGCACCAGCGCGCCGCCGGGGCGCACGACGCGGCGCCATTCGGTCAGCGCAGCGAGTGGGTTGGCGACATGCTCAAGGCAGTGCGAGGAGAGGATGAAATCGTAGCTTTCATCGGCGAGGCCGTGCAGCCCGGTGGCCTCGCGGAGGAATTGGCGGCCGGGCGGCTTGTCTGGATGGAAACGAAACGCGCCCTCGTTGCGCAGACCGGACTCCTAGGCGGTTTGTGAGGCGAAGTTCACATTGTCGATGCGGGCGGCGTGCGGATACACCGGTAAAATTTCACCACGCATAAACACGCGGCTTGAACCGCCGATTTCGAGCCCGACCCGGTCGTGGGTTGCATTGTGGATGGCCTGGGCTTGGCCCGCCCGGTCCGGCCAGAAGCGCTGGCACACGGCTGAGGTGAGTTTCCGTGCGTCCGCATCTCGGAGCCGGCGGAAAAAAATGAGGGCACGGGCGGAGACAGTCACGCCGAGTTTATCGCCGTTCGTTCGGTGCCGGGCGAGTTTTTTGTCCAGACGGGGACTGTGGCCAAGGGGGAGTTGACCCGCTCGGAGGCAACTTCACACTTTTGCATGACTATGACTGTCGATACGCCACCGCCCCATGTCCGCATCCGGCCTGCGCGGGGCTGGCTTGGGCTCCGGCTTGGCGAACTCTGGGAGTATCGCGACGTGCTGGTGATGCTGGCCGCGCGCGACATCAAGCTGCGCTACAAGCAGACGGCCCTAGGCATCGTGTGGGTGGTGTTGCAGCCGTTGGTGGCGGGTTTGATTTTCGCAGTGATCTTCGGTCGGTTTGCGGGTCTGCCGAGTGGCGGGCACCCTTACCTGCTGTTTGTCTTTGCCGGATTACTGGTCTGGCATCTCTTTGCCGGAGTCCTGCAGCGGGCGGGTAACAGTCTGGTGGCGGAGGCGAAGCTGATCTCAAAGGTGTATTTTCCGCGGCTCTTGATCCCGTGTGCGGCGGCGGCGGCGGCGCTGGTGGATTATGCCGTTTCACTGGGCGTGATGGCAGTGCTACTGGCGTGGCACGGGGTCTGGCCAGGATGGTGGCTCGCGCTGCTGCCGGTGGTGACCCTGCTGACGCTGGCGCTGGCGGTCGGCATCAGCCTGTGGATATCGGCGTTGAATGTCCGCTACCGTGATTTCATGTATGCGCTGCCGTTTCTGATCCAAGTGTGGATGTATGCGTCACCGGTGGTGTATGGACTCGAAATGATCCCGGAGAGGTGGCGGGGGCTTTTCGCCTTCAATCCGCTGGTGGGAATCATCGAGGGTAACCGGGCGGCCCTGCTCGGCGGCGGGGACGCGGTGCTCTCCCATCTGCTCATACCGGCGCTGGCAGCCGGTGTAGTGCTCGTGTCGGGTGCGTATTTTTTTCGCCGCGTCGAACGGAGCTTTGCGGACAACCTCTGACGTGCACCCATGAATGAAACCAGCATACGCGTGGAGCAAGTGGGCAAACGCTACCGGCTGGGCCGGACGCAGACGGCCCGCTACCGCACCCTGCGTGAAGAGTTGCTGCAACTGCCGCGGCGACTGCTGGCTTCATTCGGTTCCGGGGCGGAACCGGCGGATGAATTCTGGGCCTTGCGAGACGTTTCTTTTGAGGTCAAGCGCGGCGAGGTGCTGGGCGTGATCGGACGCAACGGTGCCGGCAAAAGCACGCTGCTCAAAATCCTCAGCCGTATCGTTGATCCGACTTCCGGTGGAGCGGACCTTTATGGGCGGATCGGCTCCCTGCTGGAGGTGGGCACCGGGTTTCACCCGGAGCTGACCGGCCGCGAGAACATCTACCTCAGTGGAGCGATGCTGGGCATGAGTCGCCGCGAGGTGAATGCCCGCTTGGATGAAATCGTGGCCTTCGCTGAAGTGGAGAAGTTTCTCGACACCGCCTGCAAGCACTACTCCAGCGGCATGTATCTGCGCCTGGGTTTTGCCGTGGCGGCGCACCTTAACACCGAGATTTTGCTCGTGGACGAGGTGCTGGCGGTCGGGGATGCGGCATTCCAACGCAAGTGCGTCGGCAAGATGGCGGAAGCGGCCGACGGCGGCCGGACTGTGCTGTTCGTCAGCCATAACCTCGGTGCCGTCGGCTCCCTTTGCTCGCGCGTGCTTTGGCTTGATCAGGGCCGGCTGCGTCGCGACGGCCCGGGCCGTGAGGTCATCGAGGCCTACCTGTCCGATGTCACCAGCGGGGCCGGCGGGGTCGTGACGGCCGCCGCGCCGGCCGGCCCGGCTTGGATCACGTCCGCATGCCTCACCGATCGCGGCGGGTTGCCGCGCCAGGCCTTCAGCATGACCGAGTTACTGCGCGTGGAATGCGAGTACCAGGTGGAGCAGCCCGGCGGCTTCACGTTGAGCCTGCAGGTGAAGGAGTTCGATTTCTCCCCGGTGGTCCATTGTACTAGCGGCGACGCAGGCTTCGCCGTGCCAGGTGCGGCCGGCCGGCACCGACTGGCCGCTGAGGTGCCCGGACTGCAACTTTATCCCGGCCGGTACTGGCTGCGCCTGGCGCTGACCCACACCGCCACGGGCGTGCAGCATGAGCTCGACGGCATCGGGTTCCAGGTCGAGCAGGACTTCGCCCTCTGCTCCCGGCCGCTACCGCGGCAGGCCGGACTGTTCTATCGCGCCGCCACCTGGGCGATGCTGCCGCCCCCCTCACCATGAACCAACCCGACAGCGACAGATTTCTCATTGTGACAAGCATCGCGGAACCGACGGCCGCGGTGCGGGCTTACGCCGCGATGCCCGGCTGGCGGGTCGTGCTGGTGGGCGACCGCAAGGGCCCGGCCCGGGTCGATGATCCGCGGATCACCTTTCTCGGCATCGAGGAACAAAAAAGCCTCGGCTTCGCCTACGCGCAGCATTGCCCCGAGAATCATTACGCGCGCAAGAACCTGGGCTACCTGTACGCGATCGCTCAGGGCGCCCGCGTCATCGCGGAGACCGACGACGACAACCTGCCCCTGCCCGGCTGGGGCGAGGGGTTGGACTTTAGCCCGGGTGCGGTACGCACCGTGACGGGCGGACGCTTTTTCAACGCCTACCGTGCGTTCACCGACGAACCAGTCTGGCCCCGCGGCTTCCCGCTGCGGGAGATCACCCGGGCCGGCGGCGCGGCGGTCGACGCCGCGCTGGAACCGGCGGAGGTCGCGGTTTGGCAGGAGCTGGCCGACGAGGATCCCGACGTGGACGCGATCTACCGACTGACCCGCGGCGGGCGCATCGCCTTCCGCCGGGACACTCGCCTCGTGTTGGGGCCGGGGGTGTACTGTCCGTTCAATTCACAGAACACTTTCTGGCGGCGCGAAGCCTTCGCTGCGCTCTTCCTGCCCGGGCGGGTGACGATGCGGTACTGCGACATTCTCCGCGGCTACGTGGCGCAGCGGATTTTCTGGGACCGTTCGCTGCAACTTGGTTTCGGCCCCGCCACCGTGCGGCAGGAACGCAATGTGCATGATCTCATGCGCGATTTCGCGGAGGAGGTGGTCATGTACCGGGAGGTCGAGGCGGTCGTGGAAGTGCTGGAGTCGCTCCCGACCGCGGGCTCGATGGGCGACGGGTTGGTCGCGACCTACGCGGCGCTCGCAGCGGCTAACTTGGTAACGCTGGAGGAGTTGGCGGCGGCACAGGCTTGGGTGGCTGATCTCCGCCGGCTGGGCGTCGCGACATGAGTGAACCCGCCGGCATCCTGCTCGCCTGCGATACGCTGCCGGAGAATCCTTGGGCGCGCGACCGCCTGCCCGCGATCCGCGCGGCATTGGCCGGCCGGCGCCACGAGATCGTGGACATCTACGATTTCGGCTCGCTGGCAGAAGCCCACCGCCTCCATCGCGCGAAGGCTCGTGGCGGCTTTCCGGCGCACCGCATCCTGGAACTTAACCGCATCTTCCGCGACCGCGTGCTCGCTTCCGGTTGCCGGATAGTCGTCCTCGGCACCGCTGACAACTTCACCCACTTCCTGCTGCCGGAAACCCTGCGCGAGCTGCGCGCGGCCGGCTGCTTCACCGTCGGGATTCTTGGCGACGATGAGTTCACCTTCGACCGCAACTGGCCGTACGTCTTCCTGTTCGACCGCGTCGTCGCCTACGTGCGTCTGATGGTGGATCGCTACCACGCCCTGCGCCCCGGCTGCTGCCTGTACCTGCCCAACAGCTGTCATTTCCCCGAGCGGGACTTCGCCGCGTTGCAGGTGCCCGAGGTGCACAAGCGGCACGAGGTCGCGCTCCTCGGCTCGACCTTTCCGGCGCGACGTCGGCTGGTCGAGCAACTGGCAGACGCGGGCGTGCCGCTTTCGCTGTTCGGTGGCCGGGGGTGGCTGGAGTCGCCGCGGCTGCGGCCGTTCTATCGCGGTTACGTCGCCTCGGCG
>JBDNGL010000303.1:0-3839 GCA_041689285.1 Opitutaceae bacterium
AGCCGCTTGGGCGCGCTAATCCGGATCAGCGGTTGCCGGCTGGCGGGTTGCGCTAGCCCTTGACGGCGCCGCTGGTCAGACCGGAGATGAACTCCTTTTGTAGCAGGAGGAACAGGCACATGACCGGCGCGATCGAGATCAGAGTCCCGGCCATGATGAGACCGTAGTCGGTGCCGTAGATGCCCTTCAGGTTGTTGAGGGCGACGGAGAGCGGCTGCAGTTCGGGTGACTGGAGAATAATCTGTGAGCCGATGAAATTGTTCCACATGCCCATGAAACTGATCATGAGGAAAGCCCCGAGCATCGGGCGGATGATGGGCAGGACGAGTTCGAAGAAGATGCGGAATTCGCCGGCGCCATCCATGCGGGCGGCTTCGAGGAGTTCGTTGGGCACGCTGTTCAGCATGGATTGGCGAAACAGGAAAATGCCGAAGGCGGGGGCGAGTCCGGGCAGCAGCAGGCCGGTGTAGGTATCGAGCAGATCCAGCTTGTAGAGCAATTGGAAGCTGGGGGCGAGCAGCAGTGGGCCGGGAATGATGAGGGAGGCGAGCACCACGCCCATGACGAGGTTCTGGCCGCGGAATTTGTGCTTCGCGAGGGCGTAGCCACCCATCGCGCAGCAGAGCACGGTGAGGATAGAACTCACCGAGGCGAGCAGTAGGGAGTTGTGCAGCGCACGGGGTAGGCCGAGGTCGGTGAAGAGCCGGGTGAAATTTTCCAAGGTGAGCCGGTCCCAGCCAATGCCGAACCAGCCGTCACCGGCGGGTAGAAAGACCGTGGCGGCGAAATCGAACTTCGATTTCAGCGCCCCGCAGAGCATATAAACAAACGGAATGAGGGTGAGCGCGGCAAAGAAGCTCAACAGCGCGTGGAGGAGGAAGGAGAGCAGGCGTTTGGCGGGCATGGTCAGCGTTCCTCGTAGCGGCGGGCCACCCAGCGTTGAAACAAGGCGATCCCCATGAGCGTGAGGGCCAGCACCCAGCCGATGGCGCTGGCGTAGCCGAGGTCGCCGACGACAAAGCCCGTCTGGTAAAGATACATCATGATGGTGAGCCCGCGGTTCCCCGGACCGGCACTGTTGTTGAGCAGGATGTAACTCAACTCAAACATCTGGAAGCTACCGATGACGGAGAGCAGGGTGACAAACCCGGCGATGGGCGCGATATCAGGCAGGGTGACGTGACGGAAACGCTGCCACGGACTGGCGCCATCGATCTCCGCAGCTTCGAGCAGGTCCTTCGAGACATTCTGCAGCGCGGCGAGGAAATAGATCATGTTGAAACCGGCATACATCCAGAGCGCGGCGAGGATGAGGGAGCTCATCACATATTCCTGCATCCAGGCGAACTCCGGATCCCAGATAGGGAAGAACTGATGGAGGGTGGCGTTGATCAGGCCGGTGCGTTTTTCCAGAATCGGCGCGAAAAGCATCGCGACGAAAGGCAGACCGACCAGTGAAGGCGCGAAGAAGGTGAGCCGGAAAAAACCGCGGCCACGAAGTCCGGGACGATTGAGCAGGAGGGCAAGCCCGAGGGCGATCGGCAGTTGCACCAAGAGCGAGCCGAGGGTGAAACGCACGGTGTTGGCTGCTGCCTGCCAAAAGAGCGGATCGGTGAGGAGGTAACGGAAATTGTGGAGGCCCACCCATTCGGTGGTGCCGGGACCATAGGTCTGCTGGAGGGCGAGGATGAAGGAACGCAGTAGCGGCCAGACGGTGAAGAGGCAGAAGATTCCGAGAAAGGGTGCGAGAAATAGCCACGGCGCGAGATTGAGACGGGTGGCTTTCATGGTGCGTGGCTGAGGAAGACGTTGCGGTTGATGAAGCGCTCGAATTCGAGCTGAGCCACGTCAAGCAGCCGCTGGGCTTCGACACGCAGCGTGGCCTCATCATAAATCTGGTTGCGGTCCGCGTAACTGCGCAGGGCGGCGAGGGTATTGGTAAAGCGTTCGGCTCCACTGATCGCATAAGGTGAGGAAGGCCGACGGGGAACCTGCGGGGCCTGTTCGATGTAGAGCCGGCCGGAAGGTTGGCCGCTGAAGAAAGGATCGGGCTCGTCAAAGATGGGTGAGTCCCAAAGTGCCGTGACCGGGGTGATGATATTGGTGTCCTTGAACATCTGTTCTGCGAGTAACGGCGAGAGATACAGCTCCTTGGCAAATTCCCAGGCGATCTCGAAGTTAGTCGTATGACGGCTGAACCCCAACATCGTGCCGCCGGCGACCGATGTCCGCCGTCCGCCCTGTTCCCAAGCCGGGATCGGCATAAGCTTCAACTTGCCGGCGAGACCGGGATTTTCGCGCTTCCAAGAGCCGGCCATCCAATCGGGCACCAGTGAGCCAATCACGAGACCCTCCAGCCGTTGGCTATGGCCGGAGGCGGAATAGGTCTCGATATCCACGCAAACGCGGTTGGGTCCGGCCATCCAGGTGATGAGGCGCGCCATGACCTCGGCGTTGCGGGGATAATTTAGGGAAGGCCGCTCCTGTTCATCCAGCAGCATGCCGCCGGCTTGCAGCAGAATGATGATGACGGCGTGTGGGTTGGTGTGCCAGGCTTCCAGCAGGTAGCGGTTGGGGCGCCCGTCGCCGCTGGTGTCCACCATCAAGGGGCGCAGCACCCGGAAGTAATCTTCCCAAGTCTCAATCTGGCTAACATCGATACCGGCGGCCTCGACGATATCGGCGCGGTAGGCGAGCAGGACTGGATGAACATCGTGGGGCAGGCCGAAGATCCGGCCGCGACTGGTGTAAGGGGCGAAGGAGGGCGCATTAATCTTTTCCATCAACCCATCCGCTTTGAGGCGGTCAGTCAGGTCGAAAAAGCCAACACTTTCGAGCGGGCCGGCGAAAGCCTTGGCGGCGATGCCGAGATGGGGCTCCAGAATATCGGCCACGGGCGTGCCGGCCATGAAGCCGGAGAGCATGCGGCGCTCCATGGCGGTGCCGTGCAGGAGAACCAGGTTGATGTTGTGATCCGGGTGCCGCCGGTTCCATTCTTGGGCGAATGGCTGATAGGCGTTAAAATGCGGTTGGGCCGAGATCCACATCGGGATACCTTTGGCTTGGGTGCGCGGAAGCGCCAAAGCGATGATGATGGAGGTGATCGCTAAGATCAGGATGACTAACGCGCCCGGGGAAAGGTAGCGGGTAAGCCATTCGCGGAGAGCCTTCATACGCGCGTGGTCACCGCAGAGGGCGCAGGCAGGGAGGGCTGAGGGGACGGATACAACATGCGCAGGCGAATAGGAGGAGTGGCGCTACGGTGAAACCCGAAAACAGATTGGCAACTCGGAATAATGGAGGGGAGCGCGTGCAGGTAAGCCGGGGGGCTTTTCGTGGACGGTGGCCTGTTTTCGCCAAGGGTTCGGCGGGCAACTTTCCTTCCACTGCGGAAAGAAAGTTGGAGGCGCGGGCCGGAATCGAACCGGCGATAGAGCTTTTGCAGAGCTCGGCCTTACCACTTGGCTACCGCGCCATTTAAACAAGGTCGCGCAACTTGCAGGAAAAAAAATCGGCCCGCAAGTGCCGAAATAAGAATCTCAGACGCGTGGTTCCGTCCCGGCAGGGGAGTTGGCCGGAATTTCACATTGGAGGGTGAAGCGGAAAGTCGAGCCCTCGCCGGCGCGGCTTTCCGCAGAAATGCTGCCCCCCATAAGCTCGCAGAGGCGCTTGGAAATGGCGAGGCCGAGGCCGGTGCCCTCGCGCCTCCGCTGGGCGGAGACATCCACTTGGCTGAAGGGCAGGAAGAGTCGCTTGATGGTGTCGGCCGATATCCCGACACCGGTGTCGGCAACCGTGAAAAACAGGCGCACGGCGCCGTGGGCGCCGGGTGCTGCCGG
>JBDNGL010000304.1:0-39170 GCA_041689285.1 Opitutaceae bacterium
TCGGCCACGACCGTCTCGGCCAGTGTGTGCGCAACTTTTTCGAGTGCCTTGAGCTCGGGCTCGAAGGGGCCCATCTTTCGCTACGTGCCGGGGAAAATCCGCATTCCCTTCAGCGGCCGGTGTGAGTCTGGACCGGGTATCGACCGCCGCCGTTTGCCAGCCAGAAGTAAACGGAACAGGTTGGCCGCTGTCGTTTCTTAAATTGAGTGAATATCGCCACCCCGGCGCACGTCACATGGGTAAACCGCCACCTTCCCCACCCCATGAAAACCAAACTCCTCGCCGTCCTCTGCTACGCCACCCTCGGTGCGTGGGGCAGCGCCGCCGAAATCGTCCCGACCGCGGCCGAGCGGCTCAACCAAGAGCAGGTCGAAAATCTGGTCGGACCGATCACGCTCTATCCCGATGCCCTTGTCGCCTTGATCCTGCCCGCCAGCACGCGACCTTCCGACATCGTGCTGGCCGCACGTTTTCTTGAACGCGGAGGCAAAGCCGCCGCCACGGTCAGCCAGACTTGGGAGGACAGCGTCAAAGCCCTCGTCCACTATCCCGAAGTGATCGTGCTGCTCGATGAAAACCTCGGTTGGACCCAAGAACTCGGCGAGGCCTACCTCGATCAACCGGAGGAAGTGATGGATGCGATCCAAACCTTGCGTGGCCGGGCCATGCAAGCGGGTCTGCTGACTGATAACGCCCAACAAGCCATCGTCACTGAAGACGGCGAGATTCGCATCATCCCGGCTCGCCCAACCGTGATTTACGTCCCGCGCTACGACCCCGAGGTGCTCTACGTCACCCGCACACGCTCGTATCGTCCCGGCCCATTCATTACATACGGCAGCGGCTACGACATTGGCTCGTGGCTGAGCCACGACTGTAACTGGCACCATCGCAGCGTGGTGATCGTCCACCGTTCACCCGGTTGGTATCAAAGTCCCGTCTGGCGCACCCGGTCGGTTTATTATCAATCCAGCCACTCCAGTTGGCGGCCTTGGGCACCCGCACCGCACGTCATCCGTCGTAACCACTATCCATCCGACCACTACCGAACGGAGCCCGTGTCACGTCCACGGCACAACTGGAGCGATCGCTACGATAGATCCTCGCCACCATATAATGCCCACGCTGAACGCCGCCGTCCCGCAACGGTCGCCATACCTACCTCCCCCATCATGAGTGATACGCCGATGGGTTCGAACGCCCGGGTGCGGCCGGCCAACGAAATCACCCGCAATCAGACCCGGGATAGCCAACGCCCCGAAGCCGCCACGCGCCCTACGCAGCCGCGTGACACACGCATTCAGTCAGCCGGTGAAAACCGCCGGTCAGAGCGGGACACCGCCCGCTTGCAGGGAATCAACCATCCTCAACACCCCGGAATCGCCACCCTGCGCCCAGCCCGCGAATCCCAGCGCATCGCCTCCGCACCCACCAACACGGTCCGTTCGGTGAACACCGCCCGCCCCGAACCGGTCACCCGCACGGAGTCATCGGACGATCGCAACCCACTGCGCGAGGCGCACTGAGGCAAACGAAGCTGGTGGCCGCGCCCGGCCACCTCATGCCTAAGCCGTATTCGAAAACCTTGCTGGTGGAGGGCTCGCGTCCCCGCGAGCCGAGCCCCGGCCCGCAGGCCCTCAAAATTTATGAGTCCGCTCTTTAGGGTAGAGGTTTTCGGATAGGCTAAGGCATTAAATCTTCGCGCCGATTCAATAATGCGGCGGGCGCTCATCCGTCGTGGGGGTGGCTTCGCCCGGAGACTGCTCCGGCAACCGCTCGCGCAAGGTCTGCAACACCAGGCGCAGCCGCGTGAGCTGCTCGGTGAGCTCGAGCATCGCCTTATCCTGCTCGCCGACGTGGCGTTCGAGATAGGCAATTTTCTCCTCTAAACGCTGCATGCGGGCGTCCATGATCGCGCAGGTTACCGCCCCCCTAGCCGACCGCCCCCTAGTTTTTTGGTGATGCGACCGCGCACCCACTCGCCGAGAAGATCGAGCAGCGAGACCAGCGCGAGGATGAAGATCAGCACGGTCGCCACCTTCTCCCACGCATAGTATTCATAGTAGCTCGCCAGCTGCATGCCGAGACCACCCGCCCCCACGTAGCCGATAATGGAGGCCGCGCGAAGATTGTATTCCAACATCCAGAGCACATGGCTCACCACGAGCGGCTTGGCGTGCGGCCAGAGGCCATGTTGAAAGGCCTGCACCCGGTCCGCACCAATGGCCCGCAGGCCGCGCGCCACCTCGGCATCCACGGATTCGAAGGCGTCGCTAAAAAATTTTCCGAGATAACCGAGCGAATAAAACGTAAGCCCGATGACGCCGGCGAGCGGATTGGCACCGACGATCGCCACGCCGATCAGTGCCCAGATGAGACTCGGGATGGTCCGGGCGCCATTCATGAGCAGACGGGCCGGCACCACCAGCCAGCGCGGGGCGATCGTGCGGGCCCCCAACGCCGCGAGCGGGAAGGACAGCAGCGTTGCAAAGAGCGTAGCCATCACCGCGATTTGAAACGTCTCCGCGAGCGCCCGCAGTGTCTCGGGCCACACCGAAAAATCCGGCGGAAAAAAATAGCCGAGAAAGCGTTTGATGTTGGCCCAGTAATCCAGCTCCCGGCCGGAGCCGCGCAGCGCCGGCAGCGAAACCAAGACCGCGAGCAGAAATCCAATGAGCGTAACGGTGAAGACATTGAGCCGCTCGTGCCACTTGAGCACGGGCAAAGGCACGGCCGGCGGCGGGGATTCACCGGGCGCGCTCATTTGTTCACCTCGCGGATTTTCCAGCCAGTGGCGTCACCCGGATCAAAGCTGAGCACGAGATCGGCGAAGCGCTCCACCAAGTCGGGATTGTGCAGCACGCAGAACACCGTGCGACCGTAAACGGAGGATTCCTGCCGCAAAATACCGAGCACCCGGCCGGTAAGATAGGTGTCGAGATTAGAGACCGGTTCATCCGCGAGGTAGAGCTCGGGCTCCTGAAACAACGCCCGGGCAAACGCCGCCCGCTGCTGCTCGCCGCCCGAGGTCTCGCAGACCCAGCGGTGCGTGAGAGCCGCGAGACCGAGATCGGTCAGAATGCGAAAGGCCGCCTCGCGGTCAGCCTGCGGAAAACCGAAAAGCGTGCGCCACCACCGGTAGCGGCCGAGCCGCCCGCAGAGCACATTGGTCAGCACCGTGCTGTTCGGCACCAGCAGATTGTGCTGAAAAATCACCCCCGTGTGGCCTTGGAAATTCGCCGGGTTGTGGAGGCCGCGCTGCAAGCAACAATACTCAATCTCTCCCTCGGTCGGCGTCACCAGACCGTTGAGACAGCTCAGGAAAGAGGATTTGCCAACCCCGGACGGGCCGACCACGGCGACAAATTTCCCGCGCGGCACCACGAGGGTGAGGCCGCGGAACAACCAGTGCTCGCCGCGCCGCAGACCGAGCTCGCGAATAGCGACATGACAGACCGGCGATTTATCGTCCGAAGCCACGACCATTATTGGCGATGGGCTTTACGCGCGAGGGCCAGCCCCTCAGCGAGCGCCGACAGATGCGCGTCTGCGTCCACCGGCACCAGCTTGGTGGTGAAAAGTTTGTCCCGCAATGCCGTGTGCGCAGGCTCATTCAGCACCAGCAACGCGGCCTTGAGCTTGGCCACATCCTCAGCGCCGAGTGTAGACCGCACGGCAATCACGTGACTGGGCACCGGCCCCTGCGATTGCAGTCGGCGCAGTTGGGCGCGTTGAGTGGCGGAAAGATGTTGATCCAGATCGAGCACGTAAAAACTGACCGCCGCCGCCTCGGCCTCACCCGCCAGCACCCGCTCGATGGCGGATACATAACCCACGCCGAACATCACCTGGCCGCGGCCGAAAAATGATTCCGGATTCGCGGTTTCATCGAGGAGACCGCGCCGTTGCAAATCCAGCAGCGGCAGCACGAAGCCCGACGTGCTCGTGCGACTGGCAAAAGCGATGGGGCGGCCACGCAGATCGGCGATTGATTGGTAGGGTGCATCCTTTTTCACGACCCAGTAGCTTTCGTAGGAGGTCTTGCCGTTGGGAAACTCACCGGCGAGCAGAACGGAGGCCACGGCGCGGTCGCGCACGTTGAGCATGTCGGAGGCACTCAGGTAGCCGAGATCGATGGTGCCGTTGGCGAGTCCTTCGATGATCACGGCGGAGGACAAGGGAATGATCACCTCCACGGGCCGCCCCAGTTGCGCACTGAGAAACACCACGAGGGCCGCTTTCTCCTGTAGCATAAGGTCCGGGTTCTTGTCGGGCTTCAGCGCCACGACCACCTTGGTTAACGTGATTGGCTCACTAGCGCTGCTGAGGGTGGCGCCACCCATCAACGAGACGCAAAGACAGGACAGGATTAGGGATCGCAACATACCGCGCACAGTGAGACCAAATCTCATGAACTCAAGCCCGCCTCTTAAAAATTAAGATGGATATGCACACAACGTAAGCGAACACCGCAGCTGATGCTTGGTCCCAAACCATAACCTATTTGACAACGTAGCATTTTGCTACACCACTACCGACATGTCTTCCACTACCCCTCTCCGTTTCGATAGCGCGTTCGTGAATGAGGCCCGTTCCACGGCTGCGCTCATGGAGCGCTCGGCAACCGCCCAAGTCGAGTTCTGGGCCAAGCTGGGCCGCGTCGCCGAGGCGGTCTTTGCACACGACCGTATCCGGTTGCTTAAAGAAACGGGTCGCGTGCAGGACTTGGCCAGCCTGTTGGCAAAGGTAGATACCGCGGCTGGGCGTGAACTCGCGAAGACTGAAATCATGCGGCACGGCACGCCCATTTATGGCACTGACCCGGCACATCCCGGGCTCATCGTCCAGAAGTCGCCTGACGGCACCAAGCGCCTTGGGCGGTTCGTCAATCGGCAGTTCGTCGCCGTGCGTTGATGCCGGCTCCGCGTCTCATTTTTTTGGCCGGCCCGAATGGCGCGGGCAAGACGACCTATTATCGCACGTTTCTCCGGGCTTCAGGACTCCTGTTTCTTAATGCGGATGAATTTACTCGAACGATTGGCGTCCCTAACACGGAAGCGGCAAAGTTCGTTGACGAGGCTCGGGCCATGCTCGTGGCGAACGGGGAATCGTTCATCACCGAAACCGTCTTTTCAGACCCGGTGGGTGCGAAGCTCGATTTTCTGCGCCGGGCGATTGCCACAGGCTACGAGGTTCAGGTTCACTTCATCGGCATCAGTGGTGCTGATCTTTCCGAAGCTCGCGTAATGCAGCATGTCGCGCAGGGTGGCCACGATGTGCCCTCAGACCGGCTTGAGCGGCGGTTCCATCAGTCCCTCCGGAATCTCGCCAAAGCCATCACCTTCGTGCCCGACGTGCGCGTGTTCGACAACTCCGATACCGACCAGCCGTTCCGCCGCGTGCTTTGCACTGAACGCGGCCAAATCACGTTCCGAGCGCATCCGCTCCCCGAGTGGCTGGTCGCCGTAACAGGTGCATGACTTTGGGAGCTCGGGGCTTCCCTAGTTCGTTGCCGTTGGTTTACGTCAAGTGCATAGCCCGTAAAGTTAAAGCTGCTGCTGTTTAAGCTGCTCTAATTCAGGGATTACCACTCGCTCGTAGCAGTCCGGACACACCGAATGGCTAAATTCAGTGCCAGTGCGCTCCTTGATGTATCCCTCCATTTGCTGCCAGTAATTTTGGTCATCGCGGATCTTTTTACAGTAAGAGCAGATCGGGAGTAGTTCCTCCAACTGACGCACCTGAGTGGTGTAGAGCAAAATCCGCTCGGCCACGCGCAACCGCATCCGCAGTTCGAGCTGATCCAGCGGCTTACTCAGAAAATCGTCCACACCAGCATCCATTGCACTCTGCTGATTCTCTTCGCTGGCATCACGGGCCGTGAGCAGGATGAAATACACATATTCGCTGTTGGTGCGTTTACGGATGCGTCGACACAGCTCCAAACCATCCGCCTCGGGCATCTCCCAATCGCTCACGATCACACGCACCGGTTCCTTTTGCAGAATTTTCCACGCCTCACGTCCGTCCCTGGCCTCGAGGACTTCGTGACCCAGGCGGATCAGGGCCTGACGAATTACCATCAGGGCAATCTTGTCGTCTTCGACAGCAAGGATTCTCACAACGTAATTGGAGATATCCGAATGGAGGTGAGCAATCGCGGAATTTACTTATCGGGCCTAAGCAGTTTCCGCAGGCCGTCCGGGGTGTTTACCGGTGTCTGGCAGGCAAAGTGCTCGCATACGTAGGCCGTGGCCTGTCCCGCTAGGGGTCGCATCGGCTCCAGCCAAGGCAGGCGCGACGCCAGCCAAGCCTGGCCCTCGCCGCCATCGGCGCACAGCAGCGACCGGCGTGGGCCGAGGGTCACGTGCAGCACGGCCGTCAGCGCCTGAAAATCCGCCATGGTAGGATCGCCGGCGAGCACCACATGCCGGGGAGGTTCGAGGGCGAGTTCGATGGCGCAGAGCATCTGGGGGAGCGCCTGCGGCGAACGACTCCATTGGGAACGAAAGGCCTCGATGGTGCGCAAAGCCTGCGAACGGTAGGCATCACCGCCCACCATCTCCTCGAGTCGCAAAAGATTGAGCGCCGCGACCGAACTCGGTGCCGGCTCCGCGCCGTCGTAGTCCTCCTTCAGCCGCAGCACGAGCGAGGCATCATCCGCCCGGGAGTTGAAATAGCCGCCGCGCGCCTCGTCCCAAAACTCACGGTCCATCGTCGCCTGCAAAGTCACCGCCCATTGCAGCCAGCCGATGGCAAACGAGGCCTGATAGAGATCGAGCAACCCTTGCACGAGATAGGCATAGTCCTCGGCAAAACCCTGGGTCGCGCCGCGGCCATGCAGCCACGACCGAAAAAGCACCCCGCGCGATTCATCGTATAACTCCCGCCGCACAAACTCCGCTGCCCGCTGCGCGGCTTGGAGGTAGGGCGCGGCTGGCGGGCCGTCCCTACCTGTGGTTGTCGCCAGCACCTGCGCCGCTTTCGCCATGCCCGAAATCATCAAGCCATTGTTGGCGGTCAGGATTTTTGTATCCAGCAGTGGCCGTGGACGCTGGCCACGCACCGCGTGCAGTTTTTGCAGCGCGGCCTGTAGTTTCGCATCGGCCACCTCGGGAGCGAGGCCGAAGCGCGCGGCAGTCGCGGCCAGCGGATTGCGGGCCACGAGGATGTTTTTGCCACGAAATTCCCCGTGCGGATCCTGCGCACTGTCCACGTTGCCCTGCGCCACGATCCCATAGTGCGCGCCGATGAATGCCGCGTCCTCACCCAGCGCCGCGGTCAGCTCCGCCAGCGTCCACACATAAAAGGCGCCCTCAGCATGACTGCCGTCCGCAGCACCCGGCACCGCACTATCCGCATCCTCCGCCGTGTAAAACCCTCCCTCCGGATGCGTGAGGTCGCGCCTCACGTAATCGAGAATATCGCGCGCCAGCCAGCCATAGGTCTGGATGCCGGTCGCTTGCTGCGCCTCGAGGTAATTGACCGCGATCTGCGCCTGATCGTAGAGCATCTTTTCGAAGTGCGGCACAAACCACTGCTCATCGACCGAGTAGCGGTGAAAGCCGCCCCCGACCGGATCGTGAATACCGCCCTGCGCCATGGCCCGCAACGTGGCGGCGGCCATCTTGATCGCCTCGACGCCGACCTCGCTCGCAACGCCCTGCACGGCGGCGGCCCGGAACAAAAAGTTGAGAT
Organism: Opitutaceae bacterium; assembly: GCA_041689285.1. Lineage (GTDB taxonomy): Bacteria > Verrucomicrobiota > Verrucomicrobiia > Opitutales > Opitutaceae > UBA2377. The sequence continues at coordinate 7,699 of JBDNGL010000304.1, forward strand.
TCGACGCACGCGGAAACTTCGGGGCGCTGCCGAAGCCACCGTGTTGCGGGTCAAAGGCTTCGTTGAAATACTGGAAACAGCGCTCAAACGCCTCGCCGCCGCTGATCGCCAGATCGGGCGACTCGCCCGCCGAGGCCGCCGGACGCTCGTAGTAATCCCGCAATGAACCGAGCGCACGCTCGCCTTCGGCGACGAGTTTTTCCCTTTCCGTAGCCCAGCCCTTGGCCAGGGCGCGCAACAATGTCGGAAATCCCGGCCGGCCGTTTCGGTCTTCCGGCGGATAATAGGTGCCGCCAAAGAACGGCTTGAGGTCAGGCGTGAGCCACGCGCTCAACGGCCACCCCCCATGGCCGGTCATCGCCTGCACGTAGCTCATGTAAACCTTGTCCACATCAGGCCGTTCCTCGCGATCCACCTTGATGGACACGAAGTGTTCATTGAGGAGCGCCGCGATGTCCGCGTCCTCAAACGACTCGTGCGCCATCACGTGACACCAGTGGCAGGTCGAGTAGCCGATGCTCAGGAAGATCGGTTTCTGCTCGGTCCGCGCCCGGGCGAAGGCACCCTCGCCCCAGGGCAGCCAGTCCACGGGGTTGTCCGCGTGCTGGCGCAGGTAAGGCGATTTTTCGGTCGCGAGGGCGTTGGGCATGACAACTACAAGAAACGCAAAGCCGCGAAGATGCAAAACCGGGCTTGCGCCCGGCCTAGACACCGCGCGGCGGCGGGCTTACCTCCCCAGCACCCAGTTGAAGATCAACGGTGCCACGATGGTCGCGTCGCTCTCGACGATGAACTTCGGCGTCGAGCCCGCGAGCTTGCCCCAGGTGATTTTCTCATTCGGCACCGCACCGGAATAGCTGCCGTAGCTGGTCGTGGAATCACTAATTTGCGCGAAATAGCCCCACAGTGGCACGCCGGTGCGCTGGAGATCTTGGTGCAGCATCGGCACGACGCAGATGGGGAAATCACCTGCAATGCCGCCGCCGATCTGGAAGAAGCCGATGGAGCCTTCGCCATTGCGTAGCTTCTTCGCGGTTTGTGTATACCACTCGGCCAGCCAGGTCATGTATTCGATGCCGGTGCGCACGGTATGCACGTGCTTGATTTCCCCAGTCACGCAGCGGCCGGCATACATATTGCCCAAGGTCGCGTCCTCCCAGCCGGGCACGATGATCGGCAGGTTCTTCTCACAGGCCGCGAGCATCCAGGAATTCTTCGGGTCGATCTGGTAGCTTTTCTTCAGCTTCCCGCCACGCAGGATCTTATACATGAATTCGTGCGGAAAATAGCGTTCGCCGGCCTGGTCCGCCTTGGTCCATTCGTCCGCGACTACCTTTTCAATGCGGCGCATGGCTTCCATCTCGGGGATGCAGGTGTCGGTCACGCGGTTCATGTGCCGGTCGAGCAGCTTGACCTCGTCCTCGACGGTGAGGTGGCGGTAGTGCGGCACGCGCTCGTAGTAGTCGTGGGCAACGAGATTGAAGATATCCTCCTCCAAATTCGCGCCGGTGCAGACGATGGCGTGGACCTTGTCCTTGCGGATCATCTCGGCGAGTGAGATGCCAAGTTCGGCCGTGGACATCGCGCCCGCGAGCGTGACGAGCATCTTGCCGCCGGCGGCAAGGTGAGTCTCGTAGCCCTTCGCGGCATCCACGAGAGCGGCCGCGTTGAAATGGCGGTAATGGTGGGCGATGAATTTTGAGATCGGCCCTTTCTTCGCGGCGAGCGCGGCGTTGACGGCCTCGGGTTTTACTTTGGCTTTCTTGGCTTGCATAAAGGTTATGAGCTAGAGAGCCCCGAGCGTGTGGAGCCACAAAAAACGTCGCGTCGCGCCGGTCGTTACGTAGTTGTCGCGGACCCAGCCCCATGCTCGCAGCCTTTCTCGCCACCCTTTTCTACGCGGTTTCGGCCATCTTTGCCCACCGCAGCGTGCGGGCCTGTGGTGTGCGGACAGCCAATCTGGGGCGGTTGTTCATCGCCGTCTTGATTCTAGGGGTGTTCGCACATGCCTTCGGCACCGGATTCGCCAGTGCCAGCACGCCGTGGCTATTCACGAGCGGGGTCGTCGGTATGGGCGTGGGCGACATCGGAGTGTTTGCCGCCCTGCCGCTGATCGGCTCGCGCCTGACGGTGCTCATGACGCAGTGTCTCGCCGCCCCCATTGCGGCGGTGTTTGAATGGCTCTGGCTAGGCACACGGCTCAGCGGGCCGCAGGTGGTCTGGGGCACCGTGGTGCTGACCGGGGTCGCGCTGGCGCTGCTGCCCAGCCAAAACGACCCGCCGCGGGTCAAATTGCGTGCCCTTGGCTTCGTTTTTGGTTTTGTCGGCGCCCTCGGCCAAGGCATCGGTGCCGTGATCAGTCGCAAGGGCAATTTCGTCGCCCTCGCCGCTGGTGAGCCGGCGCTGAATGGTTTCACGGCCGCCTATCACCGCGTCCTCGGGGGACTCGCCTTGGTGCTGCTGTTTTATTTGGTGCTGGCGCTGATCCGTCACCAACCGGCGCCCGCTTCCCATCCGGAACCGCGTGGGTGGAAGTGGTATGTAGCCAACGGCTTTGCCGGACCCGTGCTCGGGGTAAGTTGCTACCAATGGGCGCTCATTCATGCCCCCGCCGGGCTCGTGTTGCCCATCGTCGCCACGACGCCACTCGTGGTGATTCCCTTCTCCTACTGGCTCGAGGGGGACCGCCCCTCCCAGCGCTCGATTGCCGGCGGCCTCGTAGCCGTGGCTGGTTGCGTGGCCCTGACCGTTGTGCGCTGAGCATTGACGCCGTCCCGCTCGGGGGGTGTGTTGGTGAGTTCTCATGCTCACTCTCGCCAACGTTTCCAAGTCCTACGGCACTCGCGAACGCTTCGCGGAGGTATCCCTCTTCATCGCGCGCACCGACCGGCTGGGCTTCGTTGGACCGAATGGCGCGGGCAAATCCACCCTCTTTGGCCTCATCCTCGGCGAGGAGCGGCCCGATACCGGCACCATCGAGTGGGAGCGCGGAGCGGACTTCGGCTATCTCCCGCAGGAAAGCGCTCCGGCCGGCGACGAAACCATCCTGCACATCGTTACCAGTGGCAAGAAACTGGAGCCCGACGAAAATGATTGGGATATTGATTACACGCTCGAACCTCGCGCCCGCAAAATCCTTGCCGGCCTCGGCTTCAAGGAAGGCGACGCCGACAAGCTCGCCAAGACCTTCTCCGGCGGCTGGGTGATGCGCGCCCACCTCGCCCGCCTGCTGGTCGCCGAGCCCGCCCTCCTCCTCCTCGACGAGCCGACCAATCACCTCGATCTCGAGGCGTTGCTCTGGTTCCAGGACTACCTGACCCGCTACCCTGGCGGCCTCGTGGTCATTTCCCACGACCGCGCCTTTCTCAACGCCCTCTGCACCGGCATGCTCGAACTGCGCGCCGGGCGGTTGCATTACTACCACGGCAACTACGAGAACTTTCTCAGCGAGAAAGAAGCCCGCAAGGAACAGCAGGCCGCCGCCTTCAAGAACCAGCAGCGCGAAATCGCCCACCTCCAGAAATTCGTGGACCGCTTCGGCGCGAAGGCCTCGATGGCTTCCCGCGCTAAATCGAAGGAAAAACGAATCGAGCGGCTCGAGGCGATCGCCGTTGACGAGCCCGCCGAGGAATTGAAGCGCATCCACTTCAAGTTTCCCCAGCCGCCACGCTCCGGCCTCAAGGTCATTGAACTCGCCCACGTGCGCCAGGCCTACGGCGACCACGTGGTCTACGAGGATCTGAACTTTACCGCCGAACGCAGCCAGCGGCTCGTCCTTGTCGGCCCCAATGGCGCCGGCAAATCCACCCTCCTCAAAATTCTGGCCGACGTCATTCCGACCCAAGGCGGCGTCCGCCAACTCGGCAGCAACGTCGTGCCGGGCTACTTTGCCCAGAACCGCATCGACAACCTGCACGCCGAGGTGACCGTTTTCGAAAACGTGATGGAGCTGCGCACGAATGAAAACCAGCTTACGGAGCAGCAGGCCCGCGCCATCCTCGGCGCCTTTCTCTTCCGCAAGGACGATGTGCACAAACCAGTCTCCGTGCTCTCCGGCGGTGAAAAATCCCGTCTCGCCCTGGCCCGTCTGCTCGTGAAGCCGCCCAATCTCCTCTTGATGGACGAACCAACGACCCACTTGGATATCCAGTCCATTGACGCCCTGATCGGGGCACTCAAGGCCTACGAGGGCACCTTCATCTTCATCAGTCACGACGTGCATTTTATCCGCCAGCTGGATGCCCACGTGCTGCACGTGCACAGCGGCCGGCTCACGCAATACGCCGGCAACTACGATTATTATCTGGAGAAATCCAAATCCACCGACGCCCGCGCTGCGCTGACCGCCGGCTTCACTGATGCCCGTCCAAAACAGGCCGCGAGCGCGACCCAGCCAAAATCGAAAACCGAAGAGCCAAAATCAACAAAGCCTTCCGCTAACGAGATCCGCAGATTCCGTGAACACGTTGGTCAGTTGGAAAAGAAGGTGGTCGAGCTGGAGGCGAAACAGGCCGACATCACCGCCGCGCTCGAAGATCCCGGCACCTACGCCGACAAGGGCAAGTTTCACCACTTGAATAAGGAGCTCAGCGTCATCGTGGACCAAATTACCACCGCTACCAATGAGTGGGAGGCGGCGGCGACGAAGCTCACCGAGCTTGAGCAGGCGTAAGCCTACCCAATCACTTCTTCAATCAGCGTGGTCACCACGCGCGGCGCGTTGCCGATTACGATCGCCTTGGCCAGCAGCGCCTTCGCCTCGGCCAGTGCGCTTTCATCACTCGCGTGAATTACACCGAGCGACGCGCCGGCCGTCACACGCTCGCCCATCTTCACCAACCCACACACGCCGACCGCAGGATCGACCATGTCCTCGGCCCGCGCCCGGCCCGCGCCCAACCGCAATGCGGCCAGCGCCACGCCCATCGCATCCACGTCGGCGACATACCCGTCTGCCGTTGCGACCAGCGGCACCTTGATTCGCGCCTGCGGCAGGTGTTGCGGGTCGTCGACCACACGGGCATCCCCGCCTTGCGCCACGATAATCTCGCGGAACTTCGCCAGCGCCCGCCCGTTGGCGACGACTTCCTTTAATTTCGCCTCCGCCTCGGTGACATCCTTCGCTGCGCCACCGAGCAAAAGCATCTGGGAGCCGAGCGCATAGGTGATCGCCATGACATCGTCGGGGCCCGCCCCGCGCAGACAGGCGATCGACTCCTCCACCTCGAGCGCGTTGCCGATGGCGCGCCCGAGCGGCTGCTCCATCGCGGTCAGCAGGGCGCGGACTTTCTTGCCGCCAGCCTTGCCGACCCTGACGAGCGCCTCGGCCAGCTGGCGCGCATCTGACTTGGTCTTCATGAACGCACCCCGGCCGAATTTCACATCCAGCACCAACGCATCAATGCCCTCGGCTAGTTTCTTGGAAAGGATGGAGCCGCAGATCAACGGGATGCATTCCACTGTGGCCGTCACATCGCGCAGCGCGTAGAGTTTCTTGTCGGCGGGGGCGAGCTCCTTGGTCTGCCCGATGAGGGCGCAGCCGATTCGCGCGACCTGATCCCGATAAGCGTCGAGGGACAGATCGGTGCGAAATCCGGGGATGGATTCCAACTTGTCCAGGGTGCCGCCGGAATGACCTAGGCCGCGGCCACTGATCATCGGCACCGGCACGCCACAGGCCGCGACCATCGGTGCGAGCGGAATGGAGACCTTGTCCCCCACCCCGCCGGTCGAGTGCTTGTCCACCTTAATGCCCGGCACACCGGACAGGTCGGCCACCACCCCCGAGCGCATCATCGCATCGGTGTAATCCGCTGTCTCTGCCGGCGTCATCCCGCGCAGAAAAATCGCCATGAGCAACGCGCTCAACTGGTAGTCGGCCCAGGAGCCGTCCGTCGCGCCGCGCACGAACGCGCCGATCTCTTCGCGCGTCAGCGCGTGGCCGTCACGCTTTCTGGCGATGATGTGCTGGGGAAACATGCCCGCAGGCTGCACCGTGGGTTAACGACCGACAATGCTTATCCCGTTAGCCCTTGCCGCCGAAGACCGACTTCGCTAGCGCAAAGGGGGCGCGGGTAAACGATTCCATGGCGGTCGGGGCTTGTTTCTTCTTCACCGGCGCAGGTTCCCGCTCCTTGGCCGCGAGGCGTTCCTCGCGGAGGGTGAGATTCGCCTCACGTTTCTTCAACGCCGCTTCCCGTTCCTGCACCAGCAGCCGGTCTTCGATCAGGTGCTTTTGCTCAGCTTCCTGCAGCTCGCGCGACCGGTGGAGCTTCTCCCAAGCCGTTTGCAGACCGGGGTCCTCCCGATGCTGCGATGGCATGAACGGATGACCCGATGGACGCCGGAGGGGTGCCGTCGGTCGCGCGGCCTCAATCTGCTCCTGCCAGGCCCGCAGATGGGCTTCGTAAGCGCGGAGGTTCTCTTCGCGCGTCTGCACTTCGGCGAGCATTTGCTCCAACTGCCGGTGTTCCGCAGCGTCCATCGGTCTGTTGTCGGGGTCTGCGCCAGTCCCGGTCGCCCGGATGCGTTTCATTTTCAATTCCGGTGAGGCCGTGGGAAAGGTGATATCGGGAGCATGCATGGTTGTGGTGGGTTGAACGCGCCCACCCTAGACCATTACGGCCCACTCGCCTAGGGGTTGGGCCGGGTTTTACCCCGGGTTTACACCCTGCTAACGCCTTTCGATAAAAATTTACCAAAGCCGTGACCATGGCCACGGCGGTTGAGATTTAAGCCCGGAAAATCACGTCCTCGCGGTTGAACATTTTCACACACAAAGCCAGCGCGATGCCGGCATAGAGCGAGGTGGAACCGAAGATGAGCGCGATGTAATGCCAGTTCCAGATGCCGGAGAGCATCTCTTTGCACACGAGCGTGAGGTTGAGCAACGGGATCAGGGCGGTCTTCGCGCTGAGATCGATGCCGGGCAACAAGCCCATCATCGCGGGGATGATGACGATGATGATGAGTGGCGAGACATAGCTCTGCGCCTCCTTGTAGCTCTTGGCGAAAAGCGAAACCGCCAGCAGCACCGCCGCAAAGAGCACGGCCACGGGTGCGATCATTGCAAACACCCCGAAGATGCCCAGCGGATCGATCATGGGAATGAAAACCGGGGCCGCCGCTTCAGTCGCCGCTTGGGCCGAAGCCATGCTTTTCGAACCGGCGAAAAACGAGCCGCCCACCAGCAGGCTCACCCCCGTGGACAGCAACGTGAGAATGATCGTCTCGACCGAGGCCGTCACCACCATCAGGAATTTACCGAGCACGATGTTGACCCGCGACACCGGGCTGCAGAGCAGGGTCTCCATCGTGCCGCGCTCTTTCTCGCCGGCGGTGAGGTCGATCGCCGGATACATCGCACCGGTGAAGCATATGATGATGATGATGTAGGGCACGAGACCGCCAAAGAGATTGCCCCCCACCTTTTCCGGCGGCGCGACATTCTGCCGCTTCACCTCGAAAGGCTTGGTCAAGTCGACCGGCAGGCCGCGCGCGCTGAGTCTGGTCTCGACCGTGCGGTCGCGCAGGTCACGGAAGAAACGTTCGACGGCGGTCACACCCATGCCGGACTTCATCTCACCCTCGTAGTGGTAGAGCGTGACCGTCTTGGCGTCGCCCGCGGTGAGTGCGGCCTCGAAGCCCTCGGGGATTTCCACCGCCAGCCGGACTTTCTTGTCGGAGACCAATTGCTTGAAATCGCCCTTGGGAGTGACGATGCGGAAGCGCTGGTCGGCGTTGATGGCCGCCACCACGCCCGGGGAATCTTCGCCGCCGAGAACGATGATGCTCACCGCCTCGCTGCGGGCCTGCTTCACGATCTTCGTCATGACAAAAATCATGCCGAACATGATGACGGGCATGACGAGAGTCGGCACGACGATCATGGAGATGACCGTGCGCCGGTCGCGGAGGGAATCCCTCAGCTCCTTGAGAAAAATGGTGATGATATTGGACCAGTTCATGATTTTATCCTCAGAGGTTCAGGGCTGCGGCCAGGGCGGCTTCGCCACCGACGGCCTTGACGAAAATTTCTTCCAGATCGCTTTCGCCGAAGCGGGTCTGGAGTTCGGCGAGCGTGCCCTCGGCCACGAGCCGGCCGGCGTGGATGATGCCGATGACATCGCAGAGCTTCTCCACCTCGCTCATGACGTGCGTCGAGTAGATCACCGTCTTGCCGCGGGCCTTGCAGTTGCGCACGAAGCGGACGATCGCCCGCGCGGTCATCACATCGAGGCCGAGCGTGGGCTCGTCGAAGATCATCACCGCCGGATCGTGGATGAGCGTGCGCGCGATGGAGGTCTTCTGCTTCATGCCGGTGGAAAATTTTTCGCAGCGGCGGTCGAGAAATTCGTGCATGTCGAGCTCGTCGGCCAGAACCTTGATCCGTGCGGCGATCGCCACGTCAGCCATGCCATTGAGCCGGCCGAAGTAGGTAATCATCTCCCGCGAGGTGAGCCGGCCGTAGAGCGCGGTCGAGGCGGCGAGGAAACCGACGTTGGCGCGCACCTGTGCTGACGCGGAAGCGGCATCGTGTCCGGCGACCGCACAGGACCCACTGGTTGGCTTGAGCAACGTGGCCAGCATCCGCAGGGTGGTGGTCTTGCCGGCGCCGTTGGCCCCGAGGAGGCCATAGATCTGGCCGGGGCAACAGGTGAAGGTCAGGTTGTCAGCGGCGATTATCTGGCCGCGTTTTTTGTCCTTGAAGGTTTTGGTGAGGTTGTGGGCTTCGATCATGTGAGGGCGTGGTTGGCGGCAGCGATGCGATTCAGACGGACGAGGGTAGCGGGCACATCCTCTACTTCGATAACGAGGGTAGAGAATTCCGCATCACGCAGGTCAACGATAATGGATTTAGTCCGGTGGCGGACATTCCAGAAAATCGTGCCGCCTTTGCGGTGAAAACTGCCGGCGGCGAATAGGCCTAGCCGATGCGTCCCGGGTGCCCGCCAGCCCTTGACCTTGACCGCCGGATTATGGCGAGCCCCGATAATGGACGCACGCGGGACCGTGATGGCACGGCGAAAGGCCAGTAGGCTCCGGAGGCCGGAGAGCTGGAACGTCACGTGATCGCCCTTAATGGTGAGGGTTGTCATGATAGGTAAGCGCGGTTCAGCTGACCTGATCGCCGCTGGACCGGCGGCGGCAGCCACGATAATCTGTCAGCACCAACACGGTGCCCAAGGCGGCGGGAAGAGGCGCGAGACGAGCGCGGGCGCGACGACAGATTCGATTATTTTTCATAATGGGGAGGGTTGTCACAGGCTCATCTTCTCACGGAATTCCTGCGCTTGGCGGCGGCTGAGCTCAACCTTGGCCCCGCCCTTGAGCTGCACGAGGAGGCCGCCACTGAACCAAGGCTCGATTTTGTCGATCCACGCAAAATTGATGATCTGGCGGCGATTGGCGCGGAAGAAAAATTTCGGGTCGAGCCGATCCTCCATGGCGTTGAGCGAGCGGAAGAGCTGGGGCTGCGCGTCCTCAAAATGCACGCGGGTGTAGTTGCCCTCGCTCTCCAGCAGGCGGATCTGCTTCACCTCGACAAACCAGCAGCGGTCGCCTTCGCGCACAAAGACCTTGTCCTCAGCGGCGAGCTTAGCCGGTTTCTCCGCGGCGGGCGCCCTGGCCCCGCCCTTGAGTGGCAACCGCTCGATCGCGGCGGCAAGCCGCGCGGGGTCCACGGGCTTGAGCAAATAATCGAGCGCGTTGAGTTCGAAGGCTTTCACGGCAAACTCGTCATAGGCAGTGGTGAAAATCACCTGCGGTACCGGTGGCTCGAGGGATTCGAGCAACTCCATGCCGGTTTCGCCGGGCATCTGCACATCGAGGAAAAATAGGTCGGGTTGCAGTGCGGCAAGCTGTTCGCGGGCCTGCTTCGCATTGGCGGCCTCACCCACGATTTGAATCGCGGAAAAATCCGCCAACAGGCGGCGCAGTTCGTTGCGGGCGAGACGTTCATCGTCAATCAGCAGGGCTTTCATGTGGCGGGGACTTTGCTGGGTTGGAGGGGAATGTGCGCTTCCGCGACGACCACCTTTGGGGTCAGGCTGCGCAACTGGAGGCTGGCGGTGTCGCCAAACAGGAGGCGCAACCGGTCGGCGGCATTGCGGAGGCCGACCCCGGTGGAGCCTGCGGCCGTGTTGCTTGGCTTCGCCGGGGTCGCCGCCGCGAGTTCGCCGGGGTTGGTCACCTGCAAATGCAGGCCACCCGATTCGCGCCGCGTAATGATGGCAATCTCACCCCCATCCGGACTGGCGGAGATCCCATATTTCACGACGTTCTCCACCAAGGTCTGCAAGAGCATGGGCGGGATCGGGAGCTGCAGGGTTTCCGGGGAGACGTCCAATCGCAGGCGCAGACGCTCCTCATGCCGCACCTGCTCCAGCGCGAGGTAATCATTCACGATCCGCAGCTCATCCTCCAGCGGCACCGTCTCTAGCTGACCGCTCTGCAACGAATAACGCAGTAGATTCGCGAGCTGAGTGACCGCTTGCCGCGCGCGCACCGGATCCTCGTCGATCAGCGCGCGCAGCGAATTGAGCGCATTGAAAATGAAGTGCGGGTTGACCTGCGACTTGAGGGCGCGCAACTCGGCCTCCTTCACCGTGGCGATGAGCCGCAGTCGCTCGATGTCGAGCCGGTTGAAGCGGTCGAAGAGCTGGTAGAAAAAATACACACACAACCAGCCGACGAGCACGATGCTGCCGTTGATCCAACTGGCGAGGACCAAGGCGACTGGGCTGACCTTCTCCGGCCAATCCATCTGCAACCCGCCATAATAGAGCCCGTAGCCCGCGATGCACCAGAGGGTGGACTGCAGCGCGCCGAACCCGAGGATGCGCGGCACGAGCTTGCGCCAGCCCAGCTCCTTCCAGCCCCACTGGGTGAGGTAGCGGCGACCGTAGTGGGTGATCAGCACGCCCAAGGTCATGGTCTGGACCAGCGCCGCCAACTGATAGGAATCGGCTTTCGGGTTGAAGACCCGGATGAACACCAGTTGCAGCAGCAGGAAAAACGTCCAACCCCCCATCTGGCAGAGCACGTAAAGCCGTTCCTTGGCGCGCTGGCGCCGGCGGTCATTGGCGTCGGAATTTTGCTCAATCACGGTCATTTCTCTGGACACGGTCCCACCATACAGGCTTCCAGCCGATAAAGGGCAAACTTTGGACGAACGGTCGGAGCAGTCCAAGAACGGCGCGTCTCGCGGCCGGGGCCCCCTGCCCGCCGACCAGATGAGCCCCGCCGCCGCCAGCGCCTTCGTTGCCTACCTGAAGTCGCTCCAGCCGCTCACCGTGGCACTCACTTAATTTTGCCCGCGCAGGCCATGGCCGGTCGGCCCTTGCGGATTGAACTGCTTCACCGCGAAGATCGGGATGAACTGCAGGATGGCCAGCGCGCTGAGCAGCACCAGTTCGTGGCGATACGGTCCGCCCAATAACACCGACAAGACGCCGGCACCCTCGGCCAGCCCAAGCCCGATCACAAAAAATGGCAGCGCCATCCGGATATCGCGCAAGCGCGGCAGCAGCACCCAGCGCACCAAGCCGCTCAGCACGATTGGCCCCAATGCCACCAACCCGATCAGTCCGCTGCCGAGCGGCACCAGTTCGCGCCGCCCCATCACCAAGTAAACGATGCCCAGTCCGCTCAGAATGCCGCCCCAGATGATCCACCAAATGAGAATCTGAAACGGCACGCTGTTGGGATCGGACTCGGTCGTGGGCCTGCGCTTCATAGAAAATGGGTTTTCGCCTAAGCTCCGATGGGGTGCCAGGTGGTCTTGAATTCGAGCGTCTCCCGGAGATCGTAGAGGCTCTGGGCTTTATCAGCGAACCAGTCAACCGACTCCTCGGTCTGGTGCAGTTTCACCCGCTTCACGCTGTCGGCGGCGCCGAGCTTCAGGGTTTTGCGCTCCGTCGCGTTGGCGACGCCGACGATGGCACGCAGGTGAGTGTGCGTGGCCAGCGTCGGCACAATCTCCTTGCGGAAACCGGTGAGCAAGTTGACCACGCCGCCGGGCAGGTCACTCGTGGCGAGCATCTCCCCCAACACGATGGCCGGATAGGGCTGGGCGGAGGACGCCAATGCGACCACGGTATTGCCACTCGTGATCGCGGGAGCCAGCAACGAGACGAGCGCGAGCAACGGGGCCTCGTCGGGGGCGAGCAGGCCCACGATACCCATCGGCTCGGTGACGGTGAAATTGAAATGCGGCGAGGCCACGGGGTTCACGTTGCCGAGCACCTGTTCGTATTTGTCGGCCCAGCCGGCATAGTAGATGAGCCGGTCAACGGTGGCGGTAATTTCCTTCACCGCCGCAGACTTGGAGGCACCACCAACGGCAAGCGCATCAGCCAGATCGGCCTTGCGGGCTTCAAGCATCTCGCCGAGGCGGTAGAGGATCTGGCCTCGGTTGTAGGCGGTGCGCTTGGCCCAGCCGGGGCCGGCCTTGGCGGCGGCCGCAACAGCGTTGCGCAGGTCCTTGCGCGTGCACTGCGGGATGTTGGCGAAGAAATTACCGGCGGCGTCTTTAAGCGGAAACGTGCGCCCGCTCTCGGAGCGGATGAATGCACCGCCGACGTAAACCTTCGGGGTTTTGGTGATGGGTAAACGCGTCATGGTAAAATGTGGGCATCAGGAACTCACGAAGGGTGCCCAATTCCGTTTCCTGTTTTCCTGAGTTTCAGATTAAATCGGCCTTAGGTGAGTTTGCAGTAATCCAGCAGCCCTTGGCGGCCACCTTCGCGACCGAAGCCGCTTTCCTTGTAACCGCCAAAAGGCGAAGTGGGGTCGAACTTGTTGTAGGTGTTGGCCCAGACGACGCCGGCCTTCAGCTCTGTGCTCATCTTCAGGATACGTGAGCCCTTCTCGGTCCACACGCCGGCGCTGAGGCCGTAGGCGGTGTTGTTGGCTTTTTCGACCGCTTCATCGAGCGTGCGGAAGGTCAGCACGCTGAGCACGGGACCGAAGATCTCCTCGCGGGCGATGCGATGGCTCATACTGACACCGGAAAAAACCGTCGGCGGAAAATAGTAACCCTTCGCCGGCAACTTGCAGGCGGGCTGGAACATCTTCGCCCCTTCCTTTACGCCGGCGGCAACGAGGCGTGTGATCGTGGCTAACTGCGCTTTCGAATTGATGGCGCCGATGTCGGTGTTTTTGTCGAGCGGATCGCCGACGCGGAGCGTGCGGATGCGTTGCTTGAGTTTTGCGAGCACCTCGGCGGCGACGGTTTCCTGCACCAGCAGGCGCGAACCGGCGCAGCAGACGTGGCCTTGGTTGAAGAAGATGCCGTTGACGATGCCCTCCACGGCTTGGTCGAGCGGCGCGTCGTCGAAGACAATGTTGGCCGCCTTGCCGCCGAGTTCCATGGTCATCTTCTTGTCGGTCCCAGCGAGCGAGCGCATGATGATCTTGCCTACCTCGGTCGAGCCGGTGAAGGCGACCTTCGCGGCTGTCGGGTGGTTCATCACCGCAGCCCCGGTATCGCCGAAACCAGTGACGATGTTCACCGTGCCAGGGGGCAGACCGGCATCTTGAAAAATCTCCGCCAGCTTCAGTGCGGTGATACTGGTGGTCTCGGCCGGCTTGATGACGATCGTGTTGCCCATCGCCAGTGCGGGGGCGAGCTTCCACGCCATCATCAGCAGCGGAAAATTCCACGGGATGACCTGGCCCACGACGCCAAGAGGCGCTACTTTCCGACCGGGAGCCACGTAGTCCAGTTTATCGGCCCAGCCCGCGTGGTAGAAAAAATGCGCGGCGGCCATCGGCACGTCGAAGTCGCGCGACTCCTTGATCGGCTTGCCACCGTCCATCGTCTCGGCAACGGCAAACTCACGGGCGCGATCTTGGAGCAGGCGCGCGATCCGATAGATGTATTTGGCGCGTTCCTTGCCCGGCAGCTTTCCCCAGGTGGTGTCGAAGGCCTGCTTCGCCGCCGCATAGGCGGCGTCCACATCGACGGCGTTGGCCTGCGCGATCTCGGCGAGCTTGGTCTCGTTGGCCGGGTTGAGGGAATCGAAATACTTGGCGGACGCGGGCGCGACGAACCTGCCGCCAATAAAGAGGTCGTAGCGTGGCTGCAGCTTCGGATCGGCCGTCTCAGGCGCGGGATCGTATTCCCAGAGGTCGCCAAAAATGAGTTCGGGTCGCGGGCGCCCGGCGGCGCGTTTGGTCGGACGTTTAGTTTTGGATGCAGAGGTAGGCATTTTTGAACCGCTAATTCACGCTAATCTTCGCTGATGAAAGCCAGGAATATTAGCGCGGATTAGCGCAGATTAGCGGTTAATAGGATTCGGCGGCTTCGCTGAAGTAATACGGGGCTTGGTAGGCGCCGGTCTTTTCCTTTTCCAGCTGGCGCAAAAGGTCGTTCAACAATGACGACGCGCCGAAGCGGTAACGGGTGTTGTTGAGCCACGCGTCGCCGAGCGTCTCTTTGACGGCGATGAGGAACTGGAGCGCCTGCTTGGCGGTGCGGATACCGCCGGCGGGTTTCATCGCGATGGCGGTGCCGGTATCGAGGTAGAAATCGCGAATGGCCTCGAGCATCACCTGGTTGTTGCCGAGCGTGGCGTTGAGGGAGGTCTTGCCGGTGCTGGTCTTGATGAAATCGCCGGGGCGCAACACCCGCATGGCGAGGAAAGACGCCGCGCGGATGTTGTCGTAGGTTTCGAGTTCGCTGACTTCGAGGATGACCTTGAGCGTGGCCCCGCCGCAGGCGGCACGCACGGCGACGATCTCATCCTGCACGCGCTGAAATTCCCCGGCGAGGAAGGCCCCGCGGTTGATCACCATGTCGATCTCGTCAGCGCCGTCAGCCACCGCCGCCTTCACCTCGGCCAATCGGGTGCGCAACGGCGCCTGGCCCGACGGGAACGCGGTCGCCACCGACGCGATGCGCACGGCGGTAGCCTTGCCCAGCGCCCGGCGCGCTGGTTTCACCATCGAGGGATAGACGCACACGGCCGCGACTTGAGGGATCGCAGGATCGTCATGCGGCTGCAATGCCTTCTGGCATAGCGAAGCGACTTTGTCGGGCGTATCCTTGCCCTCAAGCGTGGTCAAATCGACCATCGAAACAGCGGTTTTGAGCCCCCAGACCTTCGCGCCTTTCTTGATGCTGCGGGTCGTGTATTTGGCCACGCGCTCCTCGATCCCGATCTGATCGACGGGACCAATTTCGTTTAACAAGCGCCGGCACGCGACGGGAGAACCTGCCTTCATGTGAGGCGTAAGCCTGCCACCCCGCCCCTCGAAAACAACGGCAAACTGGCACGCCACCGTTGCCACCACCTGTCCGCGGGCCATGTTATCAGGCGATGATACGTTGCGCACTTTTGTTCGCGTTAATCGGCCTCAACGCCGCTTGCACTGCCGGCCCCGCTTATGCGCCCGCCGACAAGGTTTGGCGCGGACCCGATGTCGCGGGCCGGATTGAAGATGCTGACCTCAACGAATCCAGCGGACTCGTCGCTTCGCACCGGGACCCGGATTTGCTCTGGTCCCACAACGACAGCGGCGGCGAGCCGGTATTGTTTGCCCTAACCTCGACCGGAGCGCCGCGCGGTCGGGTGCGCGTAGCCGGGGTCGCGAATATTGATTGGGAGGACATGGCCGCCTTCACCTGGCACGGTCAAACTTGGCTGCTGATCGCCGATGTCGGCGATAATCTCGGCGGGCGCACCGATTGCAGGCTTCACATCATTGCTGAACCTGATCCGACTGACCTGGATCCGGACAAGGAGCTCACGGTGCCCGTGGCGTGGAGCCTGCCCGTGCATTACGCCGATGACATCGCGCGCGATTGCGAGGCGGTGGCCGTGGACGTCCCTCAAGGCATGGTTTATTTGCTGAGCAAACGCGAGCGACCGGCCGGCCTCTACCAACTGCCGCTATTCCCCGACCTTACCCAGCCGCCACCAACGGCCAAGCGCGTCGCCGCGGTCATCGCTATTCCCCAGCCGCAAGGTTTGCGCGCCGCGCTCAATTTACCCACCGGCCGCTGGAGCGGCCAGCCCGTGGCCATGGATTTCGCGCCCGATGGGTCGGCCGCCGCCGTGCTCACCTATGTGTCCGTGCTCATCTTTCCCCGCAAGGCCGGTGAAACCTGGGCCGAGACGTTTACGCGTGAACCTGCCCGCCTCCTGCCTTTCCTGCTGCCTCAGGCCGAAGCCGTTGGCTTCAGCGCCGATGGGCGCAGCCTATTCGTGAGCACCGAGGGCAAGCAGAGCCCTTTGCTGCGCTATACGTTGGCAGACACCCCCTGAGTCTCAGCCGTTCCTTACTCACGGGGTGGACAGACGCACCGGGACCACAAGCGGCTCGCCCGCACCCGCCGCACCACCTAAAGGTGACGGTATGAACAAACCCGCCCCCGCCGCGCCCCACGGCGAACTCGTTATCCGCACCATCGCGATGCCGGGCAACACCAATGCCAATGGCGATATCTTCGGCGGCTGGCTCATCTCGCAGATGGATCTCGGTGGCGCCATTTTCGCGCGCAATGTCGCCCGCAGTCGGGTGACCACGGCCGCGGTGGATGGCATGTCCTTTCTCGCGCCGGTCTATGTCGGCGACATCGTGAACTGCCACGCCACGCTGGAAAAAACTGGCCGCACCTCGATGAAGATCCGCGTCGATGTCTGGGTGCAACGCGCCAAAGACGGCACGCTCGTCCACGTCACCGAAGGCCTTTTCACCTACGTCGCCCTTGACGACGCCGGTCGCCCCCAACCCGTGCAACGCTGATGCCCAGACCACACCTCCGCCTCCTGATCGCGGCCTTGGTTATCACGACCAGTCTGCGCGCCTCGCCGGAGGCGGAAGTGCGCACCGCTGACGCCGCGCGCGTGACGGCCACCATTGCCGGCGACATCCACCGGCTCGCCCCGTTGCTGTCCGCTGAACTCTCCTACGGTCACTCCGACGGACGCGCGCAGACCAAACTCGACTTCCTCGATGCCGTGCGCACCAGCCGGGTGAAATACGGAGCCTACGACTACGTGGATCTTCACAGCCAGAGCGTGGGCCACGGCCTCGTGCTGCTCACCGGCCGGGTATTTCTCCGCGCGTCCGTCGGCGGCGAAACCATCACCGCCCGGCTGCGGTTCCTCGCCGTGTGGCGCCTAGAGGATGGGGCTTGGCGGCTCTTCGCCTATCAGTCCACGCAGTTGCCCGGCACCGCCGACTGAGCGCTAGGCGGGCCGCTCACGTTGACGCCACCGCCTCGGCGAAACGCAGAATCGCATCGTCCGGCGCCACGGTGATCGGCACCGGCTTGCCGTTGCCTTTGCCGCCGTAGGGCACGTTGGATAGCGCATTGTAGCAACAGATGTAGGCCCGGCGCGGTTTATCCGAGAGATTCGCCTCGGAGCAGTGAAACGTGTTGCCGTGAAAAAACAACGCGCTGCCAGCCGGGGCCTCGCAATACACCTCACCCAGCCGATCGATCGCCGCTTGCACGCGCTCTTGGTCGGCGCCCGCCTGCCCGCCCACCTGCCCGTGGTCGAAGCGGCCCATGAGATGCGAACCCGGCATCACCTTCAGGCAGCCGTTGGCCTTGGTTGCCGGATCGAGCGCGATCATGCACGAGAGCATCTGCGGAGAGAGCACGCCGTCGCCATACCAGTAGCCGTAGTCCTGATGCCATTCCCACGCCCCGCCCACGCGCGGCTCCTTCATCATCACCTTGCTGTGCCAGTGGTAAACTTCCTCACGCAAGAGCTGCTGCACGGCGCTGACCACCCGCGGACTCGTCGTCACCGCGCCGAACACATCATCGCTCACGTCGGACCACAGTGATAATTTGCTCGCGAGTCCGTTGGCGTCCTTCAGCGCAAACTGATGCTTAGTCGCACGCCCGTCCTTCGTCACATTGGCAAGCAGGATAGCGATTTCCTGGGGAGTGAATACGTTCGGAACCAGCACGTAGCCGTCGTGATCGTAGGTTTGGATTTGTTCAGGTGTAAGCATGGGGTGAATCGGGTCGGGTGGCGGCACGGTGAGCAGGACTGCCAACCGGGTCATGGCTAGAGGGTAAGACGGACCAAAGGCAACCAATGGGTTATGCCTTATGGTTATTTATTTTGCCAGTGGACTCTCAGCGACCGCCGCCACCGCTCCATTGACTGGATTCATCAACCCTCCAGATTGTCCCGCCGTGCAGACCCCACCCGCCACAGTCTGGAGCGGCGGGCAGAAATCAATGGTTGGATGCAATCCCAACGCGACCATGCGAACGTCACCGACGCCATCACCTGCTGCGCTCGCGCGCGCGCTGCGTGCGCCCTTGCTTGGTTTTTAAGTCGTAAGAGTAAAAGAGCAAAAGTTCACAGGGTGCCGCGCGCCTTCCTGCGCCGCATCATCACCACTACCAGTGCCATCACTCCCATCGCGGCCGCATACGTGCTCGGTTCCGGGATAGGCGCGAGGCTGGCGACGCGAAAACCGATGTCGTTGGACTCGTCGTCCGTCGCGTCGAGGCTGAACCGGAACGAGGACCGCAGGCCGAACTCTCCCCAGTTCCACGCGCCGCCCTGCAGCCCACGACTGGTTCCGAATAAAATCTCCTCGTTCCACTCAAGCAAGTTACCCCCTTGGTCGAAGGTGCCGTAGAAGCTGAACGCATTCGTGTAGGCACCCACATCCGTCGTTCCAGGGCCGGAATATCCACCGTTGGCAAAGTCCGCCCCATTATGGTAATTCGCCCCGTTTGCATCCGTGAACGGATTGTTCTGCCCCAGCGTATCGCTCTTCGTCGCATGCAGCCAGTAGCCACCGACGCCAGGACCGCCCTTGTTCGGGTCGTAATACGCCGCTTTATACCACTCGTTCTCGCTCGATACCACCCAGTTCGCCCCGCCATTACGCGTCACCGTGTTGGCGGAGATCCCGCCGCTGGTCAGTGTGTAGCTACCGGTCTCGGTGTCGGCATTGCCCTGGCCGTTGTTCAGCCAGTTCGTAAAGCGCGTCGCATCCCAGAACGAGACGAAGGTCACCGGCTTGTCCTCAAAGCCGCCCTTCACCGCATACGTGAAGCTGCCCGCTCGTGCCGAGCTGCGTAATGCCGCCGAACTGGCCCGCCATCTCACCGTGGTAGAGGCCAAACGCATCCGTCACCGCCTTCGCATTCAGGAACGCCGCATACTGCGTGTTCGTCACCTCATACTTGCCGATGGCCTAGCTGTAGGCCACCGCACCATAGCCCGAAGTATCGGCCGTGTTGTTGATATTACCCACCGTCACGGTCTCAATCGTGACCCGCGCCGTCGCCTCGACCGCCAGCGTGAAGGCCGCTGCCGCAGCCGCTATCAGTTTAGAGGTGGATTTCACGATTTATTGATAACGAACTGTGAAACATAAGCGTGTCCCCCTCCCCCCCGTCAGCAAGCCAAGTCAGAGCCCCAGGCAAAAAATAAAATCACCCGATGGCTGGAGCCGCGGCTCGGTGTCGAACCGGGAAACGGCCGGTCAGAAGCGGTGGCGGATCGCGAGAGAGACCCAGCCGACGTTGTCGCCGTTGAGGCGGTAGTCGCGGTCGTGGTATTCGAAGCGGCGCAGGATCGTCGTGCCGACGTCGGCGTCGAGCTCCAGGCCGTCTTTGAATTTGTAGACGAGACCGGCGCCGACGCGGACCTCGGTGAGGTCGAGGTAGGTGTTGGCGAGGCGGAGGATGCCGGAGGCGGGAACGCCGAGGTTTTCGGTGATGCGGTAGTTGCCGCCCATCACGCTGAGGCCGCCGCGCAAGGTGAGGTTGGAATCAACGGTGTAACTCACACCCGTGCGGGGGAACCCGACGTCGAGCTGCCAGTCAGGGGCGAATTTCCAGCGCACGCCGACGACGGGCATCACAGGGTTGTCGTTGAAGGCGTTGGCGGTGATGCCGAAGGTCCAGGTGAGATCAGGATTTTGGACGTAGAACGCGGCGAGGAAGAGCGGGGCGTTGAAGCTGTCGCCGTTGATTTCTTTAAAGTCGCCATAGAGACCGGGCCGAAGGGCGGCGAAGTAGGCCCATTTCGGGGAAAGAAGGCCGCGGAAGCCGAGGGTGAGGGTGAGTTCCTGGACGGAATCGGGAAGCGGCACACCGGCGGAGGCGTCGAGGTTTATGTGACTGTAGGCCAAGCCGGGGGTAATGAACAGCCCTTTGCCCAACGGCAGGCGGCCGGAGACCGAGAAATCGAAGCGGCTGACCGAAACTTCACCGGCCTTGGCCGTGCCGCGGTTGAGGTCGCCGCCGCCCGAGAAGGTGTAGGCGGCGGAGTACTCGTCGGTGAGTGCCGGGCGGAAGGTGGCGCTGGCGGGTTGGGCGCGCAGGGCGGAAGCGAGCGAAAGGGCGAGGACGAAACAGGGAATGAGGCGAATGGATTTCATGGGTTCAAAGCGGATACGAATGACCGCGGGCGCCGGATGAAGTTCCTAGGTTTTTAGGCGGGCGCAGCGGGGCGCGGAAATCCAGTTTCCTGTAAGGAGGAGTCGTCGGTTTTTCTGATGCCGGTGCTGGGGATCGGCCGCCTCAGCGAGGCCGCGCGGACGCGCGCCAAGCCTCAAGTCTTGGTGATGCCAGCCTGCACGCACAGGCGCACGAGGCTGGCGACTTCGCGCACGCCCAGCTTGTCCATGATATTGGCCCGGTGTTTTTCCACCGTGCGCACGCTCAGGTCGAGGTGCGACGCCACCTCCTTGGAGGTCCGGCCCTGCGATACCAATCGCGCCACCTCGATCTCGCGCGGCGATAGCTGGCTGATCGCGGCCAACACCGCAGGATCAACCGGCTCGTCCGCCGCGCCTTGGGTCGGCGGCACATTTGACGCGAAAAACATCCCGCCCTTCATCACCGTCTCCACCGCCTGTAACACGTAGTGCAACGGCTCGGTCTTGTCCACAAACCCGTGGACGCCCTGCGAAATCAGTTTCGCGGGCAGGTCCGCATCGGGCCGGCTAGTGAGCACAAGAATCCGCATCGCCGGCACCTTTTCGCGCACGTGGCGGATGACTTCGAGTCCGTGCATGCCCGGCAAATAGAGATCCGTGACCAGCAAATCAGGCTGTAGCCTTACGCAGGCCTCGATCCCGCTCGGACCATCGCCGCACTCCGCCACGAGCTTTAGTCCGCGCACCTTACCCAGTGCCAGACTGAGCATCTGGCGGAAGACGGTCTCATCTTCGATGATGACGGTTTTGGTGGGCACGCTGGCGCAAACTAAGTGCAAACGGGTAATCACCTACAAGACCTAAACCGACCTATTCCTACCTATTCAGTCTCGCCTATCAGTCTAACGGTTGGGGGCACACGAGTGCGGGCCGCTCCGCCAGACCTCAGGCCCAGCCAGCATCAGTCACTTGCGCGAGGGGCCATCGCCATCGCCGACAGGAAAACCCGCAAGGCCCGGAAGTCCTCCGGTAAAAATATCTCCCGGTGCGCCGCCAGATCGCCCGACTGCCAGCAACGTATCAGTAACCGGCCGTGCTGCGCCGGCGTCAGCTCGAGCCAGTAAGGGCAGTCCACACAGTGGCTGCCGCTCACCCGCTCGCGGACCTTGGCCAACTGCTGCCGCCGGCAGCTTCCGTCCGCCGTCACCTCGCGAAACGAATCGCGGCACACCTTAAAGTGCGGATTAAAGCAGGCCTTCACCAGTTGCCGGGCCGGGACCGCCAGCGCTGCCGCTTCGACGGCACTCAGCCCTGCGACCAGCCGCGTGATGAGCGGCGCGACTTCCTCGGCCGACATCTCTCCGGGCTCGCCGTGCTCGGCCGGTGTCAGTGGTGGCGGCAATCCCCGCGCCTGCACCAACGCCCACAACCGCACCGCAAATTCTTGCAATGATTTCGCCGCCACCGGCGGCCGGCCGGTCTGCGTCAAAAAACGCCCGAGCACCGCCTGCACCAGTTGGGTAAATTTTTCCGCGCCGTCGTTCATCGCCATTCCCAGCGCACCGAAAGCCCGGTCCGAGTCAATGGAGCTGATGCGGACCGGACGGAGCCGGTCCCTCCAACACAACATCGATCGTGGAGGGCGGACCTCTGTGTCCGCCGGGCTGAAGTCTCCGCGTCTCGATGGCCAAAAAATAGCCTTTCTGCATTTCCTTCTGCCCTCCGTCCCGTTTCCCTTCCCCCCATGAAGCAGAACGTCGCCATCTTCGTGTTCGATGAAGTGGAGGTCCTCGATTTCGCCGGGCCCTTCGAGGTCTTCGCCGTCACCAACGAGCTCTGTGGCTACGATACCTTCAACACCTACACGGTCGCGACCAAGCCCGGCACCGTGCGGACGCGCCACGGCCTGAAGCTCGTGCCCGATCACACCCTCGAAAGCGGCCCCGCGCCGGACATCCTTGTGATCCCCGGTGGCTTCGGCACCCGCGCCCTCCTGCACGAACCCTCGCTGCTGGAGTGGATTCAGGTGCAGTCCCGCAAGGCCGGGATCGTGATGAGCGTCTGCACCGGTGCCTTCCTGCTCGCCAAGGCCGGCCTGCTCGACGGCCTGCGCGTGACCACGCACCACGAGTGCCTCGACACCCTGCGCGAACTCGCCCCCGCCGCCACCGTGGACCCGTCCGCCCGCTTCCACGACAACGGCCAAATCCTCACCGCCGCCGGCATCTCCGCCGGGATTGATTGCTCCCTCCACGTCGTCCGCCGCCTCCTCGGTCCCGAAACCGCCACCGCCACTGCCCGCTACATGGAGTATCGGGAGACGGTTTAGCCCGCCGTTGACCCTCGGAAGCGTGAACCGTTGGCCCGGTCGGGCCGACTTTGTCGGGGCTATTATGAGCCGAAGCGGACTTATCCGCAACCTGACATACCACGAATTACCTGAAGGCTTCGATCCCACCCAAGTTCAACGCATGGCATAAGATCAGATATTGAACTAGGCGGTACAAATCAGAACGCTCAAAGTCGCCGGATAAATACCATCCTCCATGCCCCGGACTATGTTAGCCGTCCCCCAGACTTATGCCGCACTGCGCGCGGAGGTAGAGATAGCCATGGTGCAGGGGCAGCGAGCAGTCGAACAGGCCAAGGTGCGGACCTACCACAATACCGGCCGGCTGATTCATGAGCACCTACTGCTCTTTCAAGAACGCGCCGACTATGGCAGCAAGACCGTGCGACGCCTGGCGGCAGACTTACGGGTTGATCGCACGGTCCTGCATCGCTGTGTGGGGTTTTACCGTGCCTTCCCGATTGTTGCCCATGGGCAACAATTGAACTGGGCGCACTACCGGTTGTTGATTGCGGTGGGGGATGCGAAACTGCGGCTGGCACTGGCAGCGGACGCGACAAAACAAGGGTGGACCTCGCCGGAACTCGCGGCGCGCATCAGCGCCCGATTGCTGCCGACAACCAAGGATGGCAGCACCGGCCCAACCGCCAAGCTCCTCACGCCCCGGCGTGGCACGCCGGGGATCTGCCGCGTGATCGCGGACGGGGACGACTTCGCGGTGGATCTCGGCTTCGCCTGCTATCTGCGGCAAGCGGCGACGGCGGGGTTCGGGCTGAATGATTTCGTGAAGGTGACGAAGACCGGTGTCACCCGGCAGGCGGCGGCGACAAAAGCCGATCTGTTCACCTACCGCGCCGAGATTCTCAAAGTCGTGGACGGTGACACGCTTTGGGTGAGGATTTTCCTGCGGCCCGACCAGTGGGTGAAACAGAAACTGCGGTTGCGCGATCTCGATTGCCCGGAGATGAGCACCAGCGAGGGCCAGGCCGCCAAGCGATTTGTGGATGCGCTCGTCGCCCGGACCGGGAGCGTCACGATCTGCACGACCAAGCCGGACAAATACGACCGCTATCTGGCGGATGTTTTCCTGACGACCGCCGGCCGCGAGGTCTTCCTCAACAACGAGCTGCTGACCCACGGCCACGCCGCGCGCAAAGGCAGTTACACCCGAGAAGATTGGGAAAGGTAGGCGGCTGCATCACCGCGATTGCCAAGGGGCGTGCGCCGGGCACCCTCTTTCACCGTGCCTGAAAAAACCTCCACGAGATCGGCCTGGCTGATGGCCTTTGCCATTTTATTCGTGACTTGGGGCCACCCGATCCGGGCCGCCAGTTATCTCCCACTGGAGCTGTCCCCCGACGCGGTTTCCGCCCCGCTGGATTTGATCGTGTTTGACGAATCCCGCCAGCGCGTCCTGCCAGTCAGAATTCATCTACCCTCAGGTCACGCACCTGCACCGGTGGTGCTCTTCAGTCACGGCTTGGGTGGCTCACGCGAAGGCAGCTCCTACCTCGGACGGCATTGGGCGGGGCGGGGCTACGTCGTCGTGTTCCTACAACACCCCGGCAGCGACGAAGCGGTGTGGCGTGATATCCCTCCAGCCCAGCGTATCAATGCGATGCAAAAAGCCGGCAATCTGCGCAATTTTATGCTGCGAGTGAAGGATGTGCCCGCAGTCTTAGACCAGCTCGCCAGCTGGCACCGCGAGCCCGGTCATCCGCTTTACGGGCAACTGGATCTGGCGCAGGTCGGCATGGCGGGCCATTCGTTTGGGGCCATCACGGCGCAGGCCGTCAGCGGCCAGCAGCCGCGATGGGGACCGAGCGTTCAAGATCCACGTATCAAAGCCGCCGTGCTGCTGAGCCCAAGCATCCCACGGCGCGGCCAAGCTTCCGAGGCCTTCGGCCAGGTGAACCTACCGTGGCTCCTGCTGACTGGCACCCTTGATATTGCACGGCTAATGGAGGAAACCCTCGGTGGCGCCGACCTCGCCTCCCGGCTCGGCGTTTACCCCGCGCTGCCCGCCGGCGGCAAATACGAGCTGGTGTTGCATGAGGCGCAGCATTCCGCCTTCACCGATCGAGCCCTCCCGGGAGAGCTTGGGAAACGCAACCCGAACCACCACCGCGCGATTCTGGCCGTGAGCACCGCGTTTTGGGATGCTTGGCTGCGGGCCGACGCCAGCGCCAGGGCTTGGCTTGACGGCGATGAAGTCCGCCGCGTGCTGGCGCCGGCAGATCGTTGGCAGCGAAAGTAAACTCCTTTTCAAGGTGGCCACGGAATCTTCGACCGTCACGCGTTCGGCCCTCATCATTGCCTTTGCCACGATCTACGTGGTCTGGGGCAGCACCTACCTCGCGATCAAGGTCGCGGTCGGCACGATCCCGCCGTTCCTGATGGCGGGAACGCGCTTCCTCGTCGCGGGGGTCGTCCTCTACACTTGGCTCTGGTTGACCAAAAGGATCCGGCCCACCCCGCGCCAGTGGCGGGACAATGCCATCGTCGGGGCGCTGCTCCTGCTGGGCGGCAACGGCCTCGTGTCCTGGGCTTCGGAAACCACGCCTTCCAGCATCACCACGCTCATCATTTCCATCGGCCCGCTCTTCATCGTGCTGGGCGACTGGCTGGTGCGGGTGGTAGGCGGCGATGCCACGCGCGGGGCCCGGCCCACGCTGGCCACGTTCGGCGGGCTGGCTCTCGGTTTCGCTGGACTCGCGCTGCTCATCGGTCCCGACCTCGGCAGCGATGCCGCCACCGGGCTCGACCCTTGGCGCGTCGGTGCCATTCTCTTCGGTTGCGTGACGTGGTCCGCCGGCTCGATCTTCACCCGCTATGCGCGGCAGGCCGCCGAGCCGATGACCGCCGCCGCCTTGCAGATGCTGACCGGGGGCGGCTGGCTGGTGCTCGTGAGTATTTTGTGCGGCGAGCCGGCGCGTTTCGATGCGGCCGCGATTTCGATCCAATCCGCCAGCGCGTGGCTCTACCTCGTGGGCGTCGGTTCGCTGGTGGGATTCACGACCTTCGTGTGGCTGATGAAAAACTGCTCCCCGGCGCAGGTCTCCACCTACGCCTACGTCAACCCGGTAGTAGCAGTCTTCCTCGGCTGGTTGATCCTGAGCGAGCCGGTCGGCCCCCGCATGCTCGCTGCCTCGGCGGTGATCATCACAGCGGTCGCCACTATTACGGCGCAGAGAAATCGCCAACAGCTCGCCATCCCGCCGCGGCAAGCGGTCGCCGCCACCCCACCTGCGCGGGGCGGTTCAGGCTAGAGGGCCGCGAGCCACGTCTTGAGGGTGGCGGCATCGCGCAGGAAATTCCCCGGCGCGTCATCCTGCACAAACTCGAGCAGCGCATACCGGTCCCCCGGGGTCGCCAGCGCTTGGCGCAAAAACTGCGGCCAGCGCCCGGCCCCCGCCACCAGCGGCTGGCGGTCTTGCGGCGTGCGCCACTGAAAAACATGCATGTGGGCCAGGCGCGGACTGAGGCTTGTCAGGCCCTCGATGCAGACTTCGTCGCTCAGGCCGGCGAGCGGCTGCCAGTAGGAGTAAAAGTTGGGATGATCCACCTCCAGCAACAACTGGCTCGCCGAGGCATTGGTATCATTGAGCGTGCCGCCGTGAAACTCCGCCGCGATGCGCACGCCCGCCTTGGCCGCCAGATCGGCGATACGCTTGAGATCGCTGACGATGTGCCACCGCGCATCATCGTCGGTGGTTGCCGAGCCCGCCGCACCCGCCCAGACGCGAATCAGCGGTGCCCCGAGTTCCAAGGCGGACTCCAGCACCTTGCTGAAAGGCAGCCCGGCGGACTCGCTCTGCCCGGCGCGATAGTAACTGCCATAGGCCGGAATCATCAGCCCCGCCTCCCGCGTTAGTTCCCGCACCTCGCGCGCCCGCCTGAGATCACCGTGCGGCACATGGACATCGCCGCCCCACTCGATGCCTCGCAACCCCGCCTGACGCACGAGCGCCACGACCTCGGCCGGGGCGAGCTTGCGAAACGTAATGGAAACGAGACCGGATTGAAGCACGCGCCCATGCTGCCCGATCCGCGACTGCAGCCAAGCTGGGATTTGCGAATTTCAGGAAACAACCGCAGTGTTTATCCATCTAATTTCTCATGAAAATCCTGCCCGTTATCGCCCTCCTTGTGTTACTCGCCGGTTGCAGCACCGTGGACAGCCGCATCAAGGAAAATGCCGACGTCTTCGATGCGCTCGATCCCGCCACGCAGGAACAATTACGCCAAGGTATGGTGGAAATCGGCTACCCCATGGACCTAGTTTACATCGCGCTTGGACGGCCTGATGAAAAACGCGAGCGCGTCACCGCTGATGGCCGCGAGCTGGAGTGGGTTTACAGCACTTATTACAGCGAATACGTGGGCACCACGGTCGCGTATCGCCGCTATGTGGGCATCCACCCGGCGACCGGGCGGCGGGTCATCTTTTTCGAACCGGTGCACAATCATCTCTACCGCGACCGCACGGATGACCGCATCCGGGTGACCTTCCGCGACGGCAAGGTGACCGTGATCGAACAAGTGCAGCGCTGAACCGGCTCAGCCAAAAGGCTTAAACCGGCGGCGACGGCGGCATTTGCTTTGCGGGCATGCGGGGCGTTTGTGTCATAAAACGCGCCCTCCATGACCGCCCCCGCCGCCAAAATTCTTTCCCCCCGGCGCAAGACCACCACCGCCACCACCCTCGACGAGCTGGCCCGGGAGCAGCTCGCCCATTTTCACCTCGCCCCGGATTCAGCCATCGGAGCGCCGCTGCTGAGGCTCGCGACCCGCTTTTACGCCGCGCACGGTGATCTCGACGAACTCTGGGCCGCCACCACGCGCGAACTGGCCCGCCTGCCACACGCCGATCGGGTGGCACTCTTCAACGCGAAGAAGTTCCTCGCCTTCCAATTGGCGAAGCTGCTCGACACCCTGCAGAACCCCACGCGCGCCGTCCACCAGTCGCTCGGACACTCCACCGCCACCTCGCTTGCCAAGGGGCCCTACCCGACCTTCGACAACGTCGCGGCCATCTTCTCGGCCAACCCGGTCATCACGCGCTCGGCTACCTACATCTTCGCGTGCACCGAGTGGATCGACGACGCCTTCCAAGGCCGGGAATTTCTCCACGAAATTTACTCGCGGTTACTCAACCCCACCTCGATCTCCCTCGCGAACCATATCGTGGATATCGAGGCCGGTGCGATGGCCGCAGAATACCTCGCGTGGAACTTCAATTCCGGCATGGCCGCCATCGACGGCATCCTCTCACACGTCGTGGGCTACGGCGACATCGTGCTGGCTTCCCGCAACGTCTATGGCGGCACTTACCAGCTCCTGCACGACTGGTTCGCAAAAAAATCCAACCTCGATGTAGGTGTGGAATTTTTTGACGGCGTCACCGCAGCCGATTTCACCCGCGCGCTCGCGGCCACGCAGCAAAAGTATGCCGACCGGCTCGCGGCCGGCCGCCACATCTACGTTTTCATCGAGAGCCCGTGCAACCCGCATGGCAATTTCCTCGATGTGCCCGCCATCTGCCAAGCGGCGCACACCGCCGGTCTCACCGTAATGCTCGACGCCACGGTCGGCACCCCGTTTCTCGTGCGCCCGTTGCAGCAGCCTGACCCCGCCGCCCGGCCTGATTTTGTCATCCACAGTTACACCAAGGATCTCGTCGGGGTCGGTAACGCTACCGCCGGCGTCGTCCTCGGCCGTAATGCGGACATGTTCGTGCCCAAGGGAGATCCCGGCTGGGACCGCACGCTATTCTGGAACGTGTATTACGTGAAAGGCGCCTTTCTCGATGCGGACAAAGCCTTCGAAGTGCTCTCCGGCATGAAAACACTGGAGATGCGCATGCTAAAAAAATGCATCAACACGCTAATCCTCGCACGCTGGCTCGCCGCACATCCGCAGTTGCACGTCAGCGGTCCGGCCAGCCCGGGCGATGCAAACCAGGCGGTGTGCGCCCGCCTGTCCTACCTCGGCCTCCCCGCGCCACTCTTCACGGTGGATTTTGAAAAAGCCGGACTCGACCGCCTCACCTTCGAGCGTTTCTTTGACAGCCTCTCGCCCATGTTCGGCCACCAAGTGTCGCTCGGCCAGTGCAACACCGTGGTCCTCTGCCCCGCCCTCACTTCGCACAGCGAACTCGGGGCCGACGCCCTGCACGCCGCTGGCATCACCCCGACCACCATTCGCATCGCCGTGGGTGACGAGAATCCGCGCGAGCTCATCGCTGGTTTACTCGCCACCGCCCGGTTGGCCATTGAGCCGCGGCATCCCGGCTTCGTCGCCCAATTCCCCGACCACGCTACCGTGGACCGGATGTGCGACGAAACCTACCTCGACGTGCACCACCGTCACGCCCTCGCGCAGCCGCGGCTGCGCGACGTTGTGAATTGAGATTTGGTTGGTGGCACTAATGCCGATCCTGACCTGCTGCCATGATCGATTATACGATCATCTAGTGTGGTGGACGCGCAGGTGCCTCTGCACGTTGAACACACCATGCCCGGCAGTGGGACCTGCCCGGCCCACCTGATGCCCATCACGGGCCAGTCGACTCATGCATGCGCCGCCCGGCGGTCCCCGGACCGTCCGTAAGAACCTGCGGCAACGCCGTCCTTGCACCGCGACGAAGATTTGCCCACAACGTCGGCCGCCCCATGAAAGCCGCCGCCCCTGCGCCGAAAGGCATCTGGAAAGTCATCGGCGCCTCGTCCGCCGGCACGCTCATCGAATGGTATGATTTCTACATCTTCGGCGCCCTCGCGACGATTATCTCAGTGCAGTATTTCCCGCAGGGGAATCCGACCGTCGCGTTCCTCTCCACGCTCGCGGTGTTCGCCACCGGTTTCATCGTGCGGCCCTTCGGTGCCATCGTGTTCGGTTATCTCGGCGACATCGTCGGTCGAAAATACACTTTCCTGCTCACGCTGCTGCTGATGGGCGGCGCGACCTTTGCAATCGGCATCCTCCCCGGTTATCAACAATGGGGTGTCTTTGCACCTATGCTGCTCGTCGTGCTGCGGCTCGTGCAGGGCCTAGCGCTCGGCGGGGAATACGGCGGCGCCGCCACTTATGTAGCCGAACACTCGCCAGATGGCCGGCGCGGTTTCTACACCAGTTTTATCCAGACTACTGCCACGCTTGGTCTCTTTCTAGCCCTTGGAGTCATCCTCTTTTTTCGCCAGACGCTCGGCCGCGAGGTCTTTGAGGATTGGGGCTGGCGCCTGCCCTTTCTGCTATCGATTTTTCTCGTGCTGCTTTCCTACTATATCCGCGTGAAGATGTCCGAGTCGCCGCTCTTCGCGAAGGCCAAGGCCGAGGGCAAGCTCTCAAAGAATCCCCTCAAGGAGAGCTTCGTGCAGCCAGCTAACCGCCGCTTGGTCATCCTCGCCCTGCTCGGTGCGACCATGGGCCAGGGTGTAGTGTGGTATACGGGGCAATT
This sequence comes from Opitutaceae bacterium, assembly GCA_041689285.1. Lineage (GTDB taxonomy): Bacteria > Verrucomicrobiota > Verrucomicrobiia > Opitutales > Opitutaceae > UBA2377. The sequence continues at coordinate 37,881 of JBDNGL010000304.1, forward strand.
TTACGCGCTTTTCTTTCTCCAGCGCGCGGGCGGCGTGGAGTTCGTGACGGCTAACATCATCATCGCCGTTGCGCTCCTCCTCGGCACGCCGTTCTTCATTTTCTTTGGCAGCCTATCGGATCGCATCGGTCGCAAGCCTATTATCCTCACCGGCTGTGTGCTCGCCGCGCTGCTTTACTACCCGATTTACCGGGGCATGATGCACTTCTCGAATCCGCTCAACGCAACGATGCTCGTCGCGCTGGTGTTCGTGCAGGTGCTGTTCGTCACGATGGTTTACGGCCCCATCGCCGCCTTCCTGGTTGAGCTTTTTCCCACGCGCATCCGCTACACCTCGATGTCATTGCCTTACCACGTCGGCAACGGGGTCTTCGGCGGCCTTGTGCCCTTCATCGCCACGGCCCTGGTCGCGCGCACCGGTAACATCTACGCCGGCCTGATCTACCCGATCACCATTGCATTGCTCACCGCCATCATCGGCGCCATCTGGATCAAGGAAAAGCGCACGGGCACCTTCGCCCAGTGAGGGCCGGCCTCAGCGCCGCGGAAACGGCGCGGCACTCTCGCTCTTGAGGCCGCGGGTCATCAAGGCGGCCAGCGCCGCCGCCGGTGCCTTGCCTGCAAATAGGATCGCCTGCATCTCGCCCAGGATCGGCGCGTCAATGCCCCGGTCGTGGCACAGTCCGGCAAAGGCCTGCGTTGTTTTGTAACCCTCGACGACGGTCTTGCGCTGCGTGATCAAATCGGCCGCCACCGCGCCCTCGCCGAGGCGCTGACCGAACTCGCGATTGCGACTCCATTCACCGTGACAGGTGGCCACCAGGTCGCCGACGCCGCTAAGTCCGTAAAAAGTTTCCGCCCGCGCACCCAAGGCCGTGCCCACGCGCACCATCTCGGTCAGCGCCCGGGTGAGCAGGGCCGCCTTGGTGTTGTCCCCCAGCCGCAACCCATCGCAGCAGCCGGCGGCGATCGCGTAGATATTCTTCAGGCAACCGCCGAACTCAACCCCGGCGAGATCCGTGCTGGTGTAAACGCGCAGGGACGCAGCACTGAGCGCCACCTGCGCTTCACTCACGCCCGCGCTATCGCGGGTCGCCGCCAAAACCATCGCGGCCGGCAAGCCGCGCGCGACCTCACCGGCGTTAGTCGGACCCGTGAGTGCCCCAACCAACCGCGAGGGCAACATCGCTTCCATCACCTGCGACGGCCGCAGGTGCGTGCCCAGTTCCAATCCCTTTGCGAGGCTCAACACCAGCCGCAACCGGGACTCGGTGGCCGCGGCCGCCGCCA
>JBDNGL010000305.1:0-31223 GCA_041689285.1 Opitutaceae bacterium
AACCCCCGGACAACGCCGCCGCCGACCCCGCGCCTGCGTCTGCACCGCAGAATTTTTTCTCCGAGATTTTGAAGCTCGAGACCGAGCAGGTTGTCCGTCGCAACGTGAAGTCACCCGCCGCCACGCGCGTCGTCGGCGGCTGGGCCATGATGTTCCTGCTCTTTGCCCTCAGTGGCTCGTCAACCTCGGTATTCGAGGAGAAGAAGGCCGGGCTCTATCACCGGCTGCTATCGGGCTCCGTGACGCGCGCGCAGATTCTCATCGGCAAATTCTCCTGGGGCGTGCTCATCGGCCTCGTGCAGCTCGTGACCCTGTTTTTTGCCGGGCAGCTGATGTTCGGCATCGATATCCTCGGCCACCTGCCGAATCTCGTGATCATGGCCTTCGCCGCCGCGACCGCCTGCACTGCCTTCGGCATGCTGCTCGCCGCCGTTTCGCCCACGCCCCAAGCGGCCAACGGACTCGCCACCTTTCTCATCCTCATGATGAGTGCCATCGGCGGCGCGTGGTTTCCCGTCAGCTTCATGCCGGAGTTCATGCAGACCATCGCCCAGTTCACCATCGTCTATTGGGCGATGGAGGGTTTTAATCAGGTCCTCTGGTCCGGCGACACCCTGCGACAGCTGCTCCCGACCCTCGGCATCCTCACCGGCACCGCCGCGCTCGTCATGGGAATCGCCGTCTGGCGTTTCAACAAAGGCCGGATTTTCGAGTGACCTTGCGGTCGCCGCTTTCATCCAGAAAACCTTTGCGCGCGGGTCGGGTCGCGTGATGTGATACCTGCCATGTCCGCCGATCTCACCCACCTCGTCACTGCCATCGCGCAGCGCGCCCGCGCCGCTTCGCACCGGCTCGCCACCGCGCCCGCCGACAAGAAAAACGCCGCACTGGAGAAGCTGGCGACCCTGCTTGATGGGTCGGTCTTCGAATTACTGGAGGCCAACCAGCGCGACCTGCTTTCGCCCGAGGGTCTCGCGCTGAGCCCGGCGAGCCGTGACCGGCTTGAGCTGAACGAACCGCGCCTGCGTAAACTGGCCGAGTCCGTCCGCCAAGTCGCCACCTTGCCCGATCCCGTGGGCGAAACCCTGGAATCGTGGACCCGGCCCAACGGGCTGCGCATCGAGAAGCGCCGCGTGCCCATCGGGGTCATCGGCATCATCTACGAAGCGCGGCCCAACGTGACGATTGACTGCGCCGTGCTCTGCCTGAAGAGCGGCAACGCATGCATCCTGCGCGGCGGCAAGGAATCCTTCCACACCAACACCGCCCTCGCCGCCCTTGCCACACAGGCCTTGCACGCGGCCGATTTGCCCGGCGACGCCGTGCAGCTCATCCCCACGACCGATCGCGCCGCGCTCACTCATCTGCTCAAGCTCGACACCCTCATCCACTGCCTCATCCCCCGCGGCGGTGAGAGCCTCATCCGTTTCGTCACAGAAAATTCCACCATCCCGGTCATCAAGCACTCCACGGGAGTATGTTTTGTTTACCTCGATCGCGACGCTGATCCCGATCTCGCGGAGACTATCACGGTCAACGCCAAGACCCAGCGCCCCGGTGTCTGCAACGCCGCCGAGCAGTTGCTCGTGCACGCCGCCGTGGCGGCTACCTTGCTGCCGCGCGTCGCCGCAGCGCTGGTAGCCCAGCAAGTGCGACTCCGCGCGGACACGCGGGCCAGCGCAATCCTCGCCAAAGCGGGGATCGCCGCCACCCCGGCCGCGACTGCCGACTACACCACCGAATTCCTCGATCTCATCATGACCGTGCGAGTGGTGGATTCGCTCGACGAAGCCGTCGGGATCATCAACCGCGACAGCTCGGGCCATACCGACGCCATCGTCACCCGCGACGAAGCCAGCGCGCGCAAATTTCAAGCCGCCGTGGATTCCGCCGTCGTCACCTGGAACGTCAGCACGCGTTTCAACGACGGCTTCGAGTTCGGCTTCGGCGCCGAGATCGGCATCTCGACCGACCGCCTGCACGCCCGCGGCCCGATGGGACTGCGCGAGTTATGCACTTATAAATATCTCGTCACCGGCAACGGTCAGGTGCGGGTATGAGTAGTCGAGTTGAAGAAGCGCCGCTTGGTCCGAGGAAAAGCGTGGAACCATCGACGAAATCGGCTATCCATTACCCCATGGATTCCACCGCCCGCCGGTCGCTGCCCGTTGTCTTGGTACTCGCGCTCAGCTTACTCGCCCCGGCACCGCACGCCCAAGAGGAGAACCCCGAAGAAGCCGCGCGCCGCGCCCGGGCCATTTCGCCGGAAGTCGCCTCCCTCCTCGCCGCCGGTATGCCGAAATACAATCCGCCCAAACCGGTCGAAGCCAAACCCGAGGAGGCCTTGGCTGACCGCCGCGAGATCGACCGGCCCCGCAATCAAATCATCGGGTTACCCGATATGGTGGTGCAGGAGAAAAAACCACCGGTCTTCCGCGAGCGCGATATTTACACCCGCAAGGGTCTCGCCGATCTGGCCAAGCAGCGCTATTTCTCCGAAGGCGCCCAAGCGCTCAACCGTTACAAACTCCCCCTGTTTGGCCAGGGGATGGAAGCTTACGCCCTCCAGATGCTAGCGGACGATGAACGCCTCCAGAATATCGCCGATCTGCAGGCTACCGCCGCCGCCGTCGAAGCTGCCGATCCGGAAAACGCCAGTTACATCCGCCGCGCCACCGCCGATACCTACATCCGCCGGAGTGACTTCGGCTATCAGCCGAAGCGGTAGGGCAACTCCTCACTACAGCAGCGCCCGCAGCATCGCGCTCGATTCTTGCTCAAACGCTCCCCTTGCCACCGGCTGCCCGGCGCGCGCATACCAATAGGCGGCATTGCCCTCGTCGCCCTCCTTGCGGTGCAGATAGGCATGCACCCAGGCCCCCTCGGGCGAAGTGTCAGTTTGCACGCATCCGTGGGCTTGTTCCCAATCGCCCCGGGCATCGTGCCACAGCGCCTGCAGGGCGGGACTCAATCCCACTGGGAACAGGGCCAAGGTCACACTGGTCTGAAATTCCTCAAATGACATTTGCACCAGCCTGCTCCTCCGGCTTCTAGTTGCAACGTCGTAGCTTCCGCCACCGCATGCCTTCCACCGATCTCGTCATTCTCCGCGAACTCCTGGCCCGTGAACCCGGTTACGTCTCGGGCACCGCGCTCGCGGCCAAGCTGGGCATCAGCCGGGTGGCCGTGTGGCAGCATCTGGAGAAACTTCGCGAGCAGGGCTTCGGTTTCGAAGCCGTCAAATCCCGCGGTTACCGCCTGACCGACCGGCCCACCGAACTCAACGCGCTCCTCATCGCCGCCCAACTCAAGGCGCGCGCGCGCGATCTGCCGCTCACGTTGTTGGACCAGGTGGACAGCACCAACGACGAAGCCGCGCGCCAACTCGCCGCCGGCCGCACCGCGCCGTTCGTGATCCTTGCCCGTCAACAGACCAAGGGCCGCGGTCGCCTCGGACGCACCTGGCACAGCGAGGCCAACGGAAATTTCTACGCCAGTTTTGCTTTCCGGCCGCAACTACCCCCCCAGCGCATGCCCACCTTCACCTTGTGGATGGGGGTCAATATCTGTGAAGTCATCGCAAACTTCACCGGGCTGCGGCCCGGGCTGAAATGGCCCAACGACATCCTGTTCGACGATCGCAAGGCGGGCGGCATGCTCACCGAGGCGCGCATCGACTCCGACCAGATCCGCGATCTGATCTTCGGGCTGGGGCTCAACGTCAATGCCCCGGCCGGTGCCTGGACTGGCGAACTCGCCCGCCGCGCCACCTCGCTGGCCGTGCAGGCCGGCGCGACCCTCGACGGCAATCGTTTCGCCGCCGCACTCATCGGCCGAGTCTTTCTCGCCTACAACCGCTTCATCGAGGGTGAGCATCTTGAGACCTTTGCCGATGCATGGAACCGCCACGATGTGCTGCGCGGCCAGCCGGTGGCCGTGTTGCAGGGCACGAAACGTATCGCCGGCACCGCCCGAGGGATTGATGCCGCCGGCTCGCTCCTGATTCGCGACCGTCAAGGCCACACGCACCGTTTCAACGCCGGTGAGGTCACCTTGGAGAAAGCGGGTTGAGCCCCGGCCCATCCTCCCCAGTCTAACCCAACCGCATGTCCGACTCCACGCCCGCCATCGAAGTTTCCCACCTCGTGAAATCCTACGCCGGGGTGATGGCCGTGAACGACATCAGCTTCACCCTCGCGCGCGGCGAAATCCTCGGCTTCCTCGGCCCCAACGGCGCCGGCAAGTCCACCACCATGCGCATCCTCACCGGCTACCTGCCCGCAACCTCCGGCTATGTCGCGATCTGCGGCCAGCCAGTCGCTTCCCAACCGGATGCCGTCAAGCGCCTCATCGGCTACATGCCGGAAAACAACCCCTTGCCCGACGACATGAGGGTCTCGGAATACCTCTACTTTCGCGGCCGGCTGAAAGAAATTCCCCGCCGCAAACTCGGCGAGCGCATCGACGAGCTGCTCGAACTCTGTGATCTGAAGCGCGTCCGTCATAAAATCATCGGCCAGCTCTCCAAAGGTTTCCGCCAGCGCGTCGGCATCGCCGAGGCGGTCCTCGCAGAACCGCCGGTGATCATCATGGACGAGCCCACCATCGGGCTCGATCCCCACCAGATTCTGATCGTGCGCGATCTCATCGCCAGTCTCCGCGGACGGATGACCGTGATCATCTCCAGTCATATCTTGCCGGAGATCGAGATGACCTGCGACCGCGTGTTGATCATCAACCAGGGCCGCGTCGTTGCGCAGGGCACGCCCGCCGATCTCCGCCGCGACGTGCTCGGTCGCACAAGCTACCAGCTGGAGTTGACCGGTGACCTTGCCGGCTTGCCCCTCCTGCTCACCGGCATCGACTCCACCCTAGCCATTGACCAGCAGGGTGAACCCGGCGCCGACGGCTTTGTCACGCTCACGCTCACGGCCGGACATGACACTGATTTGGGCGAAGCGCTGCTCCGCGCCCTGACCAGCTCGGGCTACCGCCTGCGTGCCCTCAGCCGTGCCCAGCCCACACTGGAGGACGTATTCCTCGCCGCCACCCGCCGTAGTTGGGATGTGAAATCCGAAGCCATCCGTCCGCCCACCTGATCGCCATGAAACATTTTTTCACCCTCCTGAATCACGAGATCCGCATGTTACTGGTCAATCCGAGCACCTACATTGCCGCGACCGCTTTCCTCGTCTTCATGGGTTTCATTTTCACAGGCATTCTCGAGAACTATAGCAAGACCCCGCAGGAAACCTCGCCGGCGCAGATTTTCTTCCAACTCTTTTGGTTACCGGTCTTTTTTATGGTGCCGCTCCTCACCATGAAGTGTCTCGCCGAAGAACGCCGCCTCGGCACCATTGAGACGCTCCTCACCACCCCAGTCACCACCACCGAAGTCGTGCTCGGCAAATACGGTGCGGCCTACCTGCTGTATCTCGCGCTCTGGGGTTCGACCGGCGGCTTCTTCTGGATCCTGCATAAATTCGCCGGCGATGTGCGCTTTCTTGATCCCGGCCCGCTCTTAGGCGGTTATCTGTTCATTGCCGTCTCCGGGCTGCTCTTCATCGCAATCGGCGTCTTTGCCAGCTCGCTCTCCCGCAATCAGGCGGTCGCCGGCATCATGGGTTTCACGATGCTCTTCGCGCTCATCATCGGCGGACGCTTTTTGCAAGATGCCGCCTGGCTCAACCGGGAGGTGCTGCACGCCGTGAAGGCCACGGTGGAATACGCGCAAATTTTCCAACACTACGAGGACTTCACCCGCGGCGTCGTGGACACTCGCCAGCTGCTGTTCTACCTCAGCGGCACCGTGCTCGCACTCATCTTCAGCATTCTGGGCGTCGAGGCCAAACTCCTGCACAGCTGATCTCGCCCCATGCCTTCGCCCGACAGCTTCCGCACCGCCCGCTGGCTTCGCACGATCAACCTCGTGCTGCAGGCGATTCTCTTCCTAACCCTATTTGGCGGCCTCAACTACCTCGCGCGCAGCTACGCGTGGCGTTTCGACCTCACCCAACACCGGCAGCATTCGCTCTCGCCCGAAACCGCCTCCTATCTGCGCAACCTCAACCGCCCGGTGCGCATCATCGCCACCTTTACCGCGGAATCTGATAGTTCCGAGGTCGCCCAAGCCTATCGCGATCTCCACGGTCTCCTCCGGGAATACATCTACACCACCGAGAACCGCCCCGACGGCCGCATCACGGTGGATTACATCGACATTTACCAGCGTCGGCGCGAGGCCGACCAACTCGGTATCGATCAGCCCAACGTCCTCGTCTTCATCTGCGGTGACAAGCGCCGGGTGGTCACGCTCGACGAGCTTTACCGCTTCGAGAACCGCGAGAAAAAAGCCTTCCAAGGCGAACAGGTGCTGACTGCCGCCATCCTCGACGTCTCCAGACCCGAGAAGGAAAAAATCTACTTCCTTTCCGGCCACGGTGAGCTGCGCCCCGATGACGTGGACCCCAACCGCGGCCTCTCCGCTCTCAGCGAACAACTGCGTCTCCGCAATTTTGCCGTGGAATATCTCTCGCTCGGCACCGCCCGCAGCGTGCCGGAGGATGCCGCCCTCATCATCGCCGCGGCCCCACAGGGTCGCTACGACGCCAGCGAGCAGGAACTGCTCCGCCAATATCTGGGCACCCGCGCCGGCCGGCTCATCGTCTTTCTCGCCCCCGGCATAGCCCACGGGCTCGATGATTTACTCTACGATTGGGGCGTGCTGGTGGACGATGTCGTCATCTACGACACCAACCCGGAAAGCTACTCCGATAACGCGGATTTCATTCTCCGCAATTTTTCCGCCCACCCCATCACCCAAACCCTCATCGACTACCGCCTGACCTTGCGTCTCGGGCTCTGTCGCAGCGTGCGCCCAGACCCCGGTCGCGCCACCAATGCCGAGCTGCAAGTCACCACCCTCGCCGCCACCTATCCCACTGCTTGGGGCGAAACCGGCTATCGCCTCCAGCGCGTCCCGGAATACAACCTCGGCATCGACCTCAAGGGCCTCCCCAACATGCCTCCCGCCAACCGTCTTGGCGTCATCGTCGCCTCTGAGCGGGTGCAGATCCGCGATAATCTTCCCTTCAGCGTGCGGAGCGGTCGCCTCGTCGCCATCGGCACCGATGACATGGTCACCAACCAGCGCATCGCCAGCGAGGGCAACCTTGCCCTTTTCCTCAACGCCGTGAACTGGACCGTCGAGCGCGACACCCAGCTCAATATCCCCGCGCGCCCCATCCAGCGCTACCAGCTTTCCCTCAACCAGCTGGAACTCACCCGCCTCCGCTTCAGCCTGCTCCTCGTTTTACCCGCCATTGCCGCGGCCCTCGGCCTCTTTGTATATTGGTCCCGCCGCAACTGAACCCTCCCGTCCCATGCGCACCAAAGTCACGCTCGTCCTCGTTTTTCTTAACGTCGCGCTCTTCTTCTTCATCTTCAAGTTCGAGCGCAATTGGCGCACCGAGCTCGCCTCGCTCGAGGCCCGGCGCCGCGTGCTCGGTCCCGAGACCGCCGACATCCGCGCACTCACCATCACCGGCCCGGGCCGCACCCCCATCCGGCTGACCCGCCTAGGCAACGATTGGTCGCTGGCCGAACCCATCGATTGGCCCGCCAATCCGCACGCCGTCAGCCGCGTCGTGAGCGAACTCCAATTCCTCGAACACGAAACCAGTTTTCTCGTAGCCGATCTCGCCAAGAACGCCCAGTCGCTCGCCGACTACGGCCTCGCCGAGCCGCGCCTCACCGTGACCTTCGCTGCCGGCGAACCCGGCGCCCAGCCACCGGTCACCCTCCAAATCGGCGACGAGACCAAGGTGGGCAACCGGCTTTATATTCTCTCAGCCGACGGCACCCGCATTCATGTCGTCAATCAAAGTTTCGCGCGCAGCGTGGCCCTTAATTTCGTGGGGCTCCGCGCCGATACGCTCTTCACCATCCCCGTCTTCGAGGCGCGGTCGCTGGCACTGCAAACCGCCGCCAATCTCCGCATCCGCGTGCGGCGCGATGCCGGTCGCTGGGCCTTCGAGGCACCCATCATCGCCCGCGCCAATAAAACCACGACCGAGCTCACCATCAACGCCCTCAATACCCTCCGCGTGCGGTCCTTTCTCCCGCCCGGCACCGCCGGTATCGCGCCGGGGACCAATCCCGCGCTCCGCATCAGCCTCCAAGGTAACAACCGAGCCGAAACCCTGATTCTCGGGGCCGAACTTGGCACCACTGCCATCGCTCAAGCAGCCACCAGCATCGGCTCCGCCAACCCCAGTCCCGATGTCGAATTCCAAGCCATGCTCGAGGGCAAAACCGCTGTCTTCACCGTCGCCGTGCCGGCCAATCTGCTCACCGCCCTACGCAACGCCCAGGAAGTATTGCGCGAGACCCGCGTGCTCGAGTTTGAACCCACCACCGTGACCAGCATCGCCTTAACCGCGCCCAATGTTCCCACGCTCACCCTCCAGCGCGATCCTGCGGCCTCCGCCGATACACCGTGGCAACTCCTCCGGCGCACCGATGCCGCCAACACCGTCACACGCGCGGCAGACACCCAGGCGGTGGAGCGACTACTCGGGAAACTGCTCCTGCTTAATGCGCAAAAATTCCAAAGCGACGCCCCCAGCGACGCCGACCTCGAGACCTGGGGCTTTAATCGGCCCGAACGGGAAATTTCCCTCACGCTCAACTCCGGTCAGGGCACCAGCAGCACGCTCACGCTGCAAATCGGCGTCACCACGCCGCGCGACGGCCGCGCCTATGCCCGGCTGGGGGGCGAACGCTTCATCTATGGCATCGACCCCGCCATCCTCGATGCGGTGCCCGTATCAACTCTCGCCTACCGCGAAAGCCGGCTGCGCGAGCTGACCGCGACCGCGCGTTTCACCACGCTAAAGCTCACCGATCTGCAGACCGACACCATCGTCCTTGAGCAAACGCTCGCCGACACGCCGGCCGACTCGCCGGTGGCAACATTGGCCACCCAGCTACGCACGTTGCGCACCCCACGTTTCGTGCTCGATGAATTTGCCGACCAAGTGGTCGTCGGTGGCGAGGAACGCCGGTGGCGCTATCGCCTGGACGCCACCATCGCCCTGCCCGGCGGCGAAGGCGGACAAACGGGGACCCTCACCCTCTTCCTGACCGAGCGCATCGGCGGCGGCCTGCAACTCGCGGGCGCCCCTGAATTCGCCGCCGTGTTTGAACTCGAACAACCGCTGCTGGATGCGCTCTGGGCCATCACGTATGCGGCGCGCGACCCGGGCCCGCCGGTAATATCGCCGGACCCATGATCTGCGAGATCGCTGCCATGGATTCCCGGTCTACCGCCCCGCCCGTGTGATGCAAAAGTGGCTGAAACTTTGCCGCCAGGGTGGTCGCTTCTGCGCCGCCTGCCTGCTCGCGTTCGGCCTTTGGTCGCTGTGGCTGGCACTCGGGCTCCTGCTCATCGGCCAAAGCTACATCGCCCTCAACCGCGAACTGGCGCTGCCGCCGTTCATGTTGCGCGCGCTGGAGGAACGGCTCGCCGTCTCCGGCGTGCGGCTCGATTTCAGTCGCGCGAGTTTTGACCCCACCGGCGAGGTGTTGCTGCAAGACGCCCGCCTCTTCCTGCCGACCTTCGATGAACCGGTGGCCAGCGTTCGCGTTGTCCACCTAAGTCTTAACCCTTGGGCCATGCTGGCCGGTCGGTTCGAACCGCGCGGACTGGACGCTTCCGGGGTTACCCTGAGCGTGCCGGCCATGCTCTCCGCCACCGGTCGCGCCGAGCCCATCGTGCACGATCTCGATTTCGCCATCGTTCCCGCTGGTCGCGCCTACGCCCTCACCCACCTCAGTGGCCGACTGGCCAACCTGCGCCTAACGGCCCACGGCGAGCTGAACGCAGATCCCTTGCTCCAAGGTCAACGTGACGCCCCGCTTCCGCTAGCGGAAATGCTCACCCGGCATTACCCCGAGATTTGCCGACGACTCCTCGCCGTCGAAGCGCAACTCACCCGCTTACGTGCGCCCCAACTCGATTTGTTGCTCACGCCATCCGAGACCCGCGGCGCCACCGTCCGCGCACACCTGTTCGCCGAGCAGATTGATTTGCGTCCGGAATTCGCCCTCGCCGCCACCGACGTGCAGGTCGAAACCCTCCTGCCTTTGTTCGGCGACACCCCGGCCTTTCTGCGCTTGGCCGTCGCCGCCCAGACCTTGCAATTGCCCGAGGGCATTCGCGCCAGCCGGGCCCGTAGTTTGGTGCACGGCCGCCTGCGGCTGAATGAACGCCGGTTTGATTTTCTCACCGCGGAGACAAGCTTCGCCGCACTCTCCGGGCAGCGCCTCACCGCCACGGATGTCGCCTTGCGGGTCGAATCCAGACCGCTGCCGGAGCTGCAGGGCGCCCTCACCGCCCATGTGCTGGGTGAACCGGTGAGCGTCACGGGGGCCGTCAACCTCACCGATCAGACCGCCCGCTTGCACACGGTAGGACGTTTCCCCCCCGACCTTCTGGCCTGGATCGGCCAACGTTTCGGGCGGGATCTACGCCCGTTCATTCATTTCAATCAGGCCCCCGCCTTCGACCTGACGGCCGACTTTGCCCCGGGCTGGCAATTCACCAGCGTCCAAGGGCATGTGGCGGCGAAGCAGGTCCAAGCTCACCGCGTGCTGTTAGATGAGGCCGGTGGCTTCGTCCAATTCGATGGTCGGAATTTTCACGCCACCGATGCCTTCGCCCGGCTTGGGACCAACCTTGCGCGCGGCAGCTTCGCGCAGGATCTAGCCTCGAAGGAATTCCGTTTCCTGCTGCGCGGTCGGCTGGATCCTCCCGCCATCGGCGGCTGGTTCCGGGAATGGTGGCCGAACTTTTGGTCGGGTTTCGATTTTTCCAGCCGGGCGCCGGTCGCCGATGTCGATGTCCGCGGCCGCTGGGGGCGCGGTCCGGAAACCACGGTGTTCGTCTTGGCCGAGTGCGAGAATCCGGTCATTCGCGGCGTCACCCTTGACCACGCCATCACCCGGATTTTCGTCCGGCCGTATTTCTATGACGCCTTGGAAGTTTTCGCCACGCGCGGCGGCGGCGCGGCCCGCGGCACTTTCACCCGCGCCCTCGCCGACGCGGGCGGTCAACTGAAACAGATAGGTTTTGACTTCACCTCGACCTTGGCGGTCGCGGAAACTGCGCCGCTGGTCGGACCCGCAATGGTCGCGGTCACCGACCCATTTGTTTTCACCCAAGCACCGGACTTAACCGCCCGGGGGTGGATCAACGGACCGGCGGCCGCGGACCCCAGTCGACGCGAATTGCAGGTGACCGCGGTCACCAGTGCTCCGCTTACCTACCATGGTTTCCCGCTCACACACCTCTCCTTCGTCGCATCGGTGCGCGACGATGTGATAGATCTCACGCCAGTCGAGGTGGGTTTCGCCGGCGGTATCGCCGGCGGACGGGTCATGATCGACGGACCCGAAACCGTCCGCCGTCTGGGCTTCGATCTCGCCTTGCGGCACGCCAGCCTGCGGGACGCGGCCATCGCGCTAGAAACATTCTCCGCCCATCGCAGCGGCGCACCCTTGGCACCAACCAGCACCTACATCGAGGGCACGGCCAAAGTGTATCTGGACCTCAACCTCTCCGCCAGCGGCCTGCTGGAAGATACCTACAGCTTCACCGGCAGTGGTCGCGCCGATCTCAGCGGACCGGGTCTGGGCCGCGTCCGTCTCCTCGGTCTGCTGTCGGAATTGGTCTATTTCACCAATCTCAGTTTCGATTCGCTTAGCACCGATTTCACGGTGGAGCGTGCGAAGCTCGTGTTTCCTAACATCAGTCTCACTGGGACGAATGCCGCCATCAATGCCCATGGCAATTACCTGCTCGCCGAGCGGACCGTGGATTTTAACGCCCGCATCTATCCTTTCCAGGAAAGAAAATTTATCCTGAAAACTGTAGTCGGTGCCGTGTTGTCACCCCTTTCCAACGTCCTTGAAGTAAAGCTCACCGGCCAATTGGAAAAACCCACCTGGTCACTCGTGATGGGGCCTACCAATTTCTTCCGTTCACTCCTGCAGCCCTCCGGCCTCGAACGCCCGGCTGATCCCACGCCCCCCGTTGCCACGCCTGCAACAAGTGAAAAAGAGCTTGGGGACCGAATCGGCCTGCCCTGAAACGGGATTGCCCTCCACGGAAAACCACCCCATTCCCTAGGGTGAATCCCTCAATGAACCCGTTAGCCACATTGCCGCGCCGCTCATGGCTGGAACGCATATCCCTTTCGTTGGCATGGGGCTTGATCGCTTTGGGCGGCCTTGCGCTCGCCGGTTGGTTGCTGGAAATCAATTTCTTGGTCCAGCCGTTCGCCGACTCTGTGCCGATCCGGGGGAGCGTCGCCCTTGCGCTACTGGTTTTTGGCTTCGCGTTGTTGTCCCACGAATGGTTCTGGCCGCGAGGCCTGTGGTTGGTGGCGCTGCCCGGCGCATTCGGTTTACAGCACATGCTGCACAACACCTTTGGCTGGGGGGCTGATTTTCTGCGGGTGGACCAGGGCCGGCCGGAACTGGCTATCCCGGTCGAGTTTCCGGCGGCCGTCTCCCTCAGTCTGCTGCTGGCGGCCCTCGCACTGATCCTGCACCACCTCCGCATGCCCCAACGATTTTATCTGCCGGCCAAAGCCATCATGGGATCGATCGTCGTCGCCATCGGCGTATCCATTTTATTGGGATACGCAGGCAATCTGTCGGCGGTCTACATGTGGGGCTCGGGGGTGCCCACTTCGCCGGTGACCGCGGCCGGCTTGATCCTGCTCGGCGGCGCGGCCCTACTCCTTGCCTGGCGCGAGACGATGCAAGTTGAGGATGGTCCGCCGCGCTGGTCGCCCGTGCCGGTCGTCATCGCCGGCCTCACCATCACCCTGATTTTTTGGGTCGGCCTCCGCGAACGCGAGGTAGCTTACCAGAACGCGCGCACCCAGACCGCGATGGAAACCCTCGCGATCCAAATCGGTTCCGAACTCGAGCGCCAAGCCAATGCCATCGAACGCCTCACCCGCAAATGGAGCAATGAGATCCCCACCAAAGCGGTCTGGGAGGTGGACGCCGGACTGCAGTTGAGCGACACTGCGCTCTTGGGTTGTCGCTCCATTTCCTGGATCCACCCCAACCTGCGCACGCGCTGGGTGTATCCCGTCGAGGGCAATGAGGACGCCCTCGCCTACGATCACACGGCGGATGCCCCCCGGCTGGCGGCGCTGGAAGCGGCCCGCGCCACGGGCAAGCCGATCGTCTCCACCACCATCGGGCTCAGCGGCCTAGGGGGCGGTTTCGCCATTTATGCGCCGATCTTCTACAAGGGGGAAATCATCGGTTTCACGGGTGCGGAATTTTTCAATCAGCGGTTTTTCCGCACCATCATCACGGACCGGCTCAAACTGAGCAGCGACTACCACGTCCATGTGGGCGTCGCCGGCGACATGGTTTTCAGCACCACCCTCTACCCGGATCAGTCGCATACCGACCATCTCATGATGGAAAAATCTTTTTCCATCATGGATCGTCGCCTACGGCTGAGTCTGCAGCCCACCCAGGAGTCCATGGCCCGCGAGCGCCGCCACCTGCCCGAGATCGCCCTGATCGCCGGTCTCAGCTTCAGCCTGCTACTGGCCCTCAGCGTCCAACTGGCGCGGAGCGCTCGCGGCGGCCAGCGCGCAGCCGAATCTTCCAATCGTCAGCTCCTCGCCGAAAATGAAGAACGCCGCCGCATCGAAGCCCGCCTCAAAGTTTCCGATGAGCGGCTGCGGCTGGCGCTCGATTCCACCCACATCGGCATCTTCGAGTGGAACGTCCCCGCCAACCACGCCTATTACAGCCCCGGGCTCTGGAGCATCCTCGGCTACGACCCCGCCCGCATGCCAGCGACGATGGAAGCCTGGCAATCCCTCGTGGACCCGGCCGACCTCGCCGAGTATCGCCGCCAGTTTGATCTGCAACTCGAGGGAGCAACGACCTTCATCGATCCGGAATACCGGCTGCGCGCCAACGACGGGCACTGGCGCTGGATCTCCACGCGGGCCAAGACCGTCGCGTCCTCCGACGACGGTCACCCGATCCGCATCATCGGCACGATGCAGGATATCACAGCCCGCCGCGAAGCGGAGCAGGCGTTGCGCGCCAGCCAAGCCGAGGCCCGCAAACTCTCCCTCGTCGCCGCAAAGACCGACAACCCCGTCCTGATCACCTCTCCGGATGGCACGATTGAGTGGGTCAACGAAAGCTTTTGTCGCGTCATGGAATACACGCTGGAGGAGGCCGTCGGCCATAATCCCGTGGATTTCATGACCGGTCCCGAGACCGACCCGCAGACCATCGCGGATATCCGCAACGCCATGACCCTCGGGCAAGGCCATGCAACCGAACTGGTCCATTACTCAAAATCCGGCCGTAAATATCACCTCCACCTCGAGATCGAACCCGTGGTCAACGAGTCCGGCCAAATCGAGAACTTCATCGCTATCGAAACGGATATTACCGCCCGGGTGGATACCGAGGCGCAGTTACGTCGCGCCAAGGCCGAGGCTGATGCCGCTTCGCGTGCTAAGAGCGAATTCCTCGCTTCGATGTCGCACGAGATCCGCACTCCGATGAATGGCGTCATCGGCATGACCAGCCTGCTGATGGAGACACCGCTCACGCCTGAGCAGCGCGACTTCGTTAACACCATCCATACCTCCGGCGAATCGCTCCTCGCCATCATCAACGATATCCTCGATTTCTCCAAGATCGAGTCCGGCAAGCTGGAGCTCGAATCCATCCCCTTCAGTCTTTCGTCCTGCTTGGAAGAGGCGCTCGATCTCTTTGCCCTGCAGGCGTCCAGCAAGAAGATCGAGTTTGCCTACACCCTGACACCCGGCGTGCCCGCCTGGATCAACGGCGACGTCACCCGTCTCCGGCAGATCGTCGTCAACCTCGTCAATAACGCCGTCAAGTTCACGCCGGGTGGCAGCATCGTGATCGAGGTGCGCCTGCTCTCCGGCGATGCCACCAGCGAGGCCATCGCGCTGGAATTCGCCGTGCGCGATACTGGCATCGGCATCCCGCCGGATCGCGTCAACCGCCTCTTCAAGGCCTTCTCACAGGTGGACTCTTCCACCACCCGCAAATATGGCGGCACCGGCCTCGGCTTGGTCATCTGCCAGCGCCTCAGCGCCCTGATGGGCGGAAGCATCCGGGTCGAGAGCACCGTGGGCAAGGGCTCCAGTTTCATCTTCAGTATTCTCACCACCCCCGCCCCGATGCCCGTCGAGCAGGCGCCGGCAACTATCCCCAACCGGCTGCTCGACGGCCTCGTGCTGATCGTCGAGGACAACCTCGCCATCCAGAATCAACTGCGCGCGCTCCTCGAGTCGTGGGGACTGTTCGTCGCCTTCACCCGCACGCCTGCCGTGGCGCGAGATTTTTGCACCAAACTTCTGCAACCGCCCGTGCTGATCATCATCGACGGCGATGAGACTTCCCCCGGCAGCTCCCCACTCGACGAATTGCTCGATATTCGCTGCGCCCGGGTGCTCATGTTGCCCTTCGGCCAGACCGCGCCCGCCGCCCCCACCGATGGGCGGCCCTTCGGCACGATCTACAAGCCAATCAAAAGTCACACCCTCCTGCAGACACTCGTGCAAATTTTCAGTGCGCCCACGGCGGTCGAGGCCAGCGGTAAGACCAAACCGACCGCCCGCGTGCTCGCCGAGGATATTTCCCTCAATGTCCTGCTCGTCGAAGACAACGCGGTGAACCAGAAGGTCGCCCTGCGCTTCCTCGAACGCCTCGGCTACGAGGCCGTCGCCGTCGGCAATGGCCTCGAAGCCCTCCGCGCGATTGAGGCCCGGCACTACGACCTCATCCTCATGGATCTGCAGATGCCCGAGATGGACGGCTTCGAGGCCACCCGTCAGATCCGCCGCCATGTGCCGGCTGACTACCAGCCGAAAATCATCGCCCTCACGGCCAACGCCATGGCCGGTGACCGGGAGCTCTGCCTCGCCGCCGGCATGGACGACTACATCAGCAAACCCGTGAAAATGCCCGAACTCGTGGAGGCGATCAAACGCCAGTTCGCCATGGGCTATACCTCACCCGACGATACTTTCGCCGAATCTGCTGAGCCACCTTCGGCCGCCGGACCGTGAGTCATTCGAGCTGTCGGCGCCAAGCCGTCAGCTCGTCGGTATTAGCCGGATCAGTAGCGAGATTACGCTGCTCCCCAGGATCGCGCGCCAAATCAAAATACAGCCAAGGTGTGCCGTCCGCATTGAGCACCAGCTTGCGTGTCGGCGATCGCCAGCCCCGCCATACTCGGTCGCACTGCTGCGGCAGTCGCACCACGCTCGGCATGGATAGTGTCGCCGCCGGCCGGCGACCATGCCACGCCCGGCCCTCGGCCCACGCCAGCGTCATCGCCGGCAGGTCCAACAATGAGACCGCCGCCTCGTCCCGACACGGGGCCACGGCCGGCCGCCGGACGAGCAAGGGCACGCGCACACTTTCCTCATGCGGCCACCCTTTGCGGAAAAATCCGTGCGCTCCATGCATGTCGCCATGCACGCTGGTCAAGACGATGATCGTGTCGTCCGCCTGCTCGGCCACCAGCCGGCCAATCGCCCGGTCCGTGGCTTCGATGTGCGCATAATACCCGGCTAGCTCACGCCGCGCCAACTCCGCCGCCGCGGGTGGCACATTCGCGGCCAAGGTCACGGGGCGAGGGGTCATCCCGGCCGCGGACGCTGCATAGGGTGGATGCGGCGACTCCATACTTACTAGAGTGAACCACGGCCCGGTTTGATCCCGCAAAAAGTCGGCGCTCCGCTCGCACAAAATGTCACTCTGGTATCCCTCCAGCTTCACCGGCTCAGGCAGCCGGTTGCCCTGCAACCACGGATCATTCAACAAAAAGCCGCCCTCAAAGCCTTCCCAAAAATCAAACCCGCCGCGCGGCCCCTCCGGCACAACCAGCTTCGCTGCCGCCTCGCCCACCAGCAGCACCCTCTGGTCCCGCTTCCCCACACCCCACTTACCAAAAAACGCCGTCGCATAACCGCGCTCACCCAAGAGGTGCGCAATCGTGCGCGCCGACTCCGGCAACGGATCAAAATAGTCCCGCACCCCATTCTGCGGCGAAGGCACTCCCGTCAACAACGCGGCCCGCGCAAACGGTCCGAAGGGATGCGGCGTCACCGCCTCGGCATAATTCACGCTCCGGGCCGCGAGCGCGTCCAACGCCGGCGTCCGCGCATTCCCATCCCCGGCATAGCCGCAGGCCTGGGCCCGCCACTGGGTAGTCACAATCCACAAAATATTCGGTTTCCGCACAGCCATGGTGTCGCCCCCAGCCTCCCCGACTCCAGCCCGCAACACAATCCCGGACCCGGTCTACTGCAGCTTGAACGGCAAGGCGCGGTAACGGGCGACCCCGTCGTCGAGGATGCGGCCGGTTGCCTGCTCCTTAATGTCGTCACCGGTGCGGATGCTCCGGGCCGGCAGGACATTGGTCACGAGCGCGCAAAAATCTGTGCTCACCATGATGCCGAGCAGTTCACCGGTTTTGCTAAAGACCAGATCGCCTCGCGTGGGGGCAAAGTCGCCCAGCAGCCGTTTCATGAGCCGGTTGTCCACCCGCACATATCCCGGTGTGCTCGCATCAAGCCGGAAAGTCACCTCACCATACCCCGCGCCGCCGCCACTGATCAGCACGGCCTCGGGAAATTTGAAGGGCTCCAACGCCGTCTCATACACTTTTGCGCCCAGTGCCGCCACTTGCGCCGGCGACACCGGCAACACCACCACGCGCGGATCCAGCGAAAGAAAATCCACCCGCTCTACCGTGCTACGATAGGCCGGGGCACGAGTGAACTCGACGCTGAGCCTTTCCCAATCCGCGCCGACCTCCCTCACCGAGAATGGCGTATCATCCATATGCAGCAGCGCATAGACTTGGGTGCCGTCGGTGATGAAGACGGTGCGCGCCTCCCGCGTGCGGGTGATCGGCCCGAGCATCGAGCGCCGGTAGGCCGTGAATGTAGTGTTCACCCGGTTGGCCAGAAAATCATTGAACAAGACATTCGCATTGATCGGCCGGTTGTCGCGGATCTCACGGGTGAGCTCACCGGATTGCTCCGCGAGTTGACCAACCCCCCGCGCCAGTTGGACCGTAGTCGCCTGCACCTTCGCGCGCTCGACGCGCTCGGCCTCCGCCTGTTGCCGGAAAATGTCGGCGGTTTCGCGCAGCAGCACCTTCTCTTGTTCGGCCACTTTCACCGCGACGGTCAGACCCTCGATGCGTTCACGCGCCTCACCCTGTTGCTGCTCGAGCGCACGGATAGCTTCCTGCTGGCGTTGCGCCTCGGCGCGCTTCGCCTCCAGCTCACGCTGAAGCCTCGCCAGCTGCTCCTTGGTCATCGAAGCATCCTGTGTGGCGACGGCCACCTGCCGGGTAAGCTGCTCCGTGGTTTGCTGCGTCGTCGTCAGCGCGGCACTCAGCCGGCCCGCCTCGTTCTCGCTGCGGGCGAGATTCTGCTCCCGTTCCGCCAAGGTCGCGGCGGTCGTTTGCAATTGCTCCGCCAAGGCCGACCGCGAGCCGCGTTCATCGGTCAGCGCCATTTGCATGGCCGCGACCAAGTCCGCATCCCGGGTGGCGGCATTAGCCGCCACCTCCGGCACGGGCGGTTGGCGACCTTGCGCCGGTTCCGCCTTTTCCCACCGGGTGAGCGCAAGCAGGTTGAGGAGGAGGAAATCGCAGAGGATGAGCAGAAGCGTCTTGTTCATTGGCCGGTGGGTTGGAGCTCGACCTGACTAGCGATAATGAGCTGGCGCTTGTAGGGGCGCACATGGCGGATCTTCACCAGAGCGACACAGGTGATGCCAAAAAGATTGGAGGAATACGCCGCGAGTAGATTGGGTTCGATCAGGCCGAGCACCTGCATCACGAGCGCGGCGGCCGTGCCGCCGATGCCGACATAGAGCCCGCTGTCGAAGAGGTTCTCTTCATTTTCCATGAGCCTGAGTTTCAGCAGTGAAGGTGCAGCCTGCCGGGCGACCTCGCGGATCTTTGCGAGACAGATCAGATAAACGACAATTTGCAGGGCGGCGAAAAAGCCGACGGAGATGAGGGTTCTGGAGTCCATAGTCGCGATAGTTTGGTCAGTTGCGGGAGCGGGCAGTTCGGAAAGGGTGACAAGCACGGGGAAGGTGAAGCGGGCCTGAAACTCAGAAGGGGGCGCCGCGTTGAGCAGAAACGGTTCGGTAACGACCACCAGCAGCGCGGCAAACAGGAGTGCCAGCACGCCGCTCTTCGCCCGCGGCAACGCCATGGTGGCATGATCCAGCGACGGAAACAGCCAGCGGTCGGCACCCCGCAACACCAGAAATGCGCCGAGCACATAGCCGAGATACTTCAGGACCAAGGTCAGCCCGGGATAAAGCAACGCCAGTGCCGCCGCGCCACCGAGGGTGGGGCCGGCGTCGTGATTCACCGGCACCTGCCGCAGGAGGAGTTGCCGCACCGCGCCCTGGCCGTGCGTAAGCGCCAGCCGCAGATCGGTCGCCCCGGCCCGGCCGTATTGGATGAGGTAGGCCGCAACCTTGTCCGCCGAGTCCGAAAACAGGGCGGCGGTGTAGATGAGTGCGAGATCCTCCGGCGCCACCCGCGCTAGGTGCGCGTATTCACCCACGGTCTTGGCGTCGTCGGTGCGGCGCAGCAGGTCGCTCAACTGCACCCAGTTCAATCGCTGGCTCAGCGAGAGCAGGTCCATGTAGAACGGTTCCAGTTCCCCCAGTGGGCCGTTCACCACCGCCGTCTCGGCGGCTCCGCGCAGTTCCCGCTGCAATGTCGCCGACAGATGCTCGCCTTGATAGAGCAGGGCCGTGAGCAAGATGACCGCATCAAGCGGCTGCCCACCGGGCTCCGTCGCCGGTACGAAGCGACCCGTATCGGTCAGCGGACGCGTCCGCAGCAGGGCTTGCACACCGAGCGAGCGTGAGTTGGCCAAGAAACCACGCAGCGTTTCGCGCGATTTTTCAGGGATAAAAAAAGTAAGCACCGGCGTGCTCGCATCCGGGGCCGTGCTTTCCCGTAATTTGAACAAGGGTTCCAAAAAGGGATCCCACCCACCCCACGCCACCAATCCTGCCTGATGCTGCGCCAAGCCGGTCACGGCCGCTACCAGCGCGGGTGTTTGCGGTGCGTTGACGGCCCGCGCGGCCGCGAGCACGAGTTCCGCGGGGCCAATCTTCTCGGCCGCGACCAATTGCTGCCCGAGCCCGGTCACCGACAGGGTGCCGCGGCCCGCCTCCGCCAGCAGTGCCGGCGTCACCGACTTCAGATTCACCGGCAGCAACCACGCCCCCGCCGCCAGCAATAACCCCACCGCGACGCTGACCGGCGCGGCCAGCAGCCTTGGGATGAGCGGGGTTGGACTTCGCATGGAAGGAGTATTGAATTGCCGGGTTTGGAAGGCAAACCCACGCTTGTGCGCCACATCCCCGACCAATGTCCCTGCCAATTGTTCACTACAACCACCCCGTCTTGCGTAAGAAAGGTGACAAAATCACCGTCTTCGATGCCGGCTTGACCAAGTTCGCCGCCGTCATGATTGACACCATGCACGCTGCCCGCGGCATCGGTCTCGCCGCCCAACAGGTAGGTCAGCCGCTCCAGCTCTTTGTGGCGGACCTCCGCGAGGCGGACCGCGACTTCACTTGGACACTGGATGGTGCCCAGCCACCGCTGGAGCTCTTCATGCCGCTGGTCGCCGTCAATCCCGTGATCAAGGTCCAGCCCGGCACCGTTGACTATATCCTCGAGGAAGGCTGCCTGTCTTTTCCCGAGATCCGCGGCGATATCATCCGGCCCGATGCCATCACCCTCCGTTATCAGGACACCCTCGGCACGCCGCACGAACTCACCTGTGACGGGCTCCTCGCACGCTACCTCCAACACGAATACGACCACGTGCAGGGCACGCTCTTCATCGACCGCATGGAGAAAAAAGTGCGCACCACACTCGAGCCACTGATCAAGGAACTCGCTCGCCAGACCCGCGCCGCCGCGCCGAAATCATGAGCATCGCCACGCGCACCGGTGACGACGGCACCACCAGCCTGCTCTACGGCCAGCGCGTGCCGAAGGATCATCCGCAGGTCGAGGCCGTCGGTGCCTTCGACGAACTCAACGTTGCGCTCGGCGCCATCAAGCCACTGCTCGGCACGAACGCCGCCTCCACGCGCGAACTCCTCACCGCCATGCAGCATAATCTCGTCGCTCTCATGGGCGAGCTCGCCTGCGCCGAGACCGACACGGCCCGCTACGCCGAGTCCAAGTTTGTCAAAATCGGCGTCGCCGATCTCGCCCGGTTGGACGCCGCGATCGCCGCCCTCGAGGCAAAGGGCCTTAAATTCGACGGCTGGGCCACCCCCGGCGCCAACGCCCTTTCCGCCGCCTTCGACACCGCCCGCGTGATCGCCCGCCGTGCCGAACGCCGCCTCACCACCCTCCCCGCCCAAAGCCGTTCCATCCGTCCCGATCTCCGTGCCTTCACCAACCGCCTGTCCGACCTGCTCTGGCTCCTCGGCCGCGAAGCGGAAAGTTGACCACGAAGAGTTAGGCCGGCAACCGCGCCCACCCCGCCAGACGCGGACGCGGTCTACAATGGGGTCGGGCCGTTGTTTGTTAACTATGGGGCCGGCTGGAGCTGACAGAGGTAACTCTACCGGGTGAGGGCTTGAACGTGTTGAAATTTTTTCGCCAACCAGCCGAGGAGAGTCTGAAAACAATGGCCTGACCGGCTCTTTCAATCCCTATCACCGGATCGAACCAGCCTCAGGGTCTTGGTATGAGCCAAAGCTGAGGTTCAGCCGCCGAGATTCAGCTCAAGTAAGATCGCATTCTGTAGGTGCTTCAGCAGGTAGGCGTAGGTGGCAAAGCCAAAGCCATTAGCACCCCAATTCGCGCCCCAGGAGTTTTTGAAGATGAAGACCGCATCTTCCATCCGTCCGGTCTCCGTCGTGTAACCCACGAGTGTGACCGCGTGACCATAGCCGGGAATCGGTTCTTGGGAGTTCAGCAACGCCGCCCGCATGTTGCGAAAGCGCGGCCAAGCCGTGCCAATGGCTACGGGTATCTCCGCATTCAAGGCATGCACCACGTTGTTGAGCTGAGTGGCGTTATCGCGTCCCGGCACCAGGTGCACGGCCACCCGGGTCCGCTGCCGCGCAGCGGCAATCACCGCCGGCGGAGGTTCGGCTATGAAGTTGTTGTTCCGCCCAAGCGTGTTGGGCATCACTTCGTAAGGCGGGATGCCGTAGCTGCGCAGCGCCGTCACAACCTCCGTCAACGCAAAGCCGGCGTCGGCATCGTCACCCATCAGCTGCGCTGCGCCCGCTCCCGACCGCTGGATGGTCATCAATGTAGCCCAGATCAGATATTCTTCGGACAGTTTTTCGGCTTGTCCCGTGGCCTCGGCTTGCAGGTATTCCAGCGCACTCACCACGGCAAACACCGAGCAGCTCGGCCGCCGCCCCTGGTCCTTGGCATGAAGCTCCAACGCGCGAAACTTGGGCCGCAGATCTACCCGGTTTTTCATGGGGGCAGTCCGACCGAATTCACGCAGCAGTTGGTCAAACTTGCCGCTCACGGCCACCGGTTTGTCGGCCGCCCTCGCGGCCGCCGCGAGTTGCGCCTGACGCAGGGCTGTGGCCTGACTAAGCGCCGCATCGCTGGTTTGGTCTGCCGCCGGATCATAGCCAAACGCCGCTTGAAGCTCGGGCGACAGGTCCCGCAGCCGCACCGCCGCCATCCCTTGAGTATGGGTGATCATGACCGTGCGAACCGTGACCGACCGCACCTTAACCTCGCGGTAAGTCGTTTTACCCACCGGCAGCGACGCGAGTTCGCTGCCCTCATAATACCGAACCAACGCATATCTCGCGATCGGCTCCGTGGCGGCTAGTGCGGGGGGCGCGCCCATACTCAGCATCAACGCGAGCAGGTGGCACGCCCCGAGTGCGGGCTTGATTCGGATCATACGTCGCCCACCAGCAGTAGCGGGTAGATCATTTTTTGCACGGATTAACCCGCATATTTCACACTCCAAGGTGTGAAACATGCGCCCGCGCTGCAGGTTGGACATCGGTAACCCAAGCCGATTCGTTGACGGTATGAAAGTTCTCGTCATCGGTGGCTCCGGCCTTATCTCAACCGGCATCGTCAAAGCCCTGCGCACACGCGGCGCGGCCCTCACGGTGTTTAACCGGGGACGCACCGATGACCGGCTCGGTCCCGGCGTGCAACGCCTCCAAGGTGACCGCGATGATTTGCCGGCGTTCGAGTCAGCGATCGCCGCCGCCGGCCCTTGGGACGTGGTGATCGACATGATTTGCTTCCGGCCCGATCAGGCGGAAAGCGCCGTGCGCGCCTTCGCCGGACGGTGCAGACATTTTATTTTTTGCAGCACCGTCTGCACTTACGGCAACACGCAGACCGTCCTCCCCACCAGCGAAACCACGCCGCAAAATCCCCACACCACCTACGGCCGCGACAAAGTCGCCTGCGAACAGATCTTCTTCCACGCCCACGCCGCGGGCCGGCTGCCCGTCACGATCTTCCGCCCTTCACACACTTACGGACCGGGCGGCGGGGTGATCAACAACCTCGGCTGGGCGCCTACCTTCGTGGATCGCCTGCGCCGCGGGCGGCCCCTCATCGTGAGCGGCGATGGGCACGGGCTCTGGCAGAGCGCCTTCTCCGAGGACGTCGGCATCGGTTTTGCCTTCGCCGCCGGCAATCCCAAGTGCTTCGGCGAAGCCTACAACATCACGGCCGACGAAGTCGTCACGTGGGATGAGTATACGCAGCGCACCGCCGCCGCCATCGACGCACCCCCGCCACGCCTCGTGCACGTGCCGACCGACCTATTGCTCGCGATCGACCGGCCGCGCTTCGTCGCGCTGGAGGAGATTTTTCGTTTCCATGGCGTTTACTCGAACGCGAAGCTTAAACGCGATGTGCCGGAATACCGCAACGCTACGCCTTACGCAGAAGGCGTGCGTCGCACCGTCGCTTGGCTGGACGCACACGGCATGATCGTTTCCGCCGATTCCGACCCGATGGAAGATCGCCTCGTGGAACACTGGGACCGTTTTACGGTGGAGACAGTTAAAGCCCTTGCACCACACGCTTGATCACTACGCCCACGCCATCGGTGCGGATTTTTTTAAGAAAGAGACCTAACTGAGTCAGAACGGGGCTGTGAACAACTCAGGCTAGGCTAACCGAATTTTTTTTACGCACTGTGTGAGCGCGGGCACGGGATTCTCAATATCACCCTCGTATTCGATGATGACACTCTGCATGCGGGGATTGGCCTGTAGCAGGTGCAGCATTTTTTGCAGGTCGAGGTTGCCTTCGCCGAGGATGGTGTCCGTGGGCTTGCCGGCCCGATCGAAGACAAAATCCTTCAGGTGCACACCATAGAGTCGGTCGGCGAATTTTTCCGCCATCGCGACAGGATCCTCGCGAGCGTCAAGCGCCCAAGCCGTATCGAGACAGAGACCGATACGTGGAGAGGTCGTGGCGAAGATTTGGGCCAGCATCTGCGCGTTACCCAGCCAGTGGCGACCGCCGTGGTTGTGGATCGCGATCTGCAGGTCGTATTGGTCGGCAAGTTTTTCCGCACTCCGCCAGACCTCGGAGCCGGCCCCCGGATCGAAATCGGCCGTTATGACCTTCGCCCCCGCGAGGCGCGCAAATTCTCCCAAACGACGATCTTGGGCGGCATCGCCGGTAAATCGCTCTACCCCGAAGCTGGCGATACGCACGCCGGCGGCGCGACACTGTGCGATGACGGCGCCGAAATCTTCCTCGCGGGTGAAATCCACGTGCACACGGCACAGCTCGATCGTGGTGACGCCACAGGCCTTGAGCCGGGCGAGAACGGTGGGCAGTTCCTTGCTGTCACGGAAGCAATAGCTCTGGATGCCCAGTTCAGGGAGGAGATTTTTCATGAGGTGTGAGGATGGATTCGCATCGTTACGATGTCCCCTCCGCTGGCAATGCCGGGGTTGGTCATGGCCGGATTGTCGCTGGATCCAGTTGCCTATAACCCGCCCCACGGTGTAGTCTCGGCAACATGAAAATCTGCCTCTTTACCGACATGGAAGGTCTCGCCGGCGTGGACGATTGGGAGCAATGCTACGCGCTCGACGACGCTGATCCCGCCTACGCCCACGGCCTCACCCAGCTCGCCGCCGACACCAATGCCACCATCGCAGGGTGCTTCGACGCTGGGGCCACCGAGGTGATCGTGTGGGATCTGCACGGACGCAACGGACAAAAGGCCTTCGCACGAGTCAGTCTTGATCCGCGCGCCAGTATCCGCCGCCTGATTCCCGGGGCACCATGGCAGCTGGACGGACTCGACCGCGATGCGGTCGGTGTGCTGATGGTCGGTCAGCACGCCATGGCCGGCACCGTCAATGGGTTCATTGATCATACGATGAATCCGAAGGAAATCTGCCGCTACACCCTCAACCGCGCCGACGCCGGTGAGATGAGTATGTTTGTTTTGCACGCGGCTAATTTTGGCGTGCCGCTGCTCCATGTCTCCGGCGACGAAGCGCTGTGTGCCGAAGCGGGCCGACTTTTTCCCTGGGTCGCGACCACCCCGACCAAGCGCGGCACCGGTTGGGCGACCTGCGAACTTTATCCCACGGCCGACGTGCGGGCCTGCATCCGGCGTGATGTCGCCACCGCTATCGCACGCCGATCCACCGCACAACTCTGGTCCTTGCCGGCCCCGATCGAGGTCGGCGTGGAATACGCGTGGAGCGGGCTCGCCGACGACATGGCGCGCACTCCGGGGGTGCGCCGGACCCACGCCCGGGCCGTGGCTTGGCACCTGCCCGACGCCCGCTACGTATTTAACTGGCCCGGGCCGCAGTGGCAGCCACCAGCGTAGTCGACCCAAGGTTGCATGTTGGCAGAAACCGATCACCCTGAATCATGTTCAAGGAGACGGTCATGCGCATCATCCCCCGGGCACTCCTGTATCTACTACCCTTGGCCATCACGACCGCGGAGGTGCCGCTCGGTGCCACGCTTGAGCAAGTGCGCACAACCTTGGGCCGAGCTCGCGGGCAGGCCGAGGCCGATGATCGTCTTTTGCTGTATTTCGAGCGCGGCGAGGTGGAGCTGCAGGACGGGATCGTCACCCGCGTAGCACTGATGCCGCGCCCAGAATTTGAGGCGGAGGCGGCCCAACGCGCTCTGGAGGCCCAACGATTACGCGACGCGCAGGACATTCGCCGGGCCCAACTCAAGGCCGCAGGCGAGGCGCTCAAGGCCCGCCAATTGGCCGACCCGACTTTTCTTGGCGCCTCGGCCGAAAGGCAGGTCGCCTTTTGGGAAGATTTTGCCCGGCGCTACCCTGAGGTGCCGACCAGCGAGGAACTACTCTCGGCGCGGCTACGGCTGGGCGAGGTGCGCGCCACTCAACGTCAGGAGGCGGAAAGCGCGGAGCGGCTGGCGCGGCTAGAAGCCAAGGTAGCTGAAGCGGAAGCGCGGGCGATCGAAGCTGAGTATGGCGCCCGTCAAAGCAGGTATCATCGCTACTATTCAACCCGCCACCGCAGCCAGCATCCGCACAATCTCTGGCCAATCGACTACGGTGATTTCAACTTTTCCCATGCGCTCGGCACCCCGGTGAGCCAACTCGGTGGCTCCACCTTAGCCAAGACTACGGAAGAAAAATCAGCCGAGAACTTATCACGCTATATTCGTCGGGAGCGAACCCGGCGCCACTAGGCATCACATGCTGCGCTGGAAGGAGCGGAGCATTCGCGAACAGCGATCTTTAAGATTTACCGCTTTCGCCGACCGCATCAAAAAGTCCGAATAGCCGGGCAAACCTTTTACAGCCTCGGGTTTGTGACTGAGATAACCCATGGCCCAATCGGGATACAAGCGGTCGGCCGCAGGTTGCTCCACCAAAACTGAGAGCCCAAAGTGACGACGGTCCTCCTTGATGCGATCCATGAGCCGATTCAGCTCCGCCGCGTCGCCTTCGAGCAGTTGCATGAAATTACCTTCCTTATAAAGGAGCAACCCGGTGATCTGTTT
Source organism: Opitutaceae bacterium (assembly GCA_041689285.1). Classification (GTDB taxonomy): domain Bacteria; phylum Verrucomicrobiota; class Verrucomicrobiia; order Opitutales; family Opitutaceae; genus UBA2377. The sequence goes on from JBDNGL010000305.1 coordinate 27,140, forward strand.
GGAGGCATTACATTGCCGAGACTGTTCCAACAAACCCTTGAGCTCATGTTCTCTCATCAAAGAACACGCCGAACTCACGTAGATGATTTGGTGCAGACCCATCGATGGAAGCAGTGTCCCTAAAAATACGCCTACTTACTCGGGTGCGATTAAAAAAATCTTTTCCACAGGTCCGCTAGTCAGGGATAGCGCAGCTGCACCCGGCTCACGGCCAGCGATGCTGGGGTGCAGCCATCGAGTTGCGGAATTTTTGCCGCCCAAACCGGTTCATGCCAGCCCCGCGACGCCTGCCGCAGGATCGCGATCCAGCGCTCCCCCGCCCCGTTCCAGCCATTAATGGTTTCCCAAGGCCACTTCACCTGGCCGAGGGCGAAGGGCAGCATGTAGTCAAAAGTGCGCCGGATGCTGCGGCCGTCGCCGGTCGCATAGTGCCACAGATCAATGCCCAGCGGTCGGGCGAGATCGGCGAGGTTCATGAGCAATGCGAGGTTCAGTGTGCTGTAACTCCACGAGTCGGTGCGGGCGTTTTCCCACGGCTGCCGGCCGTTGTGCTCGAGTTGCAGCCCAATGCGGCGATACGGCACCTCGCTGAGTATGCGCCGCGCCAACTCCGTGCGGGCGAGTTGCCGCGCCAGCGTGCAGCAGAGTTCATCATAGGCCGTGGCGTGATTGTTGATGCGATCCGCCGCAAAGCGGCCTTCCTCACTGGACTGCAGCCAGTCGAGATAGGCATTAAGCCATGCCGCCATCGCGGCGGCATCTTCTGCCGACCAGTGCCCCGATGCGGCCAGCAACTCCAGCGACCAAAGCAATTCCACTAAGGCGTGCGTCTCGATGATGCCCCAGCCGCTGCCTTCCCAAACACCGGGAATGTGACAACCGTAGCGCAGGTGCGGATTCATCCGTGTCGCGGGTTCGATGAACCAAACCCTCACCAAGTGCCGGGCCCGCAGGCCGCTCGCGGCATCGCCAACAAAAAATGCCGCCGCCGCCAGCGATGAGACCGCAGTCATCAACTGGCGCTTCCGCGCCCCGTCGTAACGATTGAATTCGGGATTGGGTTGCCCGTCGCGTGCCAAATAAGGCAGGCCGTCCGGCGTCGCTGGGTTGGGCCACCAATAAATGCCGAAACCAAGGAAGTCGTGCTTGTCCCCGCTTGGCGGCAGCATGGGTTTTTCCATCACGCTCCAGGGGCCTTCTGCTTGCGCGGCCTGCGCCTCGCGCTGCAGTCGCTCCGCCAGTGGTCGCCACGCCGAGTCACCAGCGCGAAACGCCGCCTGCAACCGCCGGTGCTCATCCCCGACCCAATGTAAAGTGGACATCCCGTCGCAGTGTAATGAGCCCAACGACACTGCAACCCAATCCGCCGACATCGACTGCACTCCATTGGTTGAATCTATCCCTACCCCGCGCACTTTTCGATGTCATTGAGGATATCCATGCGACCCGCCTTAGTTTTCGCAGAACTCACCAATACCCCCGGCACGGCGTGGGCTCGAAGCAGACTAACCAGCCACGCCCACCAGTTGCCGCTTGCCCCGGCCGCGCCACGCGCAAGCGTAATCGCGCACCCTGCCATGCCCACCACACCTGCCAGTCCCGCTCCCGTCAATGTCGTCTGTATGAAGTGGGGCGTTAAGTTTGGCGCCGACTACGCCAACCGCCTCTACGCGATGGTGCGGCGCAATCTCCATCGCCCGTTCCGCTTCGTGTGCTTCACCGACTACGCCGAGGGTCTGCACCCCGGTATCGAGACGCTGCCGCTGCCTGACGTGCGCTGGGGATCGGAATACGGCGTCAACGCCCATGGCTGGCGCAAGGTCGGCCTCTTCGCTGCGGAATTGGGCGACCTGCGTGGCCCTACGCTCTTCCTAGACCTCGACGTAGTGGTCGTGGATGCGATCGACTCCTTTTTCGACGTGCCCGGCGAGGTGGTCGTCATCAAGGACTACCGCCCGATCCGCATCCGCGGAGACTGGTTCGTGGGTAACACCTCCGCGCTGCGCTTCAACGTCGGCGCCCATCCGGAAGTGCTTGAGGAGTTCCGGCGCGATTTTCCCGCGATCTCGCGCCGCCTGCGCAACGAGCAAGAATTTCTTTCCCATCATTTTCACCGGCTGGGCCTGCTGCACTACTGGCCGAAGGCGTGGTGCCCGAGCTTCAAAGCCGACTGCGTGGCCTTCGGCCCGCTGTCGTATTTCTCCACCCCCAAAAAACCCGCAGGCGCCCGCATCGTCGTCTTCCACGGCCGGCCGCAGCCCGAGGAGGCATTGGCCGGCAAGGGCGGCAAACTCCTACGCACCATCCGTCCCACCCCGTGGATCGCCGACTACTGGCAAGACCGGGATTTGCCCACATGGCATCGTCCCGCCGACCGGTAGTCTGCGGCGGACTGTGGCGTTGCCTTTCGGTTCTGCCGCTACCGGCCGGGCGCCGGAGGCAACCGCCGCTTGGTGACGATTTCCGAAGTTAACTTAAAGGCCTTCCGTAGCGCTAACAGCTGACGGGGTGCCACCTCGCCAACAGTTTCCTAACCGGTGGTCCGGTTGTGCTGCTTCAAGATGGTTTCGATGTAATTTAGGATATCCATACGACCCGCCTTGGTTTTCGCCGAACTCACCAGTACATCTGGCGGCGTAGCGCGCCACGCGGCCAAAGCGGCAGTGAAAGCCTTGAGGTTCATCTGAGTCTGGGCGGTCGATTGTTTATCGCTTTTGGTAAAGACCAGCGCAAACGGCACCGTGCATTCCTCCAGCCACTGTAGAAACTCCAAGTCGACCGGCTGCGGCGGCAGGCGTGAATCGATGAGCACAAAGACGCACCGCAGATTGCGACGCTTGGCGAGATAGTCCGCAACCGCTGCATTAAACTCCGCCCGGCGTTGTTTACCGACCTTCGCATAACCGTAACCCGGCAAATCCACGAGACACCACGCCCGGTTAAGAATAAAAAAATTGATGAGCTTGGTCTTGCCAGGCGCATCCGAAACCATGGCCAGATCGCGGCGTTCCGTGAGCAGGTTGATCAAGGTAGACTTGCCGACATTGGAGCGGCCGATGAACGCAAACTCAGGCAGCGCCCAAGTCGGACAGGCCCGCAAATCGGGCGCACTGACTTCAAACTCGGCGGATTTGATTTTCATGCGGTGGAAGTTTCACGCCAACCAGCCACGGCGCGACGACAGAGGCTCTCCGCCCGCATGAAGTCGCGGCAGACTTGGGGTCGTTGCTCATAAATTGTGCAGAGCCGGCTGAGGGGATCGAGCGCCACGCAGGCCCCGTCGCCCCTTTGTTCGAGACAGCGCACGCCGGAGTGCTCGACCACCAGCGACTCGGGCACCGCGTCATCCATGCCCGGCGTAAGTTCGACAAGGAGGTGGCAACAGCGGCCGCAACCGGCACAGGCGGGGAGATCGTCAAGGAGCGTGGTCATCAGTTGGAGCGTGAACCATGCACACCTCCGCACCCACCGCGACACCTTGTTTTGCCGTCAATCAAGCCTCGCCGGCCCGCTCGCGCGCCAAGGCTTCGCGGTAGCGGTCTTTCTTGCTCTTGCGGCGACCTTTGATTCCACCAGTTACCGGACCGGCGGGCACCTCGGTTGGGGTGGGCTCAAAACCCTCGATCTGCTCGCGCGGGAGCGTCAGTCGGTGGCGTTTTTCGATCAGGCAGAAATGCGCATGGGTTTCCGCGGTGATGAAACTCACCGCCACGCCCCGCGCCCCGGCCCGCCCGGTGCGGCCGATCCGGTGGGTGTAGTCGGTCGCCGACCGTGGCAGGTCGAAATTCACCACCACCGGCAGGTCCACGATATCGAGCCCGCGGGCGGCGAGATCGGTCGCGACGAGGACTTGCACCTTGGAGGCCTTGAAATCCTCCAAAGCCTGCAGACGCGCGCCTTGGCTGAGTTCACCGTGCAAGGCCGTCGCGGTGAGTCCCGCGCGCCGCAGTTTATCGGCCACATGCTCGGTCGCGTATTTCGTCGCCACAAAGACCAGCACCCGCGTCCAGTTGTGCGATTGAATCAATTGGCGCAACAACTGCGTGCGGCGCGGCGGATCAACCTCGATGGCGCGCTGCTTGAT
>JBDNGL010000306.1:0-7779 GCA_041689285.1 Opitutaceae bacterium
GCCACGATGTCGCAATTCGCTGCGGACAATCTCGGCCATGAGCCGGTCTGGCACAAAGAGGATACGCCGGGCCGGCAGGTGGGCGATGATGTGGCAGACGTTGCCTGAGGTGACGCACACGTCGCTCTCGGCCTTCACCTCCGCGGTTCTGTTGATGTAGCAGACCACGGTGGCATCGGGATAAAGCCCCTTCAGCTTCCGCACGCCTTCCCCGGTGATCGAATCTGCCAGGGAGCAGCCGGAACCGCGGTCGGGCACCACAACGGTCGCGTGGGGTGAAAGGATCTTGGCGGTCTCGGCCATGAAAACCACGCCGGCGAAGATGATTTTTTTGGCCCGCGCCTGCTTGGCCATCAGGCTGAGGTGATAGGAGTCGCCTTTGTAATCGCCCACACCATAGATGATCTCGGGCTCCACGTAGGAATGGGCGAGGATGATGGCATCCTGCTCCCGCTTCAGCTGGTTGATCACAAGGGTCAACGGTGCGATCGCGCGGCAGCTCTCCAAGTTCCATTTGCGTCCGTGCGGGGCGCATTCGACGTGCATGAGCGCGGCAAGAAGGCGCTCGGCCTCGGTTTCGACGGCGGGGTCGGTCAAGACGGGTGTCATGGTCACAATAGAAGCCGAGCCTGCCGGAGCGCAAACCCGGAGCGAGACTTGACGGCTATCACGCTTCCAACTGCGGGCGGGTGGGCTCGGGCCAGTCGATGTGGAAGAACTTTCCCCGCGGCTGGTCGGTGCGTTCGTAGGTGTGGGCGCCGAAGTAGTCGCGCTGAGCCTGGAGGAGGTTGGCCGGCAGGCGGGCTGACCGGTAGCCGTCGTAGTAGGCCAGCGACGAAGCGAAGGTTGGCACCGGGATGCCACTTTCCGCCGCGAGGCTGACCACCTTGCGCCAGTTCTTTTGCGCCTGCTGGATGGTTTTGTTGAAATACGAATCGAGCAGGAGATTCGCCAGCTTCGGGTTGCGGGCGTAGGCCTCGGTGATCTTTTGCAGAAAGGCCGCGCGGATGATACAACCGCCGCGCCAGATCTGCGCGATCTGGCCGAAGTTGAGCTTCCAGTTATACTCTTTTTGCGCCTCTCGCATCAACTGGAAGCCCTGTGCATAGGAACAGATTTTGGAACAGTAAAGGGCGTCGTGGATGGCCTTCACGAGGGCTTTTTTCTTCCCTTTGAACTTCACCTTGGGGCCCTTGAGTATCTTGGAAGCCGCGACCCGCTCCTCCTTGATCGCGGAGATGCAGCGCGCAAAGACCGCCTCGGCGATCGTCGGAGCTGGCACTCCCATATCGAGGGCGTTGGTCGAGGTCCACTTGCCGGTGCCCTTTTGGCCGGCGGTATCGAGCACGATGTCCACGAAGGCCTTCTTCTTGTTGGTCGGGTCGGGCTGCTTGAGAATGTCGGCGGTGATCTCGATCAAAAAGCTGTCGAGAGCACCCTTATTCCAAGCGGTAAAAATATCACCCATTTGCGCAGGCTTGAGACCGAGGATGCCCTGCATGAGCGCGTAGGCCTCACAGATCATCTGCATATCGCCATACTCGATGCCATTGTGGACCATCTTCACGTAGTGGCCGGCGCCGTTTTCGCCGATGTAGGCGGTGCAGGGCACGCCGCCCTTGACGGGCTTGCCCGGAGCCCCGCCGAGGATCGGTTTGCCGGTCTTCCGGTCCACCTTGGCGGCGACCGCTTTCCAGATCGGCTCAAGTTCCTTGAACGCGGCCTTATCGCCACCGGGCATGAGGGCAGGGCCGAAGCGGGCGCCTTCTTCACCACCGGAGACGCCGGAACCGATGAAGCGCAGTCCTTTTTCCTTCAGCGCTTTTTCACGGCGGATGGTATCGGTCCAGAGTGCGTTACCGCCGTCGATGATGATGTCACCCGGCTCGCAGAGCGCGGCGAGGCCGTCGATGACGGCGTCAGTGGCGCGGCCAGCCTGCACGAGGATGATGGCCTTGCGGGGCTTGGCGAGAGAGTGGACGAATTCCTCAAGAGTCTTGGAGCCGACCAATCCGCCGGGAGTGGCGGTGTTCTCGGCAACGAACTTGTCCATCTTTTCCGTGGTGCGGTTGTAAACCGAGATTTGAAAACCGTGATCGGCGATGTTGAGCGCCAGATTCTGGCCCATGACGGCGAGGCCGATGAGTCCGATATCAGAATGCGTTTTGGCCATAAGTGAAGAAGACCCCTAGGCGACAAGCCGGTTGAACACCAACCTGATTTTGGGCATGACTGTAAAATCTGCCCCGCCAGACCAGCGTCCGCTCGCCTTACCGCTGCCGATTCGCGTATTGGTCCTTACTGTGGAAAAAGTTGGCCATTTTTTCTACCACGGGCGTGGCCCAAGCGGGCTCGTTCCGCTCGTAGATCCAGTGGAAGCCGACGACGGTGAAGAGCACAAAAACGATGGCCCCGAGGACTGCCTTGTTCATGCCGGCTATTTTTTTGAGTGCAATAACGCCAACGACAAAGATCGCCATCGCAAGCGCGGCCTTCAGCCAAAACTGCAGCGGCACCCGCTGTAGTTTTTCCATGGTGGTGGCGGCCAATAAAAGCATGGGAAAAAGCTTACACGGCGCGGCCGGGTTTTCGAGCCGATTCCTTCCCGGGTGGCTTTTTAGCCGATTTTTGCCAGTCCAAGCAGACTATTGATAGCGGGCGGCGCGGCCGAGGTAGTTGAGCATCCAGATTTCCTTCCAGACGCGGTAGCGGCCGGCTTGGGTAATCTTACCAAACTCCTCGCGCTCGGGTTGCGGATTGAGAAAGCCCAACTGGGTGTTGAGCTGATCAAGTTCGTGCTGCTGCGTGTTGAGGTCCGCGAGCGGGGCGGTGGCGAAAGTCGCCAGTGTTTCCTTAGACAAACGCGCCTGATGGCGGGCGAGTAACCAAGGCAGGGTGCGGCGCAACGGGCGGCGTTCCACAAACCATTGCTCGGGATAGAAACCGGCGAAGGGAATATGAAAATTATCGGTCACAAACCGGCTGCCGTCCCCAGTGAGCGAAACAATCGAAAAACATACGCCGATGGCCCCGCGGGGCTGGGGGAGAAAAGTCACTTGGATCCGCGTCTGTGCGGCGGCATCCTGATAGACGGAAGCGCGCAGATAAATACCGCCGCCAATCTCCGCCTTGAGCGCCTGCACAGATTTGAAGCCTTGCGCACGGAGCCACTCGCGGATTTTCAGAAGACGGGGTTGGGTCGGCCATTCCTCGCCGCCGGGGTTGACGCTGTAGCGCGGGAAGAGCGGTAACGGGCTCACGCTCAGTGCCTGGATGCCGAGCCAGTTGTAAAGCGTCTCACCTAAAAACCAGATGAGGATGAAGACCACCACCAAGGTGCTGTAGGGGCGGTCAATAAACCCAAAATCCACGCAAAGGTGGGCTGCCCCAAAACTGAAGATCAGCCAACGCAGCCAACGCTCAAGGATCGCCACTAAGGGTGAACCAAGGCGTTGGTTCGCCTGAGCCAGCGCAATGGAAGCCACGATGGCCACGAGGATAAGATAAGCGGGCTGCACAAAGTAAAGGGGGGCTTCGCGACGTGCGGGAGTGGCCCGACACCCCGCCGCACCTTGGGAGAAAAACTTAGCTCAGCCGGACCGGCATGATGACGCAGCTGAAGTTTTCGAGCGTTTTGAATACCCCGGGACTGACCTCATCCTTCACCTCAAAAAATACCTCGTCCTTGGACAAGGCACGCAGGGGATCAATCAGAAAACCGGGATTGAATGCGACCTGTAGGTCGGGGCCGCTGTAACCGATAGCCATGGACTCGTGCGCTTCGCCGAAATCCGGGCTCTGTGCAGTGATTTCGAGTAGATTGCTGGTCAGCTTGATTTTGACCGAATTCGATTTCTCGGAACAGACTAAGGCCGCACGATGCACGCATTGGAGTAGAAGCTCGCGCTCCAACTTGATTCGCTGGTGGGTCTCCTTCGGGATGACTTGTTGGTAATTGGGGTAGTTGCCCTCGACCACCTTCGAGTAGAGGTAAATGCTGTCCACAAGCCCGCTGCCATCCTTGCCAGTAGCGATCTGGAACGCCGCGCGCCGATCGTTGAAGTTGATTTTGAGCTTCTCCCCTTTATCGAGGAGGCGGAGGAGTTCGTTAACGGTCTTTGCGGGCAGGATGATGGCGCCCGCACTCGCGGCTGGCACTTCCATTTCCTTTGAAATCAGCGCGAGCCGGCGACCATCAGTCGCAACGAGGGTGAGTTTTTCATCCTTAAAATTGAAATACACCCCGTTGAGGATGTAGCGTGTCTCATCACTTGATTGCGCGTAAGCCACACTCTTGAGCATAGCGGCGAGCTCGGATTGTTCGAGGGTATACGACTTTTCATCACCAAACTCGGGGAGGGGAGGAAATTCTTCCTTACCGATACCCATGATGCGGAAATTGGAGCCACCGGAAGCTATCTTCACCTGATGATTTGGCGACGCATCGACAGTGACATCCACATTGGGCAACTCACGCACGATGGTAGCGAGGCGCTTGACCGGGAGGGTGACCGAACCGGTTTCCTTGACCTCTGCCTTGATCTTGCAGCGGATGCCGAGATCGAGATTGGTCGTGGTGAGGGAAATCTGATCTTTCTCCGCTTCAATGAGCACGTTGCTCAGGATCGGCATAGTGGCTTTGGAGCCGACCACGTTGAGCACTTGGGCCAGACCGTTGGCGAAATGATCGCGGTTGATTTTGAATTTCATGGATGCGGAGCGAGGCTTTCCTGCGAAGAGTTAACAAAGTCTAAAAGAATACATCTTCAATAAGTAATTACAGCCGTATTATTATGCTGGTCGAGAAAGACCAGCAACCCGGCATTTTCAGTGGTAAATTTGTTCGCGGACTGCCGGGAAAAACTTTTAGAGAGGGACCAATAACCAAGGGGTTATTAGCAACCGATAAGTTACCCGCAGGCTGCCCGGGTATTATTCACAGCGAATTCGGATCATCAGTTTCCTCTGTCAGCGCCGCTACTGGCGCCATCCGTTTGCGGCGGAGATGCCGCCCGATGCCAAAGAAAACGTAACCTAACGTAGCACAGACCAAAGCGATTTCCTTGAAGAGCACGATGCCCGCCACAAACACGAGGAAAACGAGGAAGGGCAGCAGTTTGGTCTTCGTCTGCAGATCGATGTTTTTGCCGCTGGGATAGCGGATGTTGCTGACCATCAGGACAGCGATCAGGCCGAGTAGGGGCGGCAGGGCCAGTGCCCAGCGTTGCAGCGAGCGGTCATTCTCGGAGAGTGAGAGGAGAAAGAGCACCAGCGATACGATGGTCATCGCGGCGGCCGGCACCGGTAGACCTACGAAATCCTTCGTGACATCTCGAGCGTCGCGATGCAGCAGGGGATTGGTGATGACATTGAATCGCGCCAGACGCACGGCGGCGCACAGCAGATAAACAAAGCCCAGAAACCAGCCGATATTGCGGAAGACCTCGTAGCCCTGCGTGGGGGAGAGGATAAGGAAGAAGACCATTAGCGCTGGGGCGATGCCGAAGGAGATGACATCGGCCAAGGAATCAAACTCTGCGCCAAACAGCGATTCGCGCCCCCCCATGCGAGCGAGTCGGCCATCCAGCATATCAAAGGCAGCGGCACCGAAAATAAACCAGACAGCCGCCTGGTAATGCCCGGCCGACGTCTGCCCAAGCCAAGCGCCGCCCGCGGTCTCGGCTAAGCGTGCCTGAATGCACTGGATGACCGCCATGAAGCCGCAGAACAGGTTGCCCGCCGTCATCAGGTTGGGCAGGAAATAAATCCGGCTCGCTTGCGTGACGTGGTAGGGATTATGCGGATCGTCCGCATCAGGCGGCGGGGTGGGAAGGGCCATGACGGTTTATTTCTTAGTGAGACTTTCGAGATATTTCCAGAACTTCGAATGCTGCTCAACCAGCTGTTGTTCGGAGACCGGCAGTTTGTTGCGCAGCAGAAAATCCTCCAGCGAGTTTTTATGCAGGATGTAGTGGGTGTGTAGGTTGTCGCCCTGCACGATGAAATAGAAACGGTAATCCCCGGCGCGCAACCGGTAGAACTCCTTGCCGCCACGATTAAAGCGACCCAAGGGCTCGCGCGGGTTAGCTAGATCGTCCGGCTTGAGGTTGCTGATTGGGGCGAGCAACTCGAGCTGGGTGAGCTGGTCGAGGCGATTCAGTTCCTGCAGGCTTTGCTCGGAAAAAGTGACTTGATACATGTAGGGAGAAATTATTCAGCAAACCGCGTAACCACCGCCACGCGCCGGCGTCATGGCTGGTAACGATAATCAATACCTAAACCCGTTACCCATGAAAGCATCACCACTAGCCGCCTCTCTCCTTGCAGCAACGCTATTCCTCGCCACCGCCAGCGCCGCCAGCGCCCAAGATAAAAAGCCCGTTGATTCGTCCCGCGCCCAAATGCGCGGAGCCACCTTTAAACAATTCGACGCCGATGAGGACGGTAAACTGAACCCCGAGGAAAGGGCGGCCGCCCGCGAAGCGATGCAGAAACTGCGGAAAGGCCCCGACGAACGCCCCGGCGTCATGCCGCAAGCCAAGGGCGGACCGCGCGCCCCCGCTTTTCAGCGGGGTTATCTGATGGGCAAATTTGATCAAGACGGTGATGGCAAGCTCTACGAAACCGAGCGCGCTACTGCCAAGGCCACGATGGAGCAGCGCATGCGCACCGGTGCCGAGCGCCAGCTCGAACGCCTTAATTCCGTGGACGTCGACGGTGATGGCAAAATCAGCGATACGGAATGGGCCGCGGCTCGCGAGAAAATGCAGGCTTGGCGCCAAAAGCACGGCCCACAGGCCGGCAAGCGCCAGGAATAAACCAACCAGTTTTCAGGCAGAGCGAGACGGCGGTGCCCGCCGTCTTTCGTGTTTCCATTGGGCGGGGTTGCGCCACACTGCGGTCATGCCTGTTTCCCTGTCCGACATCCGCGCGGCGCACCGGCGCATAGCCAGCGGGATAATTGTCTCACCCTGTCCGGAATCTATTCCGCTCTCCGAAATCACCGGCGCGCGCATCGTCTGCAAACTCGACAACTTCCAGCGCACGGGCTCGTTCAAGGAACGCGGCGCCCGCAATGCATTGCTGCGGCTCCCCGCCGCCACGCGCCGTCGTGGGGTGGTGGCGGCCAGTGCGGGCAACCACGCGCTAGGGCTCGCTTACCATGGGAAACTGCTGGCAATCCCAGTTACCGTGGTGATGCCAGAATACGCGCCGCTGATCAAGATCACTACTTGCCGGCGGCTAGGGGCCACCGTGTTGGTCGAAGGCCGCGATTTCATCGCAGCGCGCGCCCGGGCGGATGCCCTCGCCGCAGAGCACGGCTACACCTACATCCACGGTTTTGATCATCCCGATATCATCGCCGGGCAGGGCACGATGGGCCTAGAGATTTTGGATCAGGTGCGCGCGGCCGATGCCATCGTGTGTCCGGTGGGTGGCGGCGGCCTGATCGCCGGCCTTTCGCTGGCCGTAAAATCCCTACGACCTCACGTGCGTATCATTGGTGTAGAGAGCACCGCCACAGGCAATTTTGCCGCCGCCTTACGGGCTGGCCGGCCAGTGCTGCGACCGCGCCGCCCAACCTTGGCCGACGGTCTGGCCACGCTCACGGTTGGGGCCAACGCCTTTGCGCTTGCACGCCAGCATGTGGACAAGGTGGTCAGTGTGGGCGAGGACTGGATCGCGCTCGCCATCCTGCGGATGGTGGAACTCGAGAAAACGGTGGTCGAAGGCGCCGCAGCTACCCCTCTAGCCGCGATGATGGCCGGCAAGCTGCCC
>JBDNGL010000307.1:0-4793 GCA_041689285.1 Opitutaceae bacterium
CAGCAGTGGCTGAAAAGCTGGTATCCCGCCGAGGTCGAAGGAAGCGATCCGAAAGCCATCGAAGAAATCGGGAAGGGCGAACCCTGCTACCTCAAGCTCGGAGAACTCTCGTTCGAGGCGGCCAAGTTTGCCTTGTTTGATCATGAGCACCGGGTTCGCTCCACGTTGCCCGAACCCCGGCAGGCGGTGCTTTTGCGTCAGGTGCGTTTCGATGGCGGTGCCTTGGACGGGATCGCTGTGCCGTTCTCGCCTTCGCTCAATTGCCTGATCGGCCCACGTGGGAACGGCAAGTCGGCGGTGATCGAGTGTCTGCGTCATGCCTTGGGTTTCCGTGAGGTATCGGATGAACAATACAAGTCCGGACTCGTTCAACGAATGCTTTCACCTGCGGGCAAGGTGGTGGTGGAAGCGGTGGATGAATTCGGGCGGGAAGTGCGCATCGAACGCGAACGCACAGGCCAGCCATCTGTTTATCTCGATGGGGTCTATCGCGACATCTCTCCGGGCTCGATCCTGAAAGACATCCTCTATTTCGGGCAGAAAGACCTTTCGACAAGATCGGAGTCCTTCGACGAGAGCTTTCTCGATAAGCTGCTGGCCGACCGGCTTGACCCCAAGCCCCAGGAGGAGGCAGCACTGATCGAAGGCGTCCGCCAAGCGGCACGCCAACTGAAGGAAACGCTGGAAGCCACGGAGAAGATTGCCGCACTGTTGAAGGAAAAGAACGAACTGGACGCGCAGCTTCAGGTCTTCACGGACAAGGGCGTGGACAAGAAGCTCGCCGAGATGACCCTGTTCGACGGCGACCGGCTGGCGGTCGTCTCCTGGCAACAGGCATTGAAAGAACTAGGCACGAATCTCAAGGAATCAGCGGATTGGGACGATGCGGATGCGTCTTTCCCGACATTGAAATCAAAGCACTCCGCGCCAATCGCAACCGACCTTGCCGCAGCCAAGGCGAAATCCGATCAGGCCAGAGAGAGCGCACAAACGGCACTCGCAACCTTGCGGGAAGCATTTGCCGCCGTAGGCGAGGCGTTACAAAAACTGGCACCGGTGCAGGAGGAGATGAAGCAGGAGGTGGCACAGCTTCAAAAGACACTCAATGAGCCGCAGCTTGATCTGGAGATGTTCCGCAAGAAGAAGGCCCGGCTAGATCAGTTGGTCAAGCTGCTGGCGGCTGGCGCACAACGCGCAAAGACCGAGCAAGCGGCGCGAGATCTACTCGGCGCAGCAGTCAACAAGCTGCACGATTTCTGGCGGGATAGATTCACGGAACGTGAAACCGAAGTGCGGCGACTCGAATCAGAGCTTCCAACAGAGATTCGTCTCAAAACCGATTTCAAAGGCAAGCGCAGAGCTTTCGGTGAGTTCCTTCGCTCCAAGTTCAAGGGCAGCGGTTTGCAGGCGGCATCTTACGATGTAATAGAAGGCGCGTTCATCGATGGGCGTGAGCTGTATCAAAGCCGTGCCGACTTGGAGAAGCAGTTGAGCGAGACTGCGGTGGTGAAAGTCCGCTCCGTGCTGCTGGAGCATTTGGCTGACTTCCTGAGCTTCCGGACCCCGGATGAAACGGTCATTCTTTTTCAAGGGAAGCCGCTTGGAGATTATTCGCTCGGGCAGCGGGCCACCGTGATTCTGCATATTCTGATGCACCTGCAGCGTCATCCGGTGATCCTCATCGACCAACCGGAAGACGATTTGGACAACGAGACTCTCTACAGCCACTTCATCAAGCAATTGGTGGATCGGAAAGACGTGACGCAATTTATCTTCGCCACTCACAACCCGAACATTCCTGTGTTGGGTGATGCTGAACAAGCCATCGTCTGCCGGAAGGAAGGGGAAACATTTTCCTTCGTCCACGGCAGCATTGACGACAAAGACATTCAACAGCGCATCGTCACCGTCATGGAAGGTGGGGAAGATGCATTCCGGCGCAGAAAGGAAATTTATCAATTATGGAAGAGTTCGAACTGAGAAACCAAATCCTCTTGGGCGAAGACAGCACCCGGCAGTTCAAACGTGAGCCGTCGGCTGACGCGAAGATGGTGGGCGAGATCGTCGCCTTCGCTAACAGCGGCGGTGGGCGCATTTTTGTCGGTGTCGAAAAGGACGGCAGCATCGCCGGACTAACGGGCGAGGAAGCGGAGAAAATTGGTGAAGACATGGCGAAAGTCGCGTGGGATCGTGTTCGACCTCCGTTTTCCATTCTGTCGAAATCGGTTCCCACGAGTGATGGTATCGTGGTCGTGATCGAGATTGCCGATGGACCCTCCAAGCCCTATTGCGACAGTGAAGGAGAGTATTGGGTGAAGAATGGCCCGGACAAGCGCAGGGTGCGAAGTCCCGAAGAAATGGCGCGGTTGTTCCAATCGGGAGGAAAATTCTATGCGGAGAGCCAAGTCGTCGCTGCCACTACCTTAGAGGACTTTGACCACGAGCGTTTCGAGAGGTTCTACGAGACGAAATACTCGGAAGCGGTGCCAAATCGAAACGAGGACAGTGAGGCCTACCAACGGACCCTCGAAAACTTGGAGCTGGTGGATTCCGGTCGAGTCACGGTTGCTGGATTGCTGCTATTCGGTAAACGCCTGCCGGTTCTCTTGCCGGAAATGAAGATCGATGCCGTATGGTTCAAAGGCACCGAACGCGCATCGACTGAGTGGCACGATCAACGTCAGATCACGGGACCGCTGGCCGAGCAATTTGACGAAGGAATGGGATTCTTGAAGCGTTGGAATTCTCGAATCCAAGGCGAGGGATCGTTCAATCAGAACGGAAGCCTTAAGATTTCGGAAACTGTGTTTGAGGAGCTTCTGGTCAATGCGTTGATTCACCGTGACTATTTCATCAAGGACTCCATCAAACTGTTCATTTTTGATGATAGGATTGAGATCCGCAGCCCAGGCAAATTGCCAAACAGTCTGACGGTCGGGCAAATTCGTCGGGGCGTTAGGCGCAGCCGGAACGTCCTCTTGGCATCATTCGCTCCCGATCTACTCAACTTTCGCGGCATCGGCAGCGGAATTGTGCGCGCTCTGAAGATTTGGCCATCGATTTCGTGGGTCAACGACACGGAGAGCGAGGAGGTGGTAGTTACCATCCCACTGATCCCTGCTTGATGCGATGATGGCAAAATACGCACCTGCACCAGCGCCATGAGCGCCCTCATCCTCTACACCTCCGAAGACGGCAAGGGCCGCATCCAGCTCCGTGCGGACGAGCAGACGGTGTGGCTCACGCAGTTGGAAATGGCGGACCTTTTCGATGCCACCAAGCAGAACATCTCCCTGCATTTGAAGAACCTGTTCGAGGATGGGGAGCTGGACCCGGCGGCAACTGTCAAGGAATCCTTGACAGTTCAAATCGAGGGTGGGCGCGAGGTGCAGCGCCGCCTCTCCCTCAAACGCCGCAAGACATCGTGATAGTGGCCAAGAAGATCATCATCATTGCCGGGCCGAATGGAGCGGGAAAAACAACCTTTGCGCGTTCGTTCCTGCCGGAGGAGGCGCAATGCCCGCGCTTCATCAATGCGGACTTGATCGCGGCCGGGCTCTCCCCCTTCGCTCCAGAGGCTGCCGCGATCAAAGCGGGGCGCTTGATGCTGAAGGAAATCGCCGAATGCGTGCGGCGCGAAGAAGGTTTTGCCTTTGAGACCACCCTGTCCGGGCTGAGTTATCTGGGCCAAATCAGGCAATGGCGGGCGCAAGGCTACCATGTCAGCCTGTTTTTCCTTTGCCTGCCTGATGCAGAGACGGCGATTGCCCGCGTAGCGGAGCGGGTGCGGCAGGGTGGGCACGACATTCCCGAAGCGGTGATCCGCCGTCGGTTTGCCGCCGGGTTGCGCAACCTCGATCTGGCCTACAAGCCGGTGGTCGATACTTGGGCCACCTACGATAACGTCGCGGAGAGACCTAGCCTTATAGAATGGGGAGAAAACGAATGAAAACCAGAGACATCAGCGAAGCCAAAGACATGGATCTCCGAGCCTCCATGGCGGCCCTGCAGCGAGCCGCCGAGTCCGCCCGCAAAACGGCCATCCAGACCGACACCGGGATCGTGATCCAAAGGGACGGAAAACTGGTCCGCATTCCGGCGAATGAACTGCGGAAAACCACGGCCTCCGGGGAAGAAGCATGACTGACACGAATCAAAGACAACTGGGCAGCACGCTCTGGAACATCGCCGACCAACTGCGCGGGGCGATGGACGCGGACGACTTCCGCGACTACATGCTGTCGTTCCTCTTCCTGCGCTACCTCTCCGACAACTACGAGACGGCATCGAAAAAGGAATTGGGGAAAGATTATCCCAAACTGGAAGGCGATGGCCCCCGCGTGCCGCTGGCACTCTGGTATGCGAACAACCCGGACGATGTCGCCGAGTTTGAAAAGCAGATGCGGCGCAAGGTGCACTACGTCATTAGGCCGGATTTCCTCTGGACCAGCATCGCCAACATGGCCCGCAAGCAGAACGGGGAACTGCTCAACACCCTGCAAGCCGGCTTCAAATACATCGAGAACGACTCCTTCCAAAGCACCTTCCAAGGGCTCTTCTCCGAGATCGATCTAGCCTCGCCCAAGCTGGGCCGGACCTACCCCGAACGAAACGCGAAGCTCTGCACCATCATCCAAAAGATCGCGGAAGGCCTGGCCGAGTTCTCCACCGACTCCGATACGCTGGGCGATGCCTACGAATACCTGATCGGCCAGTTCGCCGCCGGCTCCGGTAAGAAGGCGGGCGAGTTCTACACCCCGCAGCAGATTTCCGACATCCTCTCCGCCATCGTC
>JBDNGL010000308.1:0-3997 GCA_041689285.1 Opitutaceae bacterium
ACCAAATTCCTGAGTGGACTGAATCAAGCCGGTGACCCCAGCGCTCCCTGAAAACGAGGTCTTTTGACCGGTCAACGCTCGAAAACCTACGCTGATCTTCATCTTGGGCTCCAAAAGATAGTCGTCCAAATCGAAGATCGGGATTTCGTCCCGCTGCGAATGGGCGGCCGTGGCCGCAAACAGGGCCAAGAAGAAAATACCGTAAACTTTTTTCATGCGGAGTGAGAGAATGTGTCGAATTGGGACGCCAGAAACGGACAAATGTTTCGTATTAGAATCAGAGTGATCGAACCGGAGTCAACGGGAGATTCCCCAATCAGGCCCGCCGGGCAATTACTCGTTGAATTCGTCGTATTTTTTCGCAGCGGCTTTGTCTGCTTCCAGCGCCGCCGCCGCCGTCGGATCGAGTTTGGCTTCCTGCTCACGCAGCCGCAGGGCTTTGGCCCGCAGTTCCTCTTCCTTTTGGTCGAGTTGGATTTCTTTTTCCTGCTGCGCCTGCACTTTCTCAAAAAGTTTGGTCTCACTTTCCTCTAGGAACATCTCACGTTCACGGAGCAATTGCTTGGACTCTTTCAGCGTATCCTCCTGCCGCTCCAACTCAGCCTTAAGTTGCTCGATCGCCTCCTTCTCCTCCTTACTGATGCCTACTTGCTGGACCGGTTGCTTTCGTGCCAATTCCACTAGCTTTTCGCGGGCCAGTATCAATGCCTCCATCTCGGCCAAGTCACGCTCCCGCTCAGCCATGCGCACCTCCATCTCGTTGACCGCACGCTCGCGCTCCGTGAGCAAGGCCTCGAGCTGGCGGAGAGAACGCTCCAACTCGGTGACTCGATCGCCGGTGATGGTCTTATTCTCCCCCCAAGGGGTGCGCGTGGTGGAGACAAAGGTGCTGATTGACTGCCGGGTCGCCGCCGCCACCTCGGATATCTGGAAAGGCGGTCGGCTCAAGGACTGGCGCCGCCGCAAGGTCAAGGCGGGCGCGGCCGCAGTCTTGACGGGAAACTTGATCGGCGGGTTGGGCGGACCGGCCATGATGATTACTTCTTAAACCAGCCGAAAAGTGAGCCGATGCCACCAGATTTTTTCTCAACCGTGCCCGCTCCCTTGACGTAGGGTTTGAGTAATTCAGTCACGGCAGTTTCTGCGGTCGGGTTATGTAACACTACCAGTAAGCGAGAGAGCGGGGTGCCGGCCTTCGTTTCGGTATTGAGCGCCGCCAAGTCATCCTTGAACCATTCCACAGCAGCCGCCGCCTTGGTGGCGGCGTCGGACGAGCGAGAGGCATGGGCGAGGCACTCGATAAGATGCAGCCCCTTGGTTCCCGGGCGGAAAGGTAAAAATTCACCCACAGTCTGCTCATCCACATGCGAAAGTGCGTTGAGCAGTTTACGAAAGTCGCCACCCACGATGACATTTTGCGACATACCCTGCGCGAAGACTGCGAATTCCCCCAAAGTGGAAAGTTTTTCCATCTTGCAGAATTCCAAAGTATCCGTGCCCAACGCCGTGAGGGTCACGGGGTAGTTCTCAGGAATGCCCAGCCGGGCCATGTTTTTAAGGAGTTGGTTGTCCTTTAGCGCCGCGACCTGCGTTTGCTCGACCATGTCTCCAAAAGGAGCATCAAAGGCGAGGGTTTCCTTCAGGATGTTGTAAAACAAGTCGCCGTGGTTCGGATAGCCCTTCAAGGCGAGCATCTCCAAAAATTCAGCGTGGGTCAGATCCACGTATTTCGCCGCCGTCTCATCCTTGGACTTGATGGGCCAGTCAGGGCCATCGAGGTTTTGAGCCAGACTGCTTAGCGAGGTGTTGATCATGATCGACGCAGAAAACGCCGCACGGAGTTCGTCCCATTCTTTGGGAGTAAATTTGGTCGTAGCTTCGGACATAGGCTTGGGGGGAGAGTCTCCGCCGGGACGAGCGTGTCAACCCTGTCGGATAATTTCAGCGGCGAGTCGACGGTAGTCGTTTATGACGCTGTCCTGCGAGTTTTCGGCGGCCTCTTGGGAAACTAGAATCACCGGCAGACCCAGCGCTACGGCCCGCCGCACGATCATCGCGTCACGTATCTGTGTTTCAAAAATCTTGGCCGTGGGCGCGACGCGCTTGGCTGAGCGAAATTGATTCATGCGCAGTTGCATCCGCATCTTTGGCACCTCGATGTCGGAGCCGGTCTTGATGGAGTTGAAAATAATGCCCTGCACCTGCGCCGGCACACCCATCGAAGCCTTGCGGAAACTGGCCGTGAGCTGGTGGAACTTGCCGAGCTTTTCGACGAGTAGGGTAAAGCCGATCAGGCTGAGTGCATCGGGGTTGGCGGGCACATAGATTTCGTTGGAGGAGAAGACGCCGCACTGCGAAGCACGCAAAATGTTGGGCGGACAATCGAAGAGGATGAAGTCGTAATTCGCCTCCACCTCGGCGATCTACTCATAAAAAACGAGGTAAGGCGGACGCTTAGGGTCGCCAGTGAATTCATTCTCTAGGTCCACCAAATTAAAGGTGGTCGGCGCCAGATCCAGACCGGGTAGTAGCTTTTCGCCTTCCTTGCCCTCCAACACATCCTTGATGATGATATCTCTCAATTTCGCCCGACCGGGGTCGAAAATAGAGTATACCGCCCCTTCACCGGAGGCGTTGATCTTGTTCCACCGATCAAGCTTCAAAAGCCAGATGCTTGCGTTGGACTGGGTGTCAAAATCACAGAGCAGGACGCGTTTGCCGAGCTTGGCCAGCGCAGCTGCCGTGTTGACAATAAGCGAAGTCTTGCCGACGCCGCCCTTGTAATTGATAAAACTAATTTTACGCGCCATTTCAGAAAAATGCAGATTGGTGGAAAGAGTGAGCTGCCAGCATGGCTAGTCTTTCATGTCTCGCGAGTTAAAAATTGCGGCAGCTACTTTTTACGGATGATTTGCATGGGACGGTGCAACTCAATCTATAGCCGCTATAAACGCAACCACCCTCACTCTTCTACGTCAACACTGACAGCTATGGGGAAACTGTAATTACCTCCATTTTCTGAGGATCAGCCACTTCGCCTGAGCCTCAGCCTGAGGCATAAAATTCACCTCGTCCGATATACCGCTTTGCAAATGCTGATTGCCTGACTCCACCAGTTACCCAAGTTCACTACTTGATGATGCGTATGCTGCCCTTTCTAATGCTGGCGACGACCGCGCTAGCCCAACTACCGGCGGATTTTGCCGCAGTGTGCGCCAATTTCCATACCGAGAACCCAAAGGGCTGGTCTTTCATCCAGACTACTGTTTCCGAAGGTCTTTCATTAAAAGAACTTTACGAGGCTGGACGCCCCGAGTTCAGTCGTTGGACTCTGCTCGCGCAAGATGGTCACCCACCCACCGCTGAGGAAACGGCCAATTACAGTGATACGCGGTCTCGACGCTCCCGTGGTGGCACCGCGCCACACATCGCCAGCCAACTAGACCTTGCCAGTGCGGAATTGGTCAGCGAAAGCGCCACTGAGTTGATCTATCGCTTTCGCATCAAGCGTGAAGCCCGCAGCGACAAGACTGCGGAATTTCTGCGCGCGACCCTTACCTTTCATCGCCCCACCGGCACCATCACAGTTTTCGAGCTCGCCAATCTGGAGCCATTTTCTCCGGTCTGGGGGGTGAGGGTCACCGAACTCCGCACTACTATTAACTACCACCTGCCGAGCGCTGATCGCCCGGCATTGCTGGAGAAGATCACGATGCGCACCAAGGGCCGGGCCTATTTCAAATCGCTTGATGCCGACATGGTGGTGACCTTTAGCGACTACGCTTTCGCCGGACGTCGTCCCGCCGCTTCGGCATCAGTTGTAACTGCCGGAAGTAAAGCCGATTGACACTCCAACCGCTTTAAGGGAGGTCCTAAAATCGTTTTCCCGGTTTGATTCCGGCCGGTCGAGGATTGCCGAACGGGATGCGAGTTAGTTTGCAGCGCGAGCGTCCGCTCTAAGGTTATGTTTTCAAGGTGTTTGAAGGGGTCAGGGAGT
>JBDNGL010000309.1:0-3448 GCA_041689285.1 Opitutaceae bacterium
CTCGACATAAGGATAGGAGTTACTACTTCCGAAGGGCACAAGTGCGTAGCACGTATCCCGCTTGATCCCTCTTCCATATTGATTGACTCGACTAATGCACCGAGCGCTGTCTTGCTGGCAGCGTAGGCAGGGCCTGCTATCTCGGAGTTGCGCCATGCAATCCAACTCGACACGACAATAATGGTCCCGCCTGTTCCGCCTCGCATGTTGTTAATGGCGAGGCTCGCGCACCTTGCGGTGCCAGTCAAGTTGGTTTCGACAATGGCTGCAAAATCGGTCATCGCGACGCTCCTCCAATGCCTCGACTGCACGTTGAAACCGGCGCTACAAACAATCGTATTCAGCAAAATTTCACTGTCACTTAACCACCTGCCAAACCCTTGCACGTCATCCTCGTTAGAAACATCAAGCACCCGAAGAGTTGCTTTTCCACCCGCCGCCGTAACGAGATCTTCAGTCTTCTCCAACGACTCACGTTGCCGACCAGAAAGTATCAGGTCAAAGCCTGTGCTTGCAAGACTAATGGCGGCTGCTTGTCCGAGCCCCGACCCAGCTCCGGTCACCCAGGCGACGGAGCTACTGTTTGTATTCATGAATAAAAGCCTCTCTTCTATGATTTGATGTTGCAAGTAAAATCAAGATAAAAACTCTGTTTCGCTAACGCGCGGCTACTTTTCTTGGCATGATACGTAGGCGTCGCTTTGTATCATGCTAACTTTCCATTTCCCAATCCACCATCTCGGGCATTGCAGTGGAGTTGACCCTGATACCAATGCCGGGCTGGCTGGGGGTTTGTGGAATCCCATTCTCGATTGCTGGTTCGCCAGTGAACAACGGAGCCAGTCTTTCACCGGTCGCCCAATAAGATGGGGTTGTGAGGTGCTCAATCCAGTGGCAGTTCGGTTGGGAGAGTACTCCGTGAAGGGTCGCGGCGGAATATACGTGAGGGACCACTTCGATGGAAGAACCGCTAGCCATGTTGCAGATTCGGCGAAACTCTGTCAGCCCACCGACACGATGAATGTCAGGTTGTAAGTAATCTGCAGCTCCGGCGTCGATCAGAGCTTGAAATCCATAACGAGTGAACTCGTGCTCACCTGTAGCGATTGGGACGATACCTTGACCACGTAGCCAGGCATGCCCGGCTATATCGTCGGGGATTAGGGGCTCCTCAAGCCACGTCAGTCTAAAATCCCCCAAAGATTTGAGCATCATGCTCGCGAAGGCGCGATCCCAGCCCATGTATGCGTCCACCATCAGATCGATTTCATCGCCAATTTCGTCGCGAATGGCCTCAAGGTAGCGCAGGTTCATCAAAATGCCTGAGCGCCCATCGCTTGGGCCGTAAGGCGCGTTTGCCTTAACCCCAAGGTATCCCCTGTCCACGTAATCTCGGGCCATTCGGCGCACTTCTTGGAGGTCGTCGTCAGGGTGGATCTTGCTGGCGTAAGCGCGAACCGTGCCGCGGTCGTGTCCTCCAAGGAGCCGGTAAACAGGCATCTCGAGCGATTTCCCAATCGTGTCCCAAAGGGCAATGTCAATCGCACTGATGGCCTCGATGGCGGCACCTTTGCGTCCGTAGACGATTGAAGCGCGGTAGAGCAGCTCCCAGATGGACTCTGTTGCCATTGCGTCCATACCGACGCATAGCCTCGAAAGATGACCGTTGATCATCTGCGTCGCCGATCCGACCCCGTCCTCTGCGTAACCAATCCCTGTGACACCGTTGCTGAGCTTGATCCGGACAATGACAATTCCTTGTGGCCACGTGTACCAAGACCACCCGCTACCCCGCTGTGGAAAGCGCGACACCGGGTTCGGCGCGCGGACGCTCTGTTGCTGCTGCCAGAAGTCGCCCCACATACTCCTTGGGAAGTGTCTAGCCTCAACCTCAATGATTTCCATGCTGAACATCCTCTCTAAACGTAACTGCAGTCTCTCACGATGATTCGGGGTCGCTATCTAAAAATGCCCGAGTTTTGCTGGCGTCAGCAATTCCCGTGGCCAACTTCACCCATTGAGCGCCTTCAGCAGGGATTAATCCGCAGATTTCTGAGCCGACGCGGGTGAAAAAAAATGGTAAACCCGCGAAAATATGACACGGCTCATCCCCACTTCTACGACGAACCTCGGAATCGCAGCGAAAAGTAACCGCATCGATTGGATACTGAGTTGACAAGCTTGGGCCGTTGACTTTGCACTAGGGGATGTTCCGTATCCAATACCGCTGTCTAAACTCACTTTCCAATCCATCCCATTGCCCGAGAGATGTCGGTGGCAGTCTGTTTGAAGAGTGGGAGCTGTTTTCTCAGCGAGTCGAGGTTCGCGATTGCCTTGAGCGCTGTTACTGACATTCCGTGAGTGACGGACCCCGTGGCGTCGAAAATTGGAAGAGCGATGCAATTGAGGAAGTCCTCATATTCACCATCATCTTCAGCCCACCCGCGTTTTCGCGCGACCTCTAACTGTTCTCTGAACGAGCTTGGAGTGACGATAGTGTTCGCTGTATAGGACTGAAAAATCACGTTATCCAGGATCTTGAGGATGGTGGGTTCTGGCTGGTAAGCGAGGATGACCTTAGAAACGGCGGCTGTGTGGAGCGGGGCAGGGATGCCGATTTTTGTTCCGGCAGCAATCGGGCCATGACCCTCCACCTTGTCGATGTAGATGACGGAAGTTTCGCTCAGCTGCGCGAAGTGAACCGTTTGTGCACAGCGGAAAGCTAAGCGCTCCAAGTAGGGATGGGCGATAGTTGGTGCGTCCATTTTCTCCAACGCTCTATGACCAATCGAGATTAATCCGAAGCCGATGTCAAAGGTTCCTTTGGCGGGCCGCCGCACAAAGCCGGCGGTTTCAAGACTCTGTAAGCTGCGCAACGCAGTGGATTTGTGAACTTGCAGGTAACTTGCAACTTCTCCGAGGCTGCGGGGCTTTTCGGAGACAAACCTGAGTATCTCCATAGCCCTATCTACAGTTTGAGTCATTCAAACCCCCTGGGATGAATAGTGTCGTCAGATCAGAAGTTCGGAGTTAGCCGTGTTCGACTCCAGCCGAGGCATTTATCATTGATGATGTCGCCGACGCGAGCATAGCCACGACCGGCGCACAGAGGTGTGCTCCGATACCAACGATATTTGCACATTGATATCGACCTGTGCAACAGGGATGGCTGGAGTCGCTGGAGATGGAAACTGCCGACACTAATTAGCAACCGCCTAAGATTCATAGCGCCATCTTGACGTCCGAACATATGCAGTCCTAAACTTTCCAATATCCGCAACATTGTTGCACTATACGCTGAGGAGCTCATCATGGCCATTATCAACACTCACAGGTTGGCGGAGCATTTCGCCGGTCCCGTAAGTGAATTGGATGCCGAACTGGTGGAGCAGCGTTACGAATCCCGGGCTGCTCGATCATGAACGCATCTCTGCGCGGTGGCATAGTA
>JBDNGL010000310.1:0-4163 GCA_041689285.1 Opitutaceae bacterium
CCGATCGCCACGCCGCGCTCAGCCGTCTGCCTCACCCGGCCTTATTTGGTTCCTCCTACTGGCACTAATGCCTCAAGTCTATGATCGGATGGTAACCTATCATGCCTACCTTCACGAACCCCTGCATCGGGTGGCTCCACGTGACGAAGCCGCCACCTACCTGCTCGAACGTCATCAGGAAGGCGAGACGATGGCCATGTGGGGCTGGGAACCCTCATTCTTTGTTGCCACGGGATTCCCGCACGGGACGCGGGAGTCGCACACGGCACAGCAGATCACCGGATGGCCCCTGCAAGCCTACTTCATCGAACGCTATCTGGACGACCTCAGTCAAAGAAAGCCGGCTTGGTTTGTGGACGCTGTCGGCCCCAATGCCTTCATTTACGACCGCCGTGAATCCTTCGCTCACGAGAATTTCGCGACGGTCCGCAATTTTATTCAGGCGCATTATGATTTTCAGGCAGAATTCGGCAACAAGCGCATCTACCGTCTCAAGTCAGACTGATAGACCGGAAGTTTCTTGCTGAGGACGACAACCAAAACAATTCTTGAACTTTCCCATGATCTATCTGCTCGGAGGTTCCGGTTACGTCGGGTCGGCTTATCAGACCCTGCT
The DNA here is from genome assembly GCA_041689285.1 of Opitutaceae bacterium. Lineage (GTDB taxonomy): Bacteria > Verrucomicrobiota > Verrucomicrobiia > Opitutales > Opitutaceae > UBA2377. The sequence goes on from JBDNGL010000310.1 coordinate 617, forward strand.
GCAACGCAAAGGCCTGCCCTTTCGCAACCTGCGGCGGGCTGATTTTGACTACACCAACCAAGCCGCCCTGACCGACCGGCTTCGGCGGGAAAAACCGGCGTTCCTGATCAACGCCGCCGGTTATACCGGCAAGCCCAACGTGGATGCCTGCGAACTACACAAGACCGAATGCCTTTTCGGCAATGGCGTGCTCCCCGGCATCATCGCCCAAGCTTGCTCCGACGCCGGTGTCCCATGGGGTCACGTTTCCTCCGGTTGCATCTACACCGGTGCGCGCGCCGACGGTCGCGGCTTCACTGAGAACGATACGCCGAACTTCACCTTCCGCACCAACAACTGCAGCTTCTACTCCGGCACCAAGGCCCTCGGCGAGGAGGTGCTCGTCGGCCGCCCCGATGTCTATATCTGGCGCCTGCGCATCCCCTTCAACGAGGTGGACAACCCGCGCAACTACCTCACGAAGCTCATCCGCTACGATACGCTCCTCGAGGCCGCCAACTCCATCTCACAGCTTGAGGAATTCGTCGCTGCCACCTTCGCCTGCTGGGAAAAGCGCGTGCCCTTCGGTACTTACAACGTCACCAACCCTGGCGAGGTCACCACCCGCGAGGTCGTTGACCTCATCAAAAAAATCGGCGTCTCCGCCAAGGATTTCAAGTTTTTTACCGACGAGGCCGAGTTCATGCGCACCACCGCCAAGACCCCGCGCTCCAACTGCACCATGACCTCCGCCAAGCTCGCCGCCACCGGCATCCGTATGACCGAGGTCCACGAGGCCGTCGAACGCGCGCTGCGCGAGTGGCACCGCGCCAGTTGAAGACATCCACCCGACTTCCGCTCCTCTATCCGCCCTGATCTACGAGACTTCAACTTCCCACCTAAACTGATTTTCAGCATGAAAATCCTGATCACCGGCGGTGCCGGCTTCATCGGCAGCAACCTCGTCCGCCTCCTCGTTACCATGACGGACCACGCCGTTCTCAATGTGGACGCGCTCACCTACGCCGGCAACCGGCGTTCGCTCACTGATCTCGAGGGCCACCCGCGCTACCGTTTCGCGCAGGCCGACATCTGTGACGCCGCGGCGATGACGAGACTCTTCGCCGAATTCCAGCCCGATTGGATCATGCACCTCGCCGCCGAGAGCCACGTGGACCGCTCCATCGACGGCCCCGGCGCCTTCATCCAGACCAATATCGTCGGCACCTACACCCTCCTTCAGGCCGCGCGCGCTCACTTCGAGTCGCTCACCGGCGCCGCCAAGGACGCTTTCCGCTTTCTCCATGTCTCCACCGACGAGGTTTACGGCTCCCTCGGCACTACCGGTCTCTTCACCGAGGAAACGCCCTACGACCCGCACTCCCCCTACTCCGCCAGCAAGGCCTCGTCCGATCACCTCGCGCGCGCCTGGGCCGACACCTTCAAGCTGCCCGTGCTAGTGACCAACTGCTCGAACAACTACGGCCCCTACCAGTTCCCCGAGAAGCTGATCCCAGTCGTTATCCTCAAGGCCCTGCGCGGCGACCCGATCCCCGTCTATGGCAAGGGCGAGAATATCCGCGACTGGCTCTACGTCGGCGACCACGCCGAGGCCTTGCATACCGTCATCGCGAAGGGCCGGACCGGCCAGACCTACAACATCGGCGGCAACAACGAGCGTCAGAACATCGACCTCGTGCGCCTGCTCTGCGGCCTACTCGACGAGTTCCGCCCCCGCGCCGACGGCAAAAAATACGCGGACCAGATCGCCTTCGTCAACGACCGCCCCGGCCACGACCTGCGCTACGCCATCGACGCCACCAAGATAAAATGCGAGCTCGGCTGGGCACCGAAGCAGGACCACACTTCCGGCTTCCGCCAAACCGTCCAATGGTATCTCGATAACGAGGCGTGGTGGCAAGGCATCCTCGATGGTTCCTACCAGCTCGAGCGCTTGGGCGCGGGTGCCCAAACGCCTGTTTAAGCGCAAAGTTTAAGTTGAAGTCATGAAATCTGGCGAAGAAGCCTTCGAGAAGCTGGAGGCATGGCGGCGTTCGCACGCCTTGAACATAGAGCTTAACCGCTTGCTGGCCGAGCGGTGTGGTTGGGGATGCAAAGACCAAATCACGCGCTCCAGCAACAGTTTCGCCCAAGGCGCAGAGCGCAGCAGAAAAAGAGAATTTAAGCAGTTCCTGAGGCACGCCAAGGGCTCCTCCGGCGAGACCCACTCCCAAACCTTGCGTGCCGTCGCCCTTGGCTACATCACCCAAGAGCGAGGTTCGGTGCCCGTCGCTGAACTCCGCGAACTATCCGCATGATTCCCGGCCTAATCACATCCCTCAACCGCTAATGTCAGTCTCCAAACTTGAATTTCCCACTTCAACCGGCAATGCCCGCAAGGGCATTGTCTTGGCCGGGGGCTCCGGCACCAGACTCTACCCACTGACCATCGCGGTCTCGAAGCAGCTCATGCCGGTCTACGACAAGCCGATGATCTATTATCCGCTCTCGGTGCTGATGCTCTCCGGCATCCGCGAGATCTTGATCATCTCCACTCCCACGGACCTGCCGCTCTTCCGCAAGCTCCTCGGCGACGGTGCCAACCTTGGCGTGAAGTTCAGCTACGCCGAGCAACCCAGCCCCGACGGCCTCGCCCAAGCCTTCACCATCGCCGGTGACACCGGCTTCCTGACCGGCACGGAGCCGTCCGCCCTCGTGCTCGGCGACAACCTCTTCTACGGCTCCGAATTCCTCTCTTCGCTCAAGGAGGCCAACGCCCGCACCACCGGCGCCACGATCTTCGGCTACCACGTCGCCAACCCCACCGCCTACGGCGTCGTAGAATTCGCCCCGGACGGACGCGTGCTCTCGCTCGAAGAAAAACCCGCCCAGCCCAAGTCCAACTACGCCGTCCCGGGGCTCTACTACTACGACCAAGACGTCGTCGCCCTCGCCCGCAGCCTCAAGCCCTCCAAGCGCGGCGAACTCGAGATCACCGATCTCAATCGCCTCTACCTTGAACGCAATAAGCTACACGTCGAACTTTTCGGACGCGGCACCGCTTGGCTCGACACCGGCACGCACGACTCCCTCGTCGAGGCCGCCACCTTTGTCCACGTCCTCGAAAACCGCACTGGTCTGAAGATCGCTTGTCTAGAGGAGATCGCCTACGAGGGCGGCTGGATCGACCGCGCAGGTCTGGAAGCCAGCATTAAGAAACTCGGCAAGTCCGCTTACGGCGAATACCTGAGAGGACTATTAGCTTAGCACCTATCCGAAAACCTTGCTGATGGAGGGCTCGCGTCCCTCCGAGCCCTCCAAATTCCAAAGTCCGCTCATGGGGGCAGAGGTTTCCGGCTAGGCTCTTAGCCTGAATGGACAGGGTCTATTTGTATTGCGCTGCGCTAGGAGCATCCCATAATAGTACCTAAGGGAGGTCCTAAAATCGTTTTCCCGGTTTGATTCCGGCCGGTCGAGGATTGCCGAACGGGATGCGAGTTAGTTTGCAGCGCGAGCGTCCGCTCTAAGGTTATGTTTTCAAGGTGTTTGAAGGGGTCAGGGAGTCGTC
>JBDNGL010000311.1:0-5139 GCA_041689285.1 Opitutaceae bacterium
ATAGATACCGAACGCGAGGATGGACGGAGCCCATATACCGACGAAAATCGCGTCACTTTTGTCGCCGAACATGTAGATTAACTTCGATACCAGGATCGTTAGAAACGCCGCGACAAAAAGCAGTTTGTCGGTAAGGGTGAACTTTTTGAACATTCCGATACCTGACTACATTTACTAAAAGGTGCAACCGGAAGGTTGAGCGAAACGTTACCGTTCCTCGCCGAGGTCCCGTCCGCCTTCCGCATCAGCCGTTTCGGCGTTGTCAGCGGGAAACAGTTCGAAGGGATCCGGATTTTCAGGGAACGTTCCAAGGTTCCCGCCCTTCGCCTCGCGCCACAGCTGTCCAGTTATGAGTAATTGATCTCCAATTGTTTAGGAATATCAACATGGTCAGTCCTTGTATCAGAAGCTGCAAGCAGCTCGGGAAGAGCAATTTGCTCCATGGAAGCAATGCTCGCGATTTGCAAAATATCTCAGGGCGAGTGCGGCAGGTGCAACCGGCGCTTGGCGATGGCCACGAGCAGGTAGGCGCCGATGGCCGACCAGATTTGCACGCGGACACCGGTGAAGGACGTGATGTGGAAACCCCGCAGGCGCAGGTGCTGTTTGATCCAGCGAAAAAACAGTTCGATGGCCCAGCGACGGCGATAAATCTGCGCGATGAGCAAAGCGTCCAAGTCGAATTGATTGGTGACGAAGACCAGCGTGTTGCCGGTCTCCGGGTCCACGTAACGAATCCGGCGGAGCTTGTCGGGATAGTCCCGCTGACCAACGAGGGAGTTGAGTTTGATAATCTGATCGCAGCGCAACCCGGAAGACTCGTCGACGGGGCGGCTTTGCACCACGTAGAAACGGGTGTTCGATTTGAGGCGCGTCACGAAGAAAGCGCCGACGCGGTGAAACCGATGCAGCCGGGAAAAATCCAGATAGCCGCGGTCCAGCACTCAATGAATTTAGGCACTATGCAAAACTCAATTCAGCCCTTAACTGGACAGCCGTGATTCGGTCTGACTCTTGACAACGCGTTGGGTTAGGCCCGGTTCTGGCAGAACGCCAAAGCCAAACGGGCTCTTGCCCGCACAGGTTTTCACCGAGATCGGCAAGCCCGACTCCTGCCATCTGTTCTGCCGCACCTGTGCCACGCTCATGCTCGAGAGTGAGGCCGCAATCCGTTTCATCTAGCCCGGATATTTCACCGCGATACTGACCCCGGAATCTGAAATATCCGGGCTAGCAGACGCTCCAAGGACTATGAGCCTAATGTCGAGTCCTTCCTCTATCCCGCCATGATTCGTAGCAGGCACCGCAGACTCGCCCGCTGACTCTTTTAGACGCCCTCTTAGGCTCAGGATGTTGCTAAGACCGATTTTCGATGAGACCGGTTGCACAACGCAAAATATACGGCATATGAAACACATAATTCTTTTCACCTTAAACTCCTTCAATCCATGAAAAGCGGCACCATCCTGATCTCTTACGGCCTATTCTTGATCCTCGCGGGTCTGGCGGGCTATCTTTCCAATCCCGAGAAGGCCAAGACCGCGTTGATGTCAGGTGGCACCTTTGGGGTTCTCCAGATCATCGTGGGTATGATCGCGAACAAGGGGTGGAAGCCCGCCCGCATGATCGGGATCGGTATCGGCGGATTCCTCGCCCTCATCTTCATTTGGCGGGCGACCATGGGGTGGATCGCGGTGGCCGGCGGTCAGGGTGACAAGCTCTTTGCGGCTTCGCTGATTTCACTGATGCTCGGTGCCAGTCTGACTGCCATCATCCTGCTCCTGAAGCAGACGCCGGCGGCCCGCTAAGAGCCTCGGACTCTGCGGGGGAGCCCGGGCGTTGCTCCGCACCCGGGCCAACAATGGGGTCGGGCCGGAACGGCGCGTAGTTAAGATCTTTTTTCTTCGGAAAGGATTTTATTTTATGAACGACTTATGCAGGAGTCCTGCGCTAACTAAGCGCCATTCTAGGCAGATGCTTTTTTAATGGGGTATGCAGTTCAGTGCCACTGCCGCCCATGAGTGTGAACTGCGAATTTGGCTGCCTAAACCCGTCAAGTGACTCTGTGACTCTTGACAAACTAAATGAATGTTACTCTCTAACATTTATGCCTGCGAGCACGGTTCTCACAATCAAGCAACTTCACGATGATACGGGCGCATTAGTGCGCCGTGCCGGCGCGTCGAAACGCCCAATCCCGATCACTGACCGCGGGCAGGAAGTCGCGGTGATTGCTAACCGTTCGCTGCTGCGGCCGGTGTCGCGTAAGCGGACGATCCTGCCTGAATATGAGGCGATGATGGCTGAACCGGCTGGTGACGATGTTCAGGCTGCGTTGAATGAAATTCGTGGTGACCGCTGACCATGATCTTTTGCGACACGTCAGCAGTGGCCAAGCTTTATGTTACGGAGAAGGAATCGGCGGTGGTGCGGGCACGGCTTGAAACCGAAGATCAGGTATTGGTTTCGGAGTTAGTGCGCATTGAGGTGTTGAGCGTCTTCCACCGGCAATTGCGCGAGAAGCAGTGGACCCGCGACAAATTTATGACGGCGGTTCGTCAGTTCACCAACGACGACATTGGCGGCTTTTGGACGTGGTTGCCCCTCGACGTTACGATCATTGACGCGGCGGCTAAGACCTACACCACGTTACCAGACACGGTGTTTCTGCGGACGGCCGACTGCCTCCATCTCGTGACGGCGCTGCATCACGGTGTCGCTGAGATATGCACCTACGATGCGCACCAAACTGCGGCGGCCCCTGCAGTTGGAATAAGGCCGATCACAGCGTAGCTGGTGCCCCTTGTAACAATCGGGCTATGCACCTGACGTAAACGGGGCCAAACGAGGGGCGGGCCGTTGCTTATTGATTGTTGGCCTGCTGGAGCCGGCGGAAGCTCAGCCGGAGGCGAGCAGCCTGTCGGCCCACTTGTCCAGCGATACCGCTCAAGGCACGGACGGTTCGTTCCAGTTCTCGAACCAAGCCGTTTCCGCGACAGTGATTTCTTGGATATTGAATTGGTCGGCGGCAGCGGTGATCAGGTGTTGCAGCGAGTAGTTTCCCTGCGCCAGCGCGGCCTCCGCCAGCGGCAACAGTTCGCGCGGATAGATCGCCGCCAACGGTTCATAAAAACCCTCGTGCCGCCCCACGGCTCCGGTGCCCGGTGCGCACTGTGCCGCCAACGGTGCGAACCACGCCGGCTTCATGCGCGGCAGATCCACCGCCAGCACCGCGAGATGCGACTCACCGCAGGCCGCCAGCGCTGCGGCGATCCCGGCAAGCGGGCCCGCTCCCGGCACGGCGTCGCGCACGACCCGCACCCCTGCGGGCACCCACGCTTGTTCCAGCCTAGCGGAGATGAAAATCTCCCGCGCCCCGGCCGCACGCAGCACGTCCACCTGTCGTTCCCATAGCGGTCGGCCCGCCACCGGAAGCAAAGCCTTATCCGTCCCCATCCGTGTGGAGTATCCGGCGGCGAGCAACACGGCGCTAAAGGGAACAGGCTTGGTCATGCCCCGAGCATCCGGTTCGCGGCAGGCTTGGCAAATTGGAACCTAGCAAGATTGACTCCCCCGCCCCGCGTTTGATGCTCGAAGTGCCTCCGCCCGCCGGCCCCGTCAACCGCCTATGAATTCGAAAAATCTCACCCGCAACATCCTCATCGGCATGATGCTGGGTGCCGCCACCGGCATCGTCATCAATCTCGTGGGCCCCGACAAGCCGGGGCTCGCCCTGCTGGTTAATGACATCTTTCCACTGCTGGGCTCCATCTTTGTGCGCTCGCTGCAATTGCTGGTGGTGCCGCTGGTGCTGCTTTCCCTGATTTGCGGAACCTCAGCGCTGGACGATGTGCGCCGGCTGGGCCGGATTGGTGTCAAGACCCTCGCTTTCTACCTCTCGACCACGGCCATCGCGATCACCATCGCCATCGTGCTGGCGATTATCTTTCAGCCGGGAGCCGGACTCGAGCTGGACTACCCGAGCGACTTTGGCGTGCAGGCGAGCCCGCCGCTCACGCAGGTGATCCTGAATATATTCCCGAGCAACCCCTTCGCCGCGATGGCCGAGGGCAACATGCTACAGGTAATCGTCTTTGCCATTCTGTTCGGCCTAGCCGCCACGCTGTCCGGCGAGCCGGGACGCCGCGTGCTCGCCCTCGCGGGCGATCTCAACGCCATCGTGATGAAACTGGTGATGCTGCTTCTGCTCGCCGCGCCCTTCGGTGTTTTCGCCCTAGTGGCGCGCACCTTCGCTCAGGAAGGCTTCACCGCCATCCTCGCGCTCGGTCAGTATTTCTTCCTCGTGCTCGCCGCCTTGGCACTGCACGCCTTCGTCACCTACGGGGTGATCTTCAAGGTCTTCACCGGGCTGAGCGTGACACAGCTTTTCCGTAATCTCCGCAAGGTGCAGCTCTTTGCCTTCTCCACCGCGAGCAGCAACGCCACGATCCCGATCAATCTCGAAAACACCGAACACCGGCTGGGCGTAAAACCTGCCATCGCCTCCTTCACCATCCCGCTCGGGGCCACCATCAACATGGACGGCACCGCTATCATGCAGGGCGTGGCCACCGTCTTTATCGCGCAGGCGCTCGGCGTGGACATCGGTCTGCAAGGCTACCTGATGGTGGTGGTCACAGCGACACTCGCGTCGATCGGCACGGCCGGCGTCCCTGGCGTAGGCCTCGTCATGCTCGCGATGGTTTTCCAACAGGTGGGCCTGCCAGTCGCCGCGATCGGCGTCATTTACGGGGTGGACCGCTTGCTCGATATGGCACGCACGGCGGTCAACGTCACGGGCGACGCCGTGGTGTCCGTCATCGTGGCCCGAGGCGAGGGTGAGTTCGACCAGCGCGTTTTCGACGCAAAAAATTGACCCGCCGGCATGTTTGCGCCGATCCCGCACTTCCAACTGCCTCTGAACCTGCCGCATGCCGGGCGCATCGCCCGCCGCTTTGTCGTCCTGCTGAAAAACGCCGGTCACGACATTCGCCCCGCTTTTGCGACGGCCCTAGAAATCGAGCACCTGCTGGCGCCGCACTTCGAGGCGGAGGATAATCCGGTCGCGCCCATCGCCGCCCGCGTGCGCGCGGAGGCGGCACGATTGGGCCGGCGGCTGGTGGACGACATCGAAAGCGA
>JBDNGL010000312.1:0-25414 GCA_041689285.1 Opitutaceae bacterium
GGAGCACCTCGCGGTGATGCGCGCGACGTGCGGGGTGTTTATCACAAAATTCGCCGCCGAAATGGATACGACCGGGGTCACGCAGCAGGGCAGCAACATCAAAGATCGCGGGTATTTTATCGCGGCAAGAAAAAGGCCGGTCGATATTCCGACCGGTCTTTTGAAGTCTGCGGCGCGCGGTCTACTCGCCGAGGCCGTAGGCGGGGAGGATTTTCTCCACGCGGATTTTGTCGAGCCGAGCGTAAACCGGCAGGCCATTGTCGTGCGGGAGGGTGACTTCACCTTGGATCAGCGGCTGCGCGTAACGGAGGAACTGGAAGTTCATTGAGACGTTGTCTTCATTGATCCACTCGCGTGGCAGTTTCTTCACGCCGTTGGCGACGTCGCTGAGCGGCGCTAGACCGGTCTCGACCGTGTAGTGGTCCTGATCGCCGCGGAGGAGGGTGACCATCTTGGCAGTCTCGCCGTTGACGGCGGCTTGCACGGCGGCTTGGCCGGCGAGGTAGGCCTCGTCGACGTCCGTCTTCGAGGCGGCGTGCGCAGCGGCGCGCTGCATGAGGCCCGGTTTCGCGACGCGCACTTTCACGCCGGGCAGGTTGGCCTCAATGATTTCGGACAAGGCGTCGCCTGCGCCACCGAGCTGGGCATGACCAAAGGCATCGGTCTTCCCGTCGGCGGCGACATAGTTGCCGTCGGCGTCGACGAGGCCCTCAGCGACCACGATCGAGCAGTATTTTTCCCGTTTGAGCACGCGGCGGATCTCTTCGAGCACCTTAGCCTGATCGAAGGACACTTCGGGGAGGAGAATGATATGCGGGGGATCGTGCGGATGATCGCGCCGCTTGGCGAGGGCGGCACCGGCGGCAATCCAGCCGGCGCTACGGCCCATGACCTCGATAATGGAAACGAGATCGCCTTGGCCCATGGCCTCGCTGTCGCAAGCGACTTCGCGCACGGTGGTGGCGAGATACTTGATCACGCTGCCGTAGCCGGGGCAGTGGTCGGTGATGGCGAGATCGTTATCAATGGTCTTAGGCACGCCGATGACGCGGAGCTCATAGCCCTGTTCTTGGGCTAGCTTCGAGATTTTGTCGGCGGTGTCCTGGGAATCATTGCCGCCGATATAGAAGAAGTAGCGGATATTGTGGGTCTTGAATACCTCGAGGACGCGCTCGAAATCGGCCGGCTTCTTGAGTTTATAGCGGCAGGTGCCAAGGGCGGCACCGGGAGTGTGCTTGAGGGCTCGAATCTGTTGTTGGGACTCGGAAGCTAGGTCCACGAGGTCTTCGTTGAGGATGCCGAGCACGCCGTTCAGGGTGCCGTAGATTTCCTCAATACATTCATGGTTAAGTGCTTCCGCGATAATACCCGCGACGCTGGCGTTGATTACGGAGGTGGGGCCGCCGGATTGGCCCACCAAAACATTTCCTGCGAGTTCAGCCATGACAGTATTTATAAAGGTTTAAGAGAACGTGAGGGGACAGGAAAGCGGGTCGCGCTAGCGGGACGCAAACCCTATTTTAACAAGCCGGCAGCTTTCAGCGGCTCGCGCTCAGTCAGACCGTGGAATGAGGGTGGCTGGCGGGCCGTCGTCGCCGGCCTGACCGCACGGGGGTGCCGGCCTACCTCGGTCACAACTTTAGCTAGCTTACAGTAGCCGGCCGGGTTTGTAGTCCGCGGCGCCTTTGTGCCGCTTGGCGAGGGGTTTGATCTCGCCCACAAAGGCGTCCACCTGATGGGGCGCGGCGCCGACGAAACGGTGACTTTCGGCAAGGATGGTGGTGAGGATTTTTTTGCCGACGCCGATGCGCTTGTCGCCGGCGAGCCGGCCGAGCAAGTCGGCATCGCTGCCGGTGCGCAGGGCCTTGGCGGCGGCGAGGGCGTGTTCCTTAATGGCCTCGTGCGCAGTTTCGCGACCGGCGCCGCGTTTGACCGCTTCCATGAGGATGGTGGTCGTGGCGAGGAAAGGCAGGTTGCGCTCGTTCTCGGCGGCGATGGTGGCGGGGAAGACCTCCATCTGCCGGAGCACGGTTAGGAAAGTCTCCAGCAGACCGTCAAGCGCGAAGAACGCATCCGGCAACGCGACCCGGCGGACGACGGAGCAGGAAACGTCGCCTTCGTTCCACTGATGGCCGGCGAGCGCGCCGGTCATGGTCACATAGCCGCTGATGATGGTGGCAAAGCCGCAGATGCGCTCGCAGTTGCGGGCGTTGACCTTGTGCGGCATGGCCGAGGAGCCGACCTGCCCGTCTTGAAAGCCCTCGGTGAGCAGACCGTAACCTGCCATGAGACGGAGCGTGGTCGCGAAACTGGCGGCGGCGGCGGCGATTTGCTGCAGCGCGGTGACGACCTCGAAATCGAGGCTGCGCGGATAAACCTGGCCCACGGCACCGAGTTTGGCGTGAAAACCGAGGTGCTTGATGATGCGGGCTTCGAGCTGGTCCACCTTGTTGGTGTCCCCACCGAGCAAGGTGAGCTGGTCGAGCTGGGTGCCGACGGCGCCCTTAAGACCGCGGACAGGGTAACGCGCGATGAGCTCGCCGAGGCGAGTGAAGGCCGACTGGAGCTCCTCGCCGAACATCGCGAGGCGTTTGCCGAGCGTGGTGGGCTGGGCGGGCACGTTGTGCGTGCGGCCGGTGATCATCAGATCGCGGTGCGCCTCGGCCTGCTTCGCAAGCGCGAGCAAGGCGGCTGCAGTTTTGAAGTGTACGACCTTGAGCGAACGGAAGACCTGCAACTGTTCGACGTTTTCCGTGAGGTCGCGGCTGGTGAGCCCGAGATGGATAAACTGGCGCTTGGCGAGATCGGAGAATTCCTCGATGCGGGCCTTCACATCGTGGAGCGTGATGCGCTCACGCTTAGCGATGGCCGCGAGGTCGATCTGGTTCTTCACCTTTTCGTAGTCCTTGATGGCCTCGAGGGGGATGGGCACACCGAGATCGCGCTGGGCCTTCATGACGGCGATCCAGAAATCGCGCTCGAGGGCGACGCGGCCGTGCTGCGACCAGATGTCCTTGATGGCCGCCGAGGCGTAGCGCTCGGCGAGGACGTTGGGAATGGAAGCGGGAGTTTCGTTCACGGCGGAAACTGTCCAGTAAGCAGGCGTCCGGACGGTTGCCAATGGCAAAGACGGTGGATGCGGCGGGTGGAGACGATGAAGAGCTCAGTTAGCGTCGGACGGGCCGCCTAACCCGACCTCGTTACTGCTTGCAAAAACGAGCAGATATATTCGCAGATGCCGGATGACACCTCGACGGTGAGGCCGTGGTTGCCTTCGACATCGAAATACGAACCGGCCGTGTATTCCCGCGCGGTGCTGGTGCCGTCGAGGGTCACGCGGCAGGCGCCGGCGATGATTTCCATACGCTCGGGGGCCTCGGTACCGAAATGGTAGCTGCCGGGATAGATGAGTCCGAGGGTTTTCTTGGCGCCGTCCGGCAGGAGGATCGTGTGACTGACAACCTTGCCATCGAAATAAACATTGGCTTTGGCGACGGCGGTGACGCCGACGAATTGTGCGGGGAGGATGGGCATGATCCGATTGATGAGGCGTCATGCGTTGCCGGGCAAGCCGGGGCATTGTCATCCGACGGCGGTCCGCTTGGACCCTCCACGGAAGTTTGTCACCTATGAGGTTACAAATGGGGTTGGGTGGGTTTTATAGGGTCAGGCAGCGCACGGTCATGTCGCGCAGGACTTCCTCCTGCTCGTGAGGGCGTTGCACGATGCCCTCAAAGGCGGCGATGAACTCCTGCTGATTGTCGATCAGGCGGCGCAAGGACGGCAGTTTGCCACTGCCAGCGAGCTTGCCGACATACCAGGCATTTTGGGTGAAAACATTGAACGAGCTTTTCTCCCCCGCACCGGTGAAGTGCGCCGCATAGGTGCCGGCCGCGCCCTGCAATCCATCAAGCCCACGCGGGCCGAGGCGGGCCTCGCCGGCATCTACGAGGGCGCGGACTTGGATGAGGATGCGGTTGCGGTTCTGCAACGCACTGATGATCGGCCGCGCATCCCCACCGGTGAAGAAGTGCCGCCGGAGCGCGTCCAGCGTCCACTTGAGGTCGCCGTTGAAAAACGCCTCGGCGGATTCAAAGAAATCGCCCTCGGCCACGTTGGGGGTGAGCTCGGCGACGTGGGCGTCCTCAATTTTGCCGCCATCATCGGCGTAGGCCGCGAGTTTGCGGACCTCCTCAACGAGTAAGCGGGTGTTGGGCCCGACCTTGGCGAGCAGCAGCCGTGTGGCGTCAGGGGTGATGGTCACCCCGACGGCTTTGGCCTCGGCCAGCACAACCCCTTCCAGCGCGCCGCCGTCGTCATCACCGCCGACCAGGGTGAAATCGGCGTTTTTTTCGCACCATTTGGGGAAAGCCCGCCGCCGGTCCACCGGTGCAGCCGTGATGAGCACGGCGGTTTCGTCGGGGTTGATGCGTCCAAGCAACTCCTGCAGTTCTTCGACGAGCTTGAGCGTGCTCTCGGCGCGGCCGGTCACGCTGTCGGCGAGAAAATTCACATCCTTCAGCCACACGACCCGGCGGCCACCAAACAGGGCGACCGTCTGCACACTTTCACGGAAGCGGTTGAGTGCGGTCTCGACCTCGCCGACGTTGTTGGCGAAACCACTCAGCACCTCGCGGGAAAATTCATCGGTGACTTCCGCAGCCAAGGTGGAGAACCTAGCCTTGCCCAACCGGTCCACGAGAAAGTCATCAGGACCACAGATGAAAATAAATGACTTGGCGGACATGCGGGGTGGGTTTCACACGAAGCGGCGCGCGGCGCACGCCAAAAAAGCACGGGCGGCGCGCTTGGATAGATTGCGGTCCGGGCATGGCCGGTCGGATCAGGCTTAGCGCCGGGCCTACGGCCCTATTACTGGTGGTTCTTGCTGGTGGTGGCATGCCCCGCGAGGTGGCGCGACCCCATGAGCCTGGTGGTTAGCGCCGCTCCAACCGGCTGAACAGCCATACGGCGAAAAGCACCAGCACAAGATTGGGCAACCACAGCAGCAGGTCGGGACGCCAAGCCGGCTGGCGATCAAGCCAGTTGACCGCCACGGTGAGAAAGTAATAGCCCAACGCCAGTGCCACCGCGATACCAAGGTTTGCCGAGGTCTCGCGTCGAGAGACCCGCACTCCGAGTGGCACGCCAAGCAGTGCGAAAGTGAACACCGCGGCGGCCGTGGTAAATTTATCCTGCAGGGTCAGGCGCACCTTCATCAGTTCCCGGGCCGGGCGATCGGCGTCGTCCGCCGGTGCCGGTTCCGCGGCGACCCGCTCGGCCTCAGCCGTGAGTTCGCTAAAGGTCAGCCACTTGAGTTTTTGCCGCACGCCGCCGGAGCGGCCGAATAGGTTATCGAGCCGGAGCGGCACCGACTCGGAGCGCCCAAAGGTGCCGACCAACGATGGCTCGGTAAAATCCTCAGGATGTTTCTCAGCGCGCAGCTCGATCTGGGCCTCGATGAGGGTCAAGCGGAGTAAATTATTGTTCTCGTCGTAATCGAGCCGACCCTCGGCGGCGCGCACCAGTCGTAGCACGCGGCGCTGGTCATCGAGTTCCCAAAGCCAGAAATCGCGCAACGTGGCGCCTTCCTTTTCGCTCACATAGACCACGAAGCCGGGAAAATCGCGAATGAAGGTGCGCGGGATAATGAAACTGAGCGGGTTGGCCTGCACGGCGGCAGCCAACTCGCGCTGATACTGGGTGCGGGCCCTAGGCATGGCTTCAAGATTGACGTAGAGACCGAGGCCGGCACCGAGGATCCCGAGCAATACCACCGGTCGCGCGATGCGGCTGAGGCTAAGGCCGGCGGTGCGCATGGCGGTGATTTCGCTGTCGGCCGAAAGCTGGCCGAGGGTGAGCAGCACGCCGGTCAGCATGCCCATCGGTAACGCATAAGAGATGACAAAGGGGGCGAGCAGTGCGATCAGCCAGGCAAAGGTGCCGAGGGAAATCTGGCCGGCGAGCAAGTAGCCGAGCAGATCGCGCAGGGCGTTACCCAGCATGAGCACGAACGCAAACAAGCCCACCGCGGCAAGGCAGGCGCCCAGCACGCTTTTAAAAATGTAACGGTCGATCAGGTTCACGGGGACGCTGGGTAGTCCGGCAGACGAAACGCCGGCTGACAACGTCCAACCGCAAGGGTTCACCCGGGCTCAGTCGCCAAAGTCCAACTCTGCCACGGTTGAGGCGGTGGCCGCTGTCAGGCACGCGGGGTCGTCGTGTCGGACATTGTTCACATGCGGGCCGAGGGCCTTGGCGGTGAGGAGTGGGTCGGCAAGCGGACGCAGGAGCGCCGCGAGGGTCGCGGGCGTGGTGCGGGTGACGTCGAGCCAGGCCTCGCTTTGCGCGAGATCGAGCATGACGGGCATGCGATGGTGGATGGGACGCATGACGTTATTGGGCTCGGTCGTGACGAGCGTGCAGGTTTCGAGGGCGGGGCCAGCGGGTGCGCGCCAAGTTTCCCAAAGGCCAGCGAAACAGAACGGCCGTTCATCGGTGCGCTGGAAGAGCCACGGTTGGCGGGTGCGGCCGGTAACCTGCCACTCGTAGAATCCGCTCGCGGGAATCACGCAGTGCCGCGAGCGGTAGGCGGCGCGAAACGAGGGTTTCTCGGCGAGGGTCTCGGCCCGGGCGTTGATGAGTTTGGCGCCTTGGTCCGCGGCTTTCGCCCAAGCGGGCACCAGGCCCCAGCGCAAGGAGACCGCCGCGCGCTGACGCGAGGCAGGTTGAGTGCGCACGACCGGGAGCAATGAGCTTGGAGCGATGTTGTAACGCGTGATGAAGTCAGCCGCCGCGGCCACCCCCAGCCGTGCAAGCACGGCGCGATAATCCCGTTGAAGTAAAAACAGCCGGCTGCACATGAAGGCGTATTCGCTAGGCCCGGCTCAAAACAGCGTCAACTGTGCGTCGCCGGGACGGCGGAAGTGGGCGGTGGAGAGGACGCCGCGCGCTTGATTGAGCCTGAGCCGGCGGGTGGTGATCTGGAAGACGTCGCGGATCTGGTCGGCGAAGAGGCCTTCGCCGTGCAGACGCTTGCCCCATTCGTTGACGTTGAGTTCGCCGCCGCGGAGCGCCTTGATACGATCGAGGACATGGGCCTTTTGCCCGGCGCCTGGTCGTCGAGCCACTGACCGATGATGATCTTCACGGCGTAGGGCAGCCGCAGCACGACGCAGCCGGCGAACTTTGCCCCGGTAGGGATTGAGCCCGATGGTGAAGGGGATGTTAGGACCGTCGTTGGTGGTGAGGAGGGATTCGCTGGTGACGAAGAAAAATTCAGTGCGCGGATGCGGACGCTCCTCGGGTGGGCAGTCGGGGTCGGTCTGCAGATGTAGCCGCTTGAAGCGATTGGCCGGGTTGGGGGACGCACCACGACCGGGGTGGTGGGGTGGAAGGGTGCGGGGACGCCATGCCGATAGGTTAACATTAAACGTGAATGCGCCAGCGAGATTCGCTTTGCTGCCAGTATGTCGCTCGCCCAAGCCACCCGACCGGTCACGATTGCCCGCCACGATGGCCCGGGTCCGGCGGAAGTGCGGGAGGATCTGCTGGCTGCGGAAGAGCCCTTGGAAATCCGCGTAGGTGGCCAGAGCGTGGCGGTGGTCATGCGAACGCCCGGGCATGATCGCGAATTGGCGGCAGGTTTTTTGGTGACGGAAGGGATTTTGCGCCGGCGGGATGACGTGCTCGATATGGTTTACTGTCGGACGGATGGAGGTGGACCGGAGGAGAACATCCTCGATGTGCTGCTGGCACCGGCTGCGGCCGTGGATCTGACCAAGCTCACGCGACATGTGTTCACGTCGTAGAGTTGCGGCATCTGTAGCAAGGCGAGCATTGAGGCGGTGCGGGCGCAGTTGCCGCCCATCACGGCGCCGCTGGCGGTCGCGCGGAGCCTGCTCACGGGCTTGCCGGGTAAGTTGCGTGCGGCGCAGGCGGCCTTTGCCCAGACCGGCGGCCTGCACGCCAGTGCACTGTTTGATGCGACCGGCCACCTGCTGGTGGTGCGGGAGGATGTGGGTCGGCATAATGCCCTTGATAAGGTGGTCGGTCAGGCGTTCTTGGCCGAGGAGTTGCCGCTGGCGAACAGGGTTTTGCTGGTGAGCGGCCGGGTCTCCTTTGAGCTTATGCAGAAAGCCCTTGCCGGTGGCATCCCGGTGGTCGCGGCCATTTCCGCACCGACCAGTGCGGCGGTGGAGTTTGCCCAAGCGAGCGGGCAGACTTTGGTGGGATTTTTGCGCGGTGACCGGATGAATGTTTACGCCGGCACCTTGGCCGGCTGATGGTGTCGCAACCGCACTCCGTATGAGAATCATCACCTGTCTTTTATTGGCCGTTTTGGTCCCGCTGATTGTGGCGGCGCCTGAAAGTGAAACCTTGGTTGAGCGCTCGCTGCGACTGTTGTTGGAGCGCCAGTATGAATTGTTTGCTGATGCCGAACGTCAGGGCGATAAATTGGATGTCAGCACTTTTCAAACGCAGGTGCAGACGCTCGCCTTGGATTACGAAGCGTTCCTGCGCACTAACCCGACCCAAGCGACGGGTTTTGCCGCTTATGGGCGGTTATTGGGCCGCGTGGGCATGGAGGGTCAGGCCCTTGGCATCATGCTGAAGGCGGCCGAGCTCAACCCCAACGACCCAATGGTGAAAAACCAGATCGGCAACCACCTCGCCGAAGGGGGCAAACCGCTGGAGGCACTCCCGTTTTTTCTGGCAGCGGTGACGCTCGCGCCCGAGGAGCCGCTTTATCACTATCAGGTGGGCGCGTTGCTCGCCGAGGCGCGCGACGATTTTTTGAAATCAGGCGAATGGACGCGTGAAGCGCTCGACCGCGACATGCTCGCGGCCTTTGCCCGGGCAGCGGAACTGGCGCCGGCCCGCATCGAGTTCACTTACCGGCATGCGGAGGCCTACTATGATCTGGCGGAGCCGGATTGGGCGGCAGCGCTCAAGGCCTGGGCGGTGTTGGAGGAAAAAGCGGAAAACCCGGTCGAGCGCGAGACGATGCGCCTGCACGCCGCCAATATCTTCATCAAGCAAGGCAAGCCCGACCATGCCAGGCTGGCCCTCACGCTGGTGACCGAGGCGGCCCTGCAGGGGCAGAAGGAAAAGCTGATTGCGGAACTAGATACCGCCAATAACAAGTGACGCGCTATGGATTTCGCCCTTGATCCCGAGAGCCTTCGTCGCGGCATGATTTTATACATCGTGCTGATTTCGAGTCTGTGCGTCCACGAATGGGCACACGCGTTCACCGCGCACAAGCTCGGCGACGACACGCCGGAGCGCGACGGCCGTGTGACCCTCAATCCCATCGTGCACATGGATCTGCTGGGCTCGGTAATCTTTCCGCTACTCGCCATTTTTGTCTTTTCCGGCGGCTTGCTCTTCGGCTGGGGCAAGCCGGTGATGATCAACACGTCCAATTTCCGCCGACGCACCCGCGACGAGGTGATTACCACGTTGGCGGGTCCGGCCTCCAATCTCGGGCTCGCCCTCGTGGCGGCGGTGGTCGGCGGCCTGCTCTTCCGGCTCGATCCGCGCACGGTCGAACTTTCGGTGCAGATCATCAGTATCAATGTGCTGCTGGCGGTTTTTAACATGATTCCGCTGCCCCCGCTCGACGGCGGCCGGGTGATGCGGCATATCGTTGGCATGACTGAGGAGACTTTCTACAATCTCTCCCGCTGGAGCTTTTTGATCATCATCATCGCCATCAATATCCCGGCCTTTCGCATGGTGCTGGGTGCCGCGATGGGGATCGTGGGTTTCCCGTTCATGGTGATTTTCCGTTTGCTGGCCGGCTGACGCATGGCCCGGTCGGCACCAGCAACCTTGGGCGAAGACGGCCGGCAGCGCACCCCGGGCGCCTGGCTGCGACGGGCGGTGCGACTCTATGCGGAGCATGAGCTGGCGCTCGGGCAGATCGCGACCACCGCGCACGACGAAGCGCTGTATCTTATCCTGCGCACCCTAGAATTGCCGCTCGACAGCACCGCAGCGGTCCTGAAGCAGACCGTCACGCCCACCCAACGGGCGGCGCTCACGGAGGTTTTTCGGCGGCGGGTCGTGGACCGCATCCCGGCAGCTTATTTGACGCGCGAGGCTTGGCTGGGTGACCAGCGATTTTACGTGGATGAGCGCGTGCTAATTCCACGCAGCTATTTTTTGGAGATCATTCCGGAGCAGCTCGACGGCTGGCTGCCCGATCCGGCGAAGGTGACGCACGTCGTGGACGTGTGCACCGGCTCGGCGTGCCTAGCCATTTTGCTGGCGCAGCATTTTCCGAAGGCAAAGGTGGCTGCGGTGGATCTTTCAGAGGCGGCGCTCGAGGTGGCCAAGATCAATGTGCGGGCCTTCAAGCTCACGCGGCGCATCACGTTGCACCGGAGCGACGTCTTCGCCGAGGTGCCGACGGTCAACTACGATGTCATCCTGAGCAACCCGCCCTACGAGCCGAGCGCGCACTGCGATGCGCTGGCGACCGAATTTAAACGCGAGCCACGGTTGGCGTTGGACGGCGGTTGGGATGGACTCGATATCATCCGAAAAATTTTGCGACAGGCCCGCCCTCGGCTGAAGCCGCACGGCATCGTGTTGATCGAGGCCGGCGGGCTGCGCGTGGCGATGGACCGAGAATTCGCCGCGCTCGATCCGCACTGGTTGCACACCGCCGATGGCAGCGACTGTGTGTGTGTGATCCACGCGAAACGGCTGAATACCTGGCGGGGCTGAAGCACCCGGCAATTTGTCATCTATTAGATGACAAACCGGCCGGGGTGACTAGCGGGATTCGGCTGAGCGCACGGGGAGGCCGGCGGCCTGCCAGTGCTTGAAAGCGCCGGCGTTGGCGACGGGGCGGCCTTCGGCGGCGAGGATTTTTGCGGCGATACCGGAGCGATTGCCTGAGCGGCAATAGAGGATCAGCTCTTTGCCGGAATTTTGCTCAAGGAAGGACTTCCATTGGGTGCGATCGCCACGCAGGTCACTCAATGACAGCAGGATGGCGGGCGCGGCGACGCCGGTGTCGGCCCATTCGGCAGGTTCACGCACGTCGATGAGGATGGCGGTGCCTTGTTCCACGCGGCGCGCGGCCTCGGCCGGATCCATGAAATCGCCGGCGAGGAGCCGGGTGGCGGCGAAGAGAACGAGGCCGAAGACAACGACGAGCAGGAAGGTTTTCATAGCCGGAGTGTGGGAGAATTAAGCCTAGCTGCAACCAAGCTCGGCGAAGTGAGGCTTTCGGCAAGGGCGCGGATATGACGATCATCGGTGCCGCAACAGCCGCCGAGTATTTTTAGGCCGAGTTCTACGTGAAGGCGCATCATGGCTGCCGCAAAAGCAGCCGGGTCGGCGCCTTGCAGGCAGGCGTGTCCATCGAGGACCTCCGGGCTTAATGCGGCCGTGTTGGCGAGCACGCCCTTGAACCGGTGCCGAGTGGCCAGGGAGCAATGCACCGGATGCGTGAGGGCTGCGTGTACGAAATCCGGGTGGGTGCAATTGATGAGATAACCGACCGGCCCGGGTTGGGTGTGTTGATCGATGGCATCAATGGCGGCATTGAGCGAGGTTCCGTCGAGGAGCGTGCCGGTTGGCCGGACGACAAAGCTCAGGAGATACGGCCGACCGGTGTCGGCGAGAGCCGCCGCGAGGCCACGGGCTTCGCTGAGGGCGGGCAGCGTGATGCCAAGCAGAAAATCGGCGCCGGCCTGCGCGAGCTCATGGGCCTGCCAGGCATGAAAGCGCTGGGCGGCGGTAACGCCGAGGGCGGCGCTGGGCTGATACGCATCTCCATGACAGCCGATGAGGCCGCCAATCATTACTTGGGCGCCGTAGGTCCCGCTGGCTTGACGCAGGTCCTGCAGTAGCCGGAGGTTGTCAGCATTTACTGCCCGATCAGCATAGCCCGCTGCGGCGATCCTCTCGCGCTGGGCGCGCCAGGTCGAAGCGGTGAGAATCATGGGCAAACGATGCGCGCGACCGATCTCGAGATAGTGGTGGTAAAGATCGGATAAGGCGGCCCGGCGGATCGGATCGTAAACGAAACCGGAGTTAGCCAAATGGGGATCGAGACCCAAGGCCAAGTCGCGCCGCAGACGCTCGATGATCGCACCTTCCCCTAGGAGGCAGGCATGGCGCTCGAGAAAATCGTTAAAACCAATTCGTGAGGTCACCGTATGGCGGGCTGCACCGTCTTGGG
Organism: Opitutaceae bacterium; assembly: GCA_041689285.1. GTDB lineage: Bacteria > Verrucomicrobiota > Verrucomicrobiia > Opitutales > Opitutaceae > UBA2377. The sequence continues at coordinate 12,203 of JBDNGL010000312.1, forward strand.
GTTGTTGGCCATGAAATAGAGCACCGGCACCGCGAGGCGGCTGATCAACAGTGAGGCGATTTCCCCGAACATCAGGCTGATGGCCAGTCCTTGAAAGATGGGGTCGGCGAGGATCACGCTCGCGCCCACCACCACGGCGAGGGCGGTGAGCAGCATCGGGCGGAAGCGCACCGCACCGGCCTCGATCACGGCGTCGCGCAGGGAGAGCCCGTGCGCGCGGCGGAGTTCAATGAAATCCACGAGGATGATGGAATTTCGCACGACAATACCGGCGCCGGCCATGAAGCCGATCATCGAGGTGGCGGTGAAGAAGGCGCCGAAAGCCCAATGTGCGGGCAGGATGCCGATGAGGGAGAATGGAATCGCGGCCATGACCACGAGGGGTGTCACGTAACTGCGGAACCAGCCCACCATGAGCATCGCGATGAGGATGAGCACCGTGGCAAACGCGAGCCCAAGGTCGCGGAAGACTTCGAGCGTGATGTGCCACTCGCCATCCCACTTGAGCGCGGGACGGGTGTCATCCGCGGGCAGGTTGAGGTGATAGACCGGCAAAACGGCGTCGGGCGCACCGAACTGGCGCGCGTCGAGCTTTGCGATGGCGCGATGAATGCCAAAGAGTGCATAAGCCGGACTCTCGATCGCCCCGGCGACATCGGCGGTGACATAGGTGACCGGTTTGAGGTTTTTGCGATAGAGGCTGCGCTCACTAGTGGTGTGTTTGATGTGCACGAGCTCGGACAGCGGGACCAGCGGCGCGTCGGGGTTGCCGTCCGCACGAACCCGGAGCGCGAGCAGCGCGGCGGGATCGGTGCGGGCGGTCACGGGCAGTTCGAAGATTACGGGCACATCCTCGCGTTCGGTGGGAAAGTGCAGGAGGTCGACGACCATACCCTGGGTGGCCAGCTGCATCGTTTGGGCAATGGCGGCGACACTTACACCATGGAAGGCGGCTTTTTCGCGATCCACAAAATAACGGACCTTGGGTTGGGTGGCCTCGACATACCAGTCGAGGTCAACGACTCCCTCGGTGTGGGCGAAGATCGCCTTCACTGCGGCCGCGAGCGCGATGCGCTGGTTTTCATCGGGTCCGTAGATTTCCGCGACGAGGGCCTGCAGCACCGGGGGTCCGGGGGGCACTTCGGCGACAGCGATGGCGGCGCCATGCTTCGCCGCGATGGGGGTGACGAGCGCACGGATGCGTTTGGCAATGGCGTGGCTCTGGTCGGACCGCTCACCCTTGCCGACCAAGTTGATCTGGATATCGGCCACGTTGGGACCGCGACGCAGGAAGTAGTGGCGCACGAGGCCGTTGAAATTGAACGGCGCGGCGGTGCCGGCGTAGATTTGGAAATCCCGCACCTCGGGTTCGTCGCGAATAGCCGCGGCCATCTCAGTGGCGACCCGGGTAGTCTGCTCCAGCGTCGTGCCCTCGGGGGTATCGATGATCAGCTGGAACTCCGATTTGTTATCGAAGGGCAGCATCTTTATCGTCACCGCGCCAGTGAACACGAAGCCGATGGAGATCAGGAGCAGGCCGACGATGACGCTGAGAAACAGCCACCGCCAGCGGGCGCGATCGAGCAACGGCCCCATCACGCGGAAATAGAGGCGGGTGAACCAGTCATTGGGCGCGTGATCGTGATCCACGGGCTGACCGGCATCCGCGGTGCCTCCCGACCCCAACCGCCGCCGAAGGACGCGAATGGCGGCCCAAGGCGTGATGGTGAAGGCGATGACGAGGGAGAATAGCATCGCGGCGGTGGAACCGATGGGGATGGGCCGCATGTAGGGTCCCATCAGGCCGCCGACAAAGGCCATGGGCAGAATGGCCGCGATGACGGCCCACGTGGCCAGAATGGTGGGATTGCCGACTTCGGCGACCGCGGCCAACGCGATCTGGCGGATGGATTTCTTTTCCGCGCCGGGCAGGCGGACATGCCGCACGATGTTTTCCACCACCACGATCGCATCGTCCACCAGAATACCGATCGAAAAAATCAACGCGAAGAGCGTGATGCGGTTGAGGGTGTAACCATAAAGATAGATTACGAGCAGAGTCAGCGCGAGGGTGGCGGGGATGGCGAGAAGCACGACCAACGATTCACGCCAGCCGAGGAAAAACAGGATCAACAGGGCGACGCCGAAAACAGCGATGCCCATGTGCAGGAGTAGTTCGTTGCTTTTCTCCGCGGCAGTGTGGCCGTAATCGCGTGTGACGGTGAGGGTGACCTCGGCGGGCAGCAAGGTGCCGCGGAGGGTCTCCACCTTGGCAAGCACGGCGTTGACGACGTCGATGGCGTTGGCGCCGGGCCGCTTGGCGAGACTGAGGGTGACCGCCGCTTCCAATTCGCCGGTGCGTGTGCCGTGAAGCACGTAATCAGCGGGTTCGGCAGGACCATCAATAATGGTGGCGACCTCGCGGAGATAAATCGGACGCCCGGCCTGAACGCCGACGACCACGGCCCCGGCATCGGCGGCGTCGCGTAGAAAGGAGCCGGTTTCAAGCAGCACCTCAGTGTTGCCGAAAGGCCGGGAGGCGTGCGCCAACTGGCGGTTGGCTTGCTGGAGAACGGGCACGATTTGGGTCGGAGTAAGGCCGCGGGCGGCCAGCGCGGCGGGATCGAGTTGAACCCGCACGGTGCGACGGACACCACCAATGAGGGTGGTTTCGGCGACCTGTGGAATGGCTTTGACCGCGTCATCCAACTGCGCGGCGATTCGGCGCAGGGTCAGGTGATCGTAGGTGGCGCTGTGGAGGGTGAGGGCCAGCACGGGCACATCGTCGATGGTGCGGGGCTTGACGATCGGTGGACTCACGCCGAGCGGAATGCGGTCATAATTGGCCTGTAGTTTTTGATTCAGTCGGATCAACGCCGCTTCGATGTCGGTGCCGACGACGAAGCGGACGATGACCAGTGCCTGGCCCGGGCTGGAGGTGGCGTAGAGGTATTCCACGCCGGGAATTTCCCACAGCAGTTTTTCCATCGGGCGGGTGAGACGATTCTCAACCTCGGCGGGTGAGGCGCCGGGCATGGCCACAAAAACGTCCACCATCGGCACCTTGATCTGCGGTTCCTCCTCGCGTGGCAGCATGAGCACGGCGAAGAGCCCGAGCAGAATCGAGGCGATGACCGCGATAGGCGTGAGTTTCGAGTCGATGAAATACGCCGCAAGCCGGCCGGCGAGACCGGGGGCCGGCGGGCTGGGATCGGCCGGATTCATGGGACAACCGTCACGGCTTGCCCGTCGCGTAGGGTGGCGGGCGGATTGAGAATCACGGTTTCGTCGGCTGACAGGCCGGCGAGAATCACTGTGCGCGCCGCCGCGCCGCCGCCGGTCTTCACGAGTCGCAGCCGCGCCTTGTTTTCGGAAACAACAAATACGCGTTCCATCTGCCCAAGCTGGCTGACGGCAACTGCCGGGACGGTCAGGGTGACAACTTCGCCCGCCGGCCATAGCGCGCGCACAAACTGCCCCGAGCGTATTGCCGCTGTGGCTGGGAGCTCGATGCGGGCGAGTCGCGTGCGGGAGCGGGCGTCAGCCGCTGGGGAAAATTCGACCAACGGTCCATTGACGATTTCACCATTGAGTTGCACCGCGAGTTCGGCCCCCAGCGCGAGCGCTACGAGGGACTCCGGCACCATAACCTCGGCCTGCCAGCGATCGATGCCTTCAAGCGAGAAGAGGGGCTGTCCAGGCACCGCCAAATCACCGGCTTTCACATGATCGGCGGTGATCACGCCATCGAAAGGTGCAGCAATCCGGGTGTAGGCGAGCATGGCGGTGGCTTCCTCAACGGCGGCGCGGGCTTGTTGCCGGCGGTCGGCGGCACTGCGGACCGCTTCGGTCGTCGTGGCGCCTTGGGCTTCCAGCGCTTGCTCTCGCTCGTAGTCGCGCGCCGCCTGATTGAGGAATGCCCGGGCCTGATCCACCCGGGCCTCGATCTCGCCGGCCTGCAAGACAACGAGCACAGCACCCGCCGCGACGGGGCGACCTACGGCCAGATCGGCGGTGGTCACCAAGCCCATGATTCGGGCGGCGACCGTGGCGTTTTCCTGAGCACGGATGGTGCCCGCGACCGGCTGATGCTGGAGGGAGGTGGTGACGACCACCGGGGCCGTCTCCACGGCAAGCGGTGGGCCGGATGATGCCTCCGTTGCGGGCCCGGAGCGATGGCAGCCGGCGACCAGCAAGAGGAGGGTGAGGGGAAGTGAACGCTTCATCATGGCTACGGCCGGGTTTAACGTCCGCCCCAGTGAATGACGCCGTCAGCTCCCAACCAGCCGAGCTGGCGCAGGATAAGGCTCGGTGGACAAAACCGGTATAGACAGATTGGATGAGGTTGAGGCCGACGAAGGCGGGGACCAACAGCCACCAAGGGTGAACAAAGTAAGTTAGAACGACCCCGATCAGGGTGACCGTGCCGGCAAGCAGGCGGATGAAGGACTCGATTTTCATAGGATAGGATTTGACTATATATGAGCATATACGCATATACTTGTAATTATGTCAAGCTTCGCTTCCCTCGCCTGCATGGGAAAAAAGAGCCCCCTCTCCGAAGCCGCGCTCGAGCTGGTGGCGCGACGTTTTGCGGTGCTGGCCGAGCCCATGAGGCTGAGGTTGCTGCAAGCGCTGTTTGACGGGGAGAAAAACGTCGGTGAGCTAGTGGAACTGACGGCGGGCACGCAGGCGAACATATCGCGGCACCTGCAGACGTTGACGGCGGCGCATGTGCTGGGCCGGCGGAAGGAGGGCCTGCTGGTCTTTTACCGAATCATCGATCCCACCATCTTCAAGCTGTGTGAACTGGTCTGCGGAAGTCTAGAAAAACGCCGCGCTAAGGAGGCTGAGGCGTTTGCAGGCAAGTGAAGGCGCCCTTTACTTAGTCAGGTCGTAGAGAGCGTAGCCGGCGAGGAGATTTGGCCAGAAATTGCGCGTGCTGCGCCAGTTACCGGCTAGGTGAGCCCGACGGGTGATATTGATGCCCTTGGCGGCGCAAAAAAGCTCGAAGTCAGCGATGGTGACGGGATTGGCGGGGCGACTCTCGAACCACTCGGTGGTATAGACTTCGTTGCGCAGCTTCCGGCCGCGCACCACGGTGGCGACGCGGTTTTTCCAGAAACCGTGATTGACGAAACCTACCGTAAGGGTGCGGCCGACGCGCAGGGCTGCTTCGATCACGGCGGCGGGGTCGTCTAATTCCTGCACCGTGCGCGAGCAGATGACGCGGTCAAAGAAGCGGTCGGGGAACTCGCGCATGAAGGCGAGCATATCACCTTGGTAGGCGGTGACGCCGCGCTGCACACAGGCGGTGATGCGTTGAAAATCGAGATCCACCCCGATGCCATTGACCTCCTTGGTCTGTGCCAAATAGCCGAGCAAGGCGCCGCGCCCACAGCCAAGGTCGAGCACGCGGGTGCGGGGCTCCACCCAGTCCCCGATGATCTGCATGTCCACAGTGCGTTTTTCGACGAGTTGGGCCATGGCGGTCAGATGCTAAAGTCCGTCACGACGGCGGACTCGCGTTCGAGGAAGGCGCGGACGAGGGCGTAGAGATCCTCGGATTCGAGAAGAAAGGAATCGTGGCCAAGGTCGGTGGTGAGCTCGGCGTAGGTGGCGCGCTTGCCTGCTCGCAGCAGGGCGTGGACGATGGCGCGATTCTGCTCGGGCGGGAAGAGCCAGTCGCTGGTGAAGCCGACGACGAGCGACTCGGCCTGCACGGGTGCCAAGGCGGTTTCGAGCACGCCGTAGGCCTGGGTGAGATCGAACTGGTCGAGCGCGCGGGTGATGTAGAGGTAGGAGTTGGCGTCGAAGCGGTTGATGAAGCTCTGCCCTTGGTGGCGGAGGTAGCTCTCAACCTCGAACTGAATGTCGAAGGTGTAGGCATCGCCATTGGCCGTGCCTTTCTTTTTGCGGCCGAATTTCCGATCCATCGAGGCGTCGGAAACATAGGTGATATGCGCCATCATGCGGGCGATGGCGAGGCCGGTGCGCGGGCCGCCGTCCTTGGGGTAGTCGCCATGGTTCCAGGCCGGATCCTGCATGATGGCTTGGCGGCCGACCTCGTTGAACGCGATGGCTTGGGCCCCCTCGCGCGAGGTGGTGGCCATGGCGAGGAGGCGGCGAATAAAACCGGGATACTCGATGCCCCATTGCAGCACCTGCATGCCGCCCATTGAGCCGCCGATCGCGGCGTGCAGCGTGACGACCCCGAGGTGATCAAGCAGGAGCTTCTGTGCTCGCACCATGTCGCGGATGGTGACGAAGGGAAAATCTATCCCGTAGGGCCGGCCCGCCGCGGGATTGAGCGAGGCAGGCCCGGTGGAGCCGACGCAACCGCCGAGGCAATTGGACGAGACGACGAAGAAGCGGTGGGTGTCCACCGCCTTGCCGGGGCCGATGAGATTGTCCCACCAGCCGGGCTTGCGCTCGTCCGCGTGGTGGCGGCCGGCGCAGTGATGATCGCCGCTCAGCGCGTGGCAGATGAGGATGGCGTTGTCGCGCGTGGCGTTGAGTTCGCCGTAGGTCTCGTAGCGCAAGGTGAACCCAAGCAAGGTCTGGCCGCTCTGAAAGGTGAACGGGGCGGCGTGGACGAAGTCCCGCGGCGCGACGATGCCCACGCCGCCGGCGGCGGGCGGCGGATTCGCGTTCGGGTCATCCAGATCGGGCATTGTTCAAGGAGACACCTACTGGGCGGCTGAGGCAAGCGGCACCAAGGTCATACACCGGCCTGGCGGGGCCGGCTACGTGGAGGGGGATGAGTTGGGTTTGCCACCAAGCAGGGACGGACTCAGACAGTTAAGGACCTATCAGAAAACCTTGCTGGTGGAGGGCTCGCATCACTGCGAGCCGAGCCCCGGCCCACGTAGCCGCTGGCCCTCCAAATTCCTGAGTGTGCTCTTAGCAGAGGTTTTTGGATAGACTGTAAACCACGAAGAGACACGCATGATCAGCAAAGCGATCACCGGGGCTTATTCCGTGGCGTCTATTTTCCTACAGAGGACACAAAGATCGGACCAGTGAGAATAATAGGAGTTTTCGTCCACGTGAGCTTCGTGGTGAATTCAATCTCGTTGGGCGACGGCGACCTCACCCGTGCGCGGCGGCGCTGACTTCCTCGGACATCTCCTCGTTGGAGAAAACGTTTTGGACATCGTCGAGGTCCTCGAGTGAGTCGTGGAGTTTCACCAAGGTTTGCGCCAGGGCGAGGTCGGTTACGGGGATGTGATTGCTTGGCAGATAGGAAATTTCGGCGCTCTCGGTTTTGATGCCGGCGTTTTCGAGGGCATGGCTGACCTTGTCGAAGAGGTGGAGGTCGCAGCGGACCTCGAAGCCGTGGTCGCTGGTGAGGACGTCATCAGCGCCACACTCGAGGGCGATTTCCATGAGCTGGTCCGCGGTGGTCTGGTCGGCGGCGATGAGGAACTGGCCGGCGTGGAGAAACTGAAAGGCCACGGCGCCGGCCTGCGCGAGGTTGCCGCCCCAGCGGGTGAAGACGCTGCGCACCTCCTGCGCGGCGCGCTGCTTGTTGTCGGTGGTGCACTTCACGATGAAGGCCACGCCGCCGGGACCATAACCCTCATAGGCGATCTCTTCATAAACAACGCCGGGCAGCTCGCCGGTGCCCTTCTTGATGGCGCGATCCACGTTCTCGGCGGGCATGTTGGCCTCGCGGGCCTTGAGGAGAAAGGTGCGCAGGCGGGCGTTGGCCGCCGGGTCGCCGCCGCCGGCCTTGGCGGTGAGGGTGATGTCGCGCGAGAGGCGGGAGAACACCTTGCCCCGGCGGGAATCGGTGACCGCCTTCGCGCGTTTTACTTTGGACCATTTGTTATGGCCGGCCATGTTTCTGAAGGAGCGAGCAGAAGGTAGTGAGCAGGGCGGAAATCGGCGTAGGCTCACTTGGGGCTACGCGCTATTCGCTGACGGCTCATTTTTTCTTTGGCGTGACGTTTTTGACCGCCTTGCCGGATTTACCGGGTTTATCCTCCACGGGTGTCGGTGCGACCGGGGCGAGGGGTTCATCCTTCATACGGTTGACGACGAGCTGCTGGCCGATGGTGAAGGCGCCATTGATGGTGGAATAGAGGGCGAGGGCACCGGAGAAATTGTAGCAGATGAGGGTGAATATCCACGGCATGAGCTTGAAGATCTTTGCCTGCATGTTGTCCGTCGTCGGTGTGGGGGTGAGCCGCATCTGGATGATCATGGTGGCGCCCATTAGCAGGGGGAGGATGTTGATCGGGAAACCGAAGATGCGCGCGACGGTGTCGGGGGCGGAGAGATCGGCGGACCAGAGGAAGGGAGCGAAGCGCAACTCCGCCGTACTTTGCAGCATGGTGAAGAAGGCGATGAAGAACGGCATGGTGATCAGGATGGGCAGGCAGCCGCCCACCGGGTTGACCCGGTGCTTCTTGAAAAGCTCGATGGTGGCCGCCTGCATCTTCTGCGGGTTATCCTTCAACTTTTCCCGGATGGCCTGCATCTCGGGCTGGAGCTTGGCCATGCGCTTGGCGGACTTGGAGGCCGCCAGCGTGGGCCAGAGGAAAACGATCTTCAGGATGAGCGTGGTGATGATGATGGCCCAGCCCCAAGCCCAAGTGGGCGAAAGCCCCACGATCCACCCTTGCACGGCGGTCATGATGATCAGCAGCATTGGCGCGAAAAATCCGGAGAAGAAAATCTTGTTAAAGAAATAGGGGGCAAAGTTCATCACCTTGTCCTGATCGGCCTTGAACACATCGGAATTCGCGAGGCGGGTGTATTCCTTGGGGCCAACGTAGAAATGCAGGCCGAGGACGGTTGTGCTGCGAGGCGCGAGGGCGGGCAGATCAAACTGCGCCGCGCCGGTGACACCGAAGTTGGGCTGGTCGGCTTTGTCCGCAAAGGCGGGTAGCTCCACCCGGCGGGTCACGAGGCCGGCGGCAGGGGCGTCGGGCGTGGCGATGGCGGTGAAAAACTGGTTGCTCACCGAGGCCCAGACCAAGGGGCCGGGCGAGGCGAGGAAAGACAACGGCTGACTGGAGCCGAATCCGAACCAACTCAGGAAGCCGCCGCCTTGGAGTTTCGAGCGCTCGATGAACGTCTGATCCTTGCCGGTGGAGTAACCCGTGGCGAGCTGCATGCCGTAGTCCACCGCGCTGATCGGTGCGGTGGTGCCGAGACTGAGGGCGACGCGGGGCAACGGAGTCGTCTGGTCGGTGAGATTGCGGAAGGTCGTCTCGTGCCGGAGCTGATAGGGATCGGTGCCGGGCTCGGAGCCGTCGGGCAGGTAGTAACGCCGCGTGACCTCGATGCGGTCCTCGAACACCGCGCGATAAACGACCTCATAGGAATTCTTCGAAACCACTTCGAAACTGGTGTGACGGTCGAGGCCGGGGAATTCCACAAAGCCCAGCATCGGATCGGAGTGAAGCTCGTTGAAAACAAACGGCTCGGATCCGAGCCGTGCGGATGGATAGACGAGCCGGCCCTTGAGGTCGCGGCTGCGGAAGGCGACTTCACGGATGGCGCCCCCGCGATTCGTGAGGCGCACCTCGACGAAGCTGTTGGCGAGCGAAACGACCTGTGCGCCTAGGTCATCTTTGGCGACGGCGGCGGCGAAGGAAGCGCGCTGAGGATTCACGGTCGGTGCCCCCGGGGTGGTTGAAGTGAGGGCAGGGGCGGTGCCCTCGTTGGGTCCTGAGGGCGTCGAGGGCTGGGCGGGGAGCGTCTGGCCGGGCGGCACCGGCGACGGCGGAGAAAATTTATGGCCGATGTAGAGACTCGCGAAGGCCGCGAGCATCAGGATGACACCGATGGTGAGATTCTTTTTATCCATTGCGTAAAAGGGTCAGGGAGTGACAGAAGAGGATGGGGTGCGGGTGCACGCAAGCCGGCGGGGCGAAGGCGGAACCGGATCGAAACCGCCCGGATGCAGCGGGTGGCAGCGCAAGAGCCGGCGCAGGGCCAGCCAACTGCCGTAGAGCGCTCCGTGGATGCGCACGGCATCGGCGGCATAGTGCGAGCAGCTCGGGGCGAAACGGCAGCCGCAGGCCGGGCCGAAAACCGCCGGCAGCACGGGTGACAGGGTTTTCTGATACAACCACACCATGCCCAGCAATCCGGTCGCCGGTAAGCGGACGAGCCGGGTGATCAAAGTGGGGGTGGCCTCAGGCATGGGAAACAGCGGGAAGTTTGGCGCAGGCGGCGGTGAATTTTTGTTCCAGCTCCGGGAAGGCCCAGCGGTTGACCGCGGCCCGGGCGACCAGCATCAGGTCGCAGCCGGCGGGCACCAAGGCCTGATGCCGGCGAAAAACTTCACGGAGCCGACGCTTGGCGCGGGCCCGGGCAACCGCGTGGCCGACTTGGGCGTAGGAGGCGACGACGCCCACTCGGGCAGCGGTGCCATCAGTGCGCGCAAGCCACCAGAGTGTAAAGGCACCGCAGTCGATGCGTTTACCCCGCTCGCGAACGGTGCGGAAATCCCCCGGGCGGCGCAGATGCTGCTCTGGGCGGAAACGCATGGTGCGGCCGGCGGCGCTCGCGATGAAAATCAGACGACAGTCAGGCGCTTGCGACCCTTACGACGGCGGGACGAGAGGACCTTGCGGCCACCAACGGTGGCCTTGCGGGCGCGGAAACCAATCTGGCGGGCGCGCTTTTTGCGGTGTGGGCGGAATGTAGGTTGCATGACTTTGAACGAAAAAGAGGGTCAATCGTGCCGGACGGCCGGAGGGGTGTCAAGGGCGGTTTCCGAGAGTAGTTCCTAAGTCACAAATGCCGGGTTTTTCGCTTTGGGGGGTTGTCAGGGCTCTCTGGCCTACTACCGGTATGTGACCATGTTGTGTTTCGCCCGTCTCCGCCGCTGCTTTCTCCTGTTGATTATGTTCGTCCCGGCGGCCCTGCCACTCGCCGCGCGTGATGCCTACGTGCTGATTTCCGGTGGCGGCACCCCGCTCAACAACAATTACTCCCAATACCTGCAGGCGCAGGCCATCGCGGCGTTTTTTGAGCAAAACTACCCGTCGGAGCAGACCTGGGTGTTCTTTGGGATCGGCAACCGTCCCGGCGAACCGGTGAAAATCGCCGACACCCGCCGCCAATATAAACAGGACGGGCTCGTCCTCGAATCATGGGTCCCGGGGCCGCTCACCGATAACCGACCGGCGACGCGCGACAGCATCCTGACCGCGTTGCGCGAAGAAATCCTGCCCACGGTGGCGGAGGGCGGCACGCTGTATCTTTTTGTGGGCGACCACGGCGAGTTGTCCAAGGATGAGGCGAAGGAGAGCACGATTACCTTGTGGCAACTCAAGCAGGACCCCAACCGTGCGGGCAGCGGCTGGTTCACCGACAACAACGAAGTGCTCGGCGTGGCGGAGTTACAGGACGTGCTGCGCGCCGGACTCGGCAAGGGCCGGGTGGTGTTCTGCATGACGCAGTGTCACTCGGGGGGCTTTCATTTTCTCGGCGTGCCACGAAAGGTGACGCCCAATCCCGATTGGTTCACCACCGTGCCACGGTGGGCGCTACCCGAAGAAGCCTCGGCCCGGCCGCGTGTCGCCGGCTACACGGCGACCGACGAGGCCTCGCTGGCCGCCGGCTGTGATCCCGATCCCGACCCGGATCGCTGGGCCGGCTATGAACGCTTCCTGCCGGAGAACCTGCTCGGGCTCGATCTCTTTACCCGCGAACCGGCCGGGGTGCGCCGGGATTCCTTCGCCGCCGCGCACGAGGAGGCCGTGCTCGTCAACCGCACGATCGACAAACCCCGGTCCAGCTCCGAGCAATATTTGGAGCAGTGGGCCGAAGCGATTGAGACGTTGCTCGTCGGCGAGGATGAAGTGACGCCAGAGATTCGCGAACACCTCGCGGCCTACCAGCGCGCGGTGGATACGGGCAAGGTGACGAGAGCCGATGAAGGTCTCCGTGAGCGGGCCGCGCAATTTGCGCGCTTTATCACGCGATTGACTGAACAAAACGTCAGGGTGAAAGCGCTGTTGTTGACCGGCACGCGCGCGGATTTGGAAAAGACCATGGGCCCTGCCGCCAGCCGGCCGGGCCTGCCGGGCGCGAGTAACCGCCGGGCCCCGCGAGAGGATCTGCAGCAGGCGTGGAACGAGGTGCTGCGGCCCGCGTGGAAAGCGGCCGTGCTGGGCGGGGCGGTTACCGATCTGCAGGCGGCGGCGCTCAATTTTGAGAAGCGCTTGCTCGAACAGGAGGATCGCGGCCGGCAACTCATGATTTATCGCGGCTGGCAGAATCCACTACTCAACGAGATTTTTTGGCAATCCACTTACGCATTTCCAGATCAGTTTGATGCCGCCCGGGCCGACGCGGTGACCCGCTGGGGCGCGGAGCGTCGGTCCCACATTCTAGCTTGGGGAGAGCAATCCAATGATGCGGCCGTGCGCCGTGCTGCCGCCACGCTGGCGTCAACCTTCGCCCGCCGCCCGGCGGCGTCCACCCCTCCGCCTGCCCTCACGGCTCCGGGCGCGGCCACCACAAATGTCTCGCTGCGGCCGCTGAGCCCGCGCACGGCGGCGGAACGCACGCTTTTCTACCGGCGCGTGCTGGCCGCTTGGGAATTCCTCATCGCGACCGGCGAACAGTCCGCCCTCGACGAATTGCACGCGCTCAGCGCGCTGGAGCGCACGCCGCTGCCGACAAGTTAAGTCCACGCCTTTTCCGCCGGTGAAAACAGCCCGTTCGCCAAAGTTCGTATTACGAACATCGGCGTCAGCGGCTGTTTGTTAACAAGCTGGGCGGGGGTGCTTAGTAACCCGCGGCGTGGCCGTCTTTGCGGCTTTCGCTGGCGCCGATCCAGGTGCCGTTGGCGGGGTCGCGGGCGACGGCTTGGTAACCGCCGAAGCCGCCGCCACCGATGCGGAGGGTGTGGCCGCGTTGCTGGAGCGCGCGCACACTGGCAAAAGGGATGCCGGTTTCGACTTCCACCGTGCCGCCATCGCGCATGGTGCCGGTATGGTAATCTGTCGAACCGAGGTGCTGCCAGCGCGCGGCGTCACCGGCTTCCTGCAGGTTCATGCCGAAATCGATTAGGTTGACGAGAATCTGCACATGACCCTGTGGTTGCATCGAGCCGCCCATCACGCCGAAGGCGAGCCACGGCTCGCCGTCCTTGAGCACAAAGGCGGGGATGATGGTATTAAAAGGCCGCTTGCCGGGGGCGTAGTCGTTGGCATGACCTGCCTGCAGGGTGAACATCTCGCC
>JBDNGL010000313.1:0-2147 GCA_041689285.1 Opitutaceae bacterium
ATGCCGAGCATGGCCTCCATGGCGACCGTCGCCTTGAACGCCGCGCTGTGCTTCTTTCGCTTTGGTTTGGTCTTCATTGGTCTGATCATTTCTTGGTCGACCAGACCTGCAAAACGATAACTTAGCCGGTGGTCCTAAAAAAGGGGACCACTTTTTATCTCTCTGCTGAAACCACCCACAACTGCTGCGCACTTCGCGAATACTTTCCGGAGAACACGTAATTGGGAGGTGTGCCTTCGACTTCCATTACGTGAATTTCGGATATTTGCCTCTTGGTAATGTTTTTATAGCCTTTTTGCTGGCACACTATGCGGGCAAAGTCAGCTTCCTGCTCCGTATCACAGATGATTTGAACTAGATCAAGCATGGTATTGTTGGGGGTTTATTTTGGTAAATTCGGATAGAGGTCGTCTGCCATCGAAAAACTGTCGGCTAGCGCCTTCCTGAGGGCCGCGGCATCCGCAACATTCTTCACTTGATCTTCGTAGATTGTGCCTTTGACCAAAGTATCAAGCTTGGTTTTATCAAAAGTTCCCCCCGGAGCGACATAATCCAATATCGCCTTTTGCTTCGTCGGCTGAGCAAGATTCAAATTTTTGAAGGCCGTAACCACGCTACTATCTCCAGACACATTAATAGCATTTGGCGCACTGCTGATCGCAGCAGCCCCACCTTTTTCAGCCAGCAATTGAGCAGCCATTCCGGTCGCAAAATATTGGGCAATACTCCCTTTGGCCTGCGCTTGTCCTCTGCCACTCGTTCCTGTGCCGCTACCGCTAAACGTGCCGATTACGGAGAGGGCATCAACTCGATCCCCGGTCTTGGAATTGTATCGGCCCAAAGCCTTTGCTTCCTTGTCGAATTGCACTGCCGCATACGGGCGGCGCAATTCAGCGTCAATATAGCCAAGCAGTTTGGAGTAATCAGACGCTTTCGGCGCGGTTGCCAATCCGGCGAGCCGCTTTGCTTCATCTCGCGCTTTTGTCAACAGCAAGGATGAACTCTTGTTTTTTGAAGCGTTATCAACAATTTGCTGAAGGTCTGCTTGGACATCGGCCACGTTTTCCTGTCCTCTTTCAGTTTTCCATTTTGTGTCGTCATAATTGGCATCACGCGCCTCGACAACTCGCTTTCTCGCATACTCGATCAAGCTCGCGTATTCAGGGTTAAACGTTCCGTTTCCTTTCTCGTCTCCTCCGAGATAAATCGGAACAAGAGCAGCTTCCTGGCGGTTGTAGCCGACGACAATTTCCGGGATTTGTCGGCTGTCCACTCCAACGCGTGCCCCAATTTGGGTGCTGGTCACGAAAATAATCCGTTTGTCGCCCGCGCAACCCGCGAAAAATACGGCATGGCCAAAAGTTAGTATTGCGAAAATTAGGTTTTTCACCTTTTGGAAATGTGTTGGTTTGGTCTGTCATCTTGATACGACACGCCGATGCCGACCTTTTCAAGTTCGCGGACTAACTTTTCTGCCTTTTTGAATTGATCTTCGGTGTGAACTTCCACGTAAATCCGACCGTCTGGAGGCATCGAAACAATCTTGTCTTTGCTGTATCCCAGCGAGACGCCAAAGGGTCGGCCAACTGCAAAACCGACATTACTGATTTCTTTGATGTCGAAGCCCTCGCGGTTGCTCACTTGTTTAGGAAACTTCACGACGGTGTATCCAAAGTAACGCCTGCTAACGCTGCCATCCGAATTATGAGTCGTGCAGGAACACATAAGAAAAGCGCAAAAAAACGACCCGCCTAGCAGGAAGAGGTGACTGAGTTTTTGAAATGGCAATCTAGGGAGCATCTCTAATTCGATGCGGTGATTAAAAAATTAAATACCTGCACAAGATTTGGCAAGCATCAATTTGAAACTGGAATCGAGGCATTGAACCGCGCCTGCTTTGGGCGCGGTGGAACGTGCGCAGTTGCCGGCTGGCGTCCCGGAGCACTTCCACCCGCCGCCGCCCAGCGTAGCAACGCCTTCGCCGCCGCGTCGTTCCTCAGAGCAGAAGGGGCAATGGGGTCAGATCTGTAAGTTCAACATTTGCATCAACAACGCCTTCCTGAAGGCCTCCTGCTCGGGGTGTTTTGCCAGGTGCTTCCAGAACTGACGAATCCCCTGTGCCGCCGCCCCGTAGCTCAAGCCCGGGA
>JBDNGL010000314.1:0-4007 GCA_041689285.1 Opitutaceae bacterium
GCTGGCCTCATCTTTTTCCTTTGCGAGGGCGGTTTCCTCGATCTCGAGGCGCAGCACCTTGCGAGTGAGTTCGTCGAGCTCCTGCGGCACCGAGTCCATCTCGGTGCGGATCAACGCACAGGCCTCGTCCATCAGGTCGATGGCCTTGTCAGGCAGGAAGCGGTCGGTAATGTAGCGGTTCGACAAAGTCACCGCGCTGACGAGTGCGTTGTCTTGGATGCGCACGCCATGGTGCAGCTCGAAGCGCTCCTTGATGCCGCGGAGGATGGAGAGCGCATCCTCGACCGTCGGCTGGTCCACCACCACGGGTTGGAAACGTCGCTCCAAGGCGGCGTCTTTTTCGATATGCTTGCGGTATTCGTCGAGCGTGGTCGCGCCGATACAATGCAACTCGCCGCGCGCCAACATCGGCTTGAGCAGGTTGCCCGCGTCCATCGCGCCCTCGGTCTTGCCGGCGCCGACAATGGTGTGGAGTTCGTCAATAAACAGGATGATGCGACCCTCGGCGGTTTTCACCTCGTTCAGCACGGCCTTGAGTCGCTCCTCAAATTCGCCGCGGTATTTTGCTCCGGCGACGAGCGCCCCCATATCGAGGGCGAAGAGGGTCTTGTCCTTCAGGCCCTCGGGCACGTCGCCACGCAGGATGCGCTGCGCGAGGCCTTCGACGATGGCGGTCTTGCCCACGCCGGGCTCGCCGATGAGCACGGGGTTGTTCTTGGTTTTGCGTGAGAGGATACGAATGGTGCGACGGATTTCCTCATCGCGACCGATCACAGGATCCATCTTCCCCTTCCGCGCCTGCGCCACGAGATCAACGCCGTATTTTTCCAGCGCGGCGTAGGTCGCCTCGGGATTGTCGGTCGTCACGCGTTGCGAGCCGCGCAACTCCTTCAGCGCCTTCAGCACCTTCGCCCGATCAAGCCCGAAGCTTTTGAACAGTTGTTTCAACGCGTCCGGCTTACCGGTTTCGAGCAACCCAAGAAACAGATGTTCGACGGAGACAAATTCATCTTGGAGCGACTTCGCTTCGGCCTCGGCCTTGGTCAAAGTCTCGTTGAGGGCTTGGGTCACGTAAACCTTCGACGTGTCCACGCTGCCGGAAACCTTCGGCAACCGCTCCAGCTCCCGATCCACCGCGAGCTGCACGGCACTAGGCGTGATGGCGAGCTTCGCCAACAGACCGGGCACTACGCCGTTTTCCTGGCTGACCAGCGCGGACAGGAGGTGCCACGTCTCCACCTCGTTATGCTGAAGGCGGCGCGCGATGGCCTGCGCATCCGTGACGGCCTGCCGGGACATTTGGGTAAATTGATTCAAATCCATGGTGTCATAGTCCATGCATAACGCGGACCAGTTCCACGCCGCCGCCTTCCCTCGTAACCGTGCCACCGACCCGGGCGTCCTGTGTCAATCTGCCCGCCCCATGGCACAGAACGCGCCACTCTGGCGGCCTCAACTCACTTGCCTCATCCCCCAATCTGACCGACAAGGAGGATCCCATGAGCCGTGCCGCCAACCGCCGTTCCGCCCAACCCGCCGAGCAAGGCGTCATGCGGTTGCAATCCAAACCGCTGCAGCTGGCGGAATATCTGCGGCAATCGGTCCGGCACGGTAAACTCGAGGAGCCACTGCCGGGCATGCGGGAATGGAGCCGGCAGCTCGGCGTGAGCCGCCGCACGCTGCACGCTGCAGTCCAGATTCTGCAGGGTGAGCACCTGCTCACTATGCATCCGCGCGGCGCCCGCTTGAATCCGCATCCGCCGGACCGCAGCTCCGCCAAACCGGCCGCGCCCCGCCGCGTGCGCTGGCTGATCGATGGCACCTACCGCCATCACCTGCACAGCCACCGCCGCACCTTTGATCTGCTGCACGCGCGCCTGCGCCTGCGCGGCATCGAGTTAAAATTCGAAATCTGCGCGCCAGTCCGACTGCGCGAGATCGCGCGGCTAAAGCCGGTGCCCAACGAACTGCTGCTGCTCGGCTCTTTGCCAACGAACTATCAGCGGATGTTTGCCGGAACCGCCAAACCGGTGTTGGTGCTCGGCGAAGTCGCTCCGGGGCTGGACCTGCCGTTCGTCAACAGCGACCAGGCCGGGGCCGTGCGCCACGCCGCGCATCGCCTGCTGCGACAGGGCTGCATGCAGTTGAAACTGGTGCACGTGAAATCGGCCGCCGCGGGCATGCGCAGTGCGCGGGAATCGTTTCGGCAGGCCTGTGCCACTTGGACGAAAGGAGCTGTCCCAGGTCAGGCCATCGCCACCGAGCTCGACCTCACATCTTTACTCAGCGCGATGCAACGCGTGACGGCTCACATCAAACAGCGCACGGGGATCATCGTGCTTGCACCCGTGCCGGTCGCGATGGTGGTGACCGCCCTCCTTCAGCATGGTATCGCCGTTCCGGCCCAGGCGGAGGTCGTCGCGCTGCTCCACTCGCCTGAAGCCGTGCGCCTTTATCCGCCGCCGCCGGCCTACGCGTGGCCGATGACGGCCATCGTGCGGGAGATCACCCGCGCAGCGGAAAGTTTTTTCGCCACCGGCATATTGCCCGCCAGCGGCAAACTGCTCACCGCCGAACTGGCCAAGCCGGAGTAGCAGGAAATCCAACTGGCGCCGCGTCAATGGCGACGGTCACTTGTTGGTGGTCTTTTCGATGCCACGCTTGGCGAGCTGCTCGGCAAGACTCGCCTTGTAGCGGGCGTAGGCCTCCTCATCGCGCACCGTCGAAGCGCCGTAGCAGAATGTCGCCACCGCGCGGCGCGTGCGGGGGGTGTTATTGACACCGCTCCAGTGGATCGTAGCGCTGGAGTGCGCCACGGCATCACCCGGATGCAGCTCAATCGGCACGCCATCCACGGTCTTGGGATCAAAATTGAGCAAGCCTTGACTGAATCCCAACACGCCGCTCGCGCCGTGCGGGTTGATGCCGCCTTTGTGCGAACCGCGTGCATACCACAGGCAGCCGTTGTCGATATCGACCTCGTCGATTGCGATCCAGATGCCGCTCGCGATGTTCGGCTTCCGGCACCAGTAAAATCCGTCCTGATGAGCCGGGGTCGCGCTCGTGTCGTAGGGCAATTTATTGAACCACTCCAACCCCTGCGGATCACACTTGTCGCGCATCAGATACTCCTGAATCGCGACGTGCTTGCCGTTTTGCATGAAGTCCTGAAACCACGCGTCGTGTTTATTGAGCGACTGCATTTTACGCAGCGTTTCCGGCTTCGAGTAGTCGTCAAAAAATGCCTGATCTTTTGGCAGGGTCGGCACCACCTCGCGCACGTAACGGTCGAGGTTATCGTTCAGTCCCTGTAACTCAGCCGGGTTGAACAGTCCGCGAATGATGACAAAACCATCGCGTTCGTAATCCGGGCGCAGTTCTTGGAGATTTAGGTTGGATTTCATAATTCGGGAAAGGGTGGGACGGCGCGAAATCACCATGATTCCGTTTTGATACACACCAGCGTCTTCCAACCAGAACAAGACTCAAGACTAGGCCGGCGGCTCCCAAAAGGGGCCAAACTCTGGCTAACAACCGCGGGATTGCGCAAACCCCGAAAATCGCCCAAATGCGTCAAGCCCATGGCCCAAGCGATCACCCCCGCCGCCCTCCTTTACACCCCCTACCGACCCCGAGCCATTGCCCACTCGCACGACGCGGTTGATCCGACCGCTTGTCTGCGCGGTGGCGAGACCGTCCTCCGCTCCGGCGCAAGTCTCGTGCTCGATTTCGGCGAAGAAATCGTCGGCGTGATCGAACTCACTGTCGTGGCCGAGCACGCGACCAAGGTCGAACTGGTGGAGGGCGAAGATCTCGAAGAGGCCCTCCTCGTGCCGGACCCCTTCCCGCCCGACCATTGGTATCACCAGCCGCGCGACATTCTGGAGGTGCCCGCCGGTACCCAGACGCTGCGCACCCAAGGCCGCCGCGCGTTCCGCTTCGTCAACCTCATCGTGCACGGCCCCGGCACACTGCGGCTGCGCGGTGCCCTCGCCATGATGGAACAC
>JBDNGL010000315.1:0-57072 GCA_041689285.1 Opitutaceae bacterium
CCAGCGGGCGTGGGTTGGGCGGTCAGGCCGGGACGAAGCAACAGGCCGGCGGAAACTAGGAGCGAGGAGCGAAGCAGGAAGTTGCGGCGATTCATGCCGGCAACTATGCACTCGCGGGCTCTTTCGCCAAATTTTTTGTAACCATTCCCCGACCGGCGGGTTTACCCCCACATCAACCCCCATGCCCCAACGTTCCTGTGATCGCCGAACTTCTAGAATTCCGGGTTTCCTCCGGTGCGCCGGCCGCTAGGCTTCGACCCCCAACCGCCGTGGCCACCGCCGTCCCCCAGACCGACCATGACCTGATGCTCGCCGTTCGCGAAGGCGAACTCGACGCGTTAGGCGAGCTCTTTGAACGCCATCACGGCCGGCTTTACGGCTACCTCACCCGCAGCACCGGCGATCGCCTCGCCTCCGAGGACATCGCCCAGACGGTCTTCCAGCGCATGCTGAAATACCGCCATACCTATCGCACCGACGGCAGCTTCACCGCTTGGATGTATCACCTTGCCCGGCGTTGCGCCGCGGATTACTTCCGCAAAAAACAGGCCGGGCCGGCCAACATGGATCCCGCCGATCTGCAGGACTACGCTGATGACCGTCCTCACGCCGGCGAGCACGCCGCCGCCAGCGACGATCAAGCCCTCCTCCAGCGCGCGCTCAACCAACTCGCGCACGCAGATCGCGAGGTGCTTCTGCTCAGTCGTTTTCAAGAGCTGTCCTTCGCCGAGATCAGCTCGATCCTCGAATGCTCCGTCGGCGCCGCCAAGGTGCGGGCGCACCGCGCGGTGCGCACGCTCCGCGATCTTTATTTTCAATTACAAAAGGAGACCACCGTATGAAATGCACCGCAGCCCAGCACCGTTTTTCCGAACTACTCGACTCACGGCACGAATCGCCGGCCAGTGGTGACGTGCGCGCCCACCTCGCCGCCTGCCCGGATTGTCAGAAGGAATTCGCCGCCCTGAAACACACCCTTACTGCCCTCGACGCCCTGCCCGCGCCCACGCCCGGCCCGCGGCTGCGCGCCAACTTCTACGCCCTGCTGGCGGCGGAGAAAAACTCCGCCGCCAAGGTGCCCCGCGGTGAGCATCGCCGGCAGCGTCTGACCACATGGCGCTGGATCCTCGCACCCCTCGCCGCCTGCGGTCTGCTGGTCCTTGGCTTTCTCGCCGGCCAGCGCCAGGCCTCACTCCCACCCCAAACGGCGCGCCCGGCCGCTGAGGCGACCCGGCAGGAACTCGCGGAATTGCGGCAAAAGGTAGACCGCATGGGCCAGCTCGTGGGGTATTCCCTGCAACCGCAGCATTCGGCCGGCCAACGCCTGCAGAGCATCTTCGCCACCCACACACTCCAGGCACCCGACCCGCGGGTCATTGCCCAGTTGATCAATGCGCTCGCGCTTGATCCCAGCGTCAACGTCCGCCTCGCCGCCCTCGAGACGCTCTATGTCTACGCGGATCAGGATACGGTGCGCGCTGGCGTGCTGGCCGCCCTAGTCCGTGAACCCAACCCACTGGTCCAAGTCTCGATGATCGACTTCCTCGCCGCCGCTCGCGACCCCGAGGCCGCGCAAGCCTTCGCTACGATTTCTCGCGACGAACAGCTCGACCGGGCGGTGCGCGACGCCGCCCGCCGCGCCCTCGTGCAGCTCTGAGTTACTTTACACCCAACTGGCCTCCTTAACCCATACCCTTCGCCGCCATGAATCCATTCCTCCACCTCTCGTCCCGCGCCGTGGTCACGGCCGCGCTGCTCTGCGGCGGCCCCACGCTGTTCGCTCAAAACAGCGAGGCGCAGTCCGCCACCTATCAGTTCTCCGATCCCACCAAGCCCGGCACCGTGCGCATCGCCATCGGCGTGCGCGACCTCATCGTCACCGGCGCAGACATCGACACCGTCAGTGTGACCACGGCTTTGGGCGCCACTACCTCCAAGCCCCGGCCCGACGGCCTGCGAGTCCTCTCCGAGGCCGGTTCGCTTACCGTAAACGAAAAGGAAAATATTCTGGTAATTGACGCTGGTTTTGAGTCCGGCCCGGGCGGCGCCGTGACCCTCGCCGTGCCGCGCGCGACCTCCCTCATTGTCACCAACTCCCTGAGCGGTTCCGTGCAGGTTTCCGGCGTGGCCGGCGACCTTGATATCAAATGTCTCAATGGTAAAGTCACCTTGCGCGACGTGAGCGGCAGCGCCTCGGTCGAGACGATGAACGGGGTCATCGACGCCAAGATCGTTCAACTCCAGGAAGGGAAACCCCTTTCCTTCTCTTCCATGAACGGCGCCATCTCGCTTACCGTGCCCGCCAACGCCAAGGCCAACCTCCGCCTGCGCACCCAGCACGGCGCGATCATGACGGATTTTGACGAAACGGCCTTGGTCACCCGCACCGAAACCGTGCGCGGCTATCGCTACGGTATCACCACCGGTGATGCCGACGAGATCAAGGAGGTCGTCCGGGATGCCGTCCGTCTGGGGATAGAGGCGGCCCGCGAGGCGGCCGCCGCCATGCGTGAAGCCGCCCAGGCCGCCCGCACCCGCGCGTCGGAGGCCCGCACAACGGATTCGACGCCGGTGCCGCGCGCCCCGTCGCCCCCTCTACCCCCGCTGCCTCCCATGACCGGCGGCAAGCTTGTCTCCGGCACGCTGAACGGCGGGGGCGGCACTGAGATCGCCGCCACCGCGATGAACGGTGATATCAAACTCCGCCGCCTCGACTGAGGCGGTCCCATTCGCCTTCGCGCCGCGTGAATTAAATTCGCGCGGCGCTTTCATTGCCGGCGTTTGTTGCTACGCTCGGCGCGATGCCTCTCGACCCCGAACGGCGCAGCCGGCTTGGCGCCTGGCTCCAAACCGCGCAGCTCGACGCCTTGCTGCTCACCTCGCCCTTCTCGGTGGACTGGGCGTCCGGGCACGAGGTGTCCATCGAAACCGGGCCCAATCCCTTTGCCGGCGGGCCCGCGCTCCTGCTGGTCGAGACCGGTCGGGTCACGCTGCTCCATCCCGATTGCGAGACACCAGACCTCGCCGCGCTCGGTCTCGCAGGGTTAGCCTATCCGAGCTATGTCCCGGCCGGCAGGCTGGAACCGCACCGCCATTGGTTGGAAAAGGCGCGCGAACTACTCGCCGACGTCGCTCCCTCAAAACTCGGCGTCGAATTTGCCGGTCTCCCCGCCGCCCTCGCTCCGTTGGTGGCGGGCGCGCAACCGGTGGATGCAGCTCTCGCCAACTTGCGCGCCGTCAAGACACCGCCGGAGATCGCGGCGCTTCGCGCTTCCCTGCAACTTTGCGATTATGCCCAAGCCCTGCTGCCCACGCTCGTGCGGCCCGGCCGCACGGAACTGGCCATCTGGGGCGACCTACGCGCCGCCCTTGAATCCCGCGCGGGGCGTCGCCTGCCGCTGCTAGCCGACTTTGCCGCCGGACCGCGCACGGGCGACATCGGCGGCGCACCGTCCCACCGCGTGATCGCCGCCGGCGAGTGGCTGCTCGCCGACATCGTGCCGCGGCTCGGCAACTACTGGGGCGACATCGGCGGCGTCATCCCGGCCGGCGCACCCGCTGGGCGTTTCCACGAATTGAAAAAAATCGCCGGCGACGCGCTCGACTTCGCCCTTGCCCTCATCAAGCCCGGCGCGATCGCCGGGGATATCGATCAGGCGGTGCGCGCCTTTGTCCGCGCGCGCGGTTTCGCGCCTTACCCGCACCACACCGGCCACGGCATCGGCGTCTGTTACCACGAAGCGCCGCGCATCGTGGCGGACGACCGCGCCGCGCTCGTCCCGGGCATGGTCATCGCCCTCGAGCCCGGCGTCTATCTGCCGGGCGAGGGTGGGGTCCGCCTTGAGGATGTGGCGCTCGTCACCGCCGCCGGTTGCGAAGTTCTGACCCAGCATCGGCACCCAACCTGAATTTCCAGCATGAAAATAACCAAGATCGAATCCTTCCACCTGCGGCACGAAGACCCCGGCAGCTCGCTGTTCGACGGCTCCTACGATGACTGCGTGCTCCGGATCACCACCGACAACGGCTTGGTGGGTATTGGCGAAGTGGAGTCATTTGCCCCTGCTATCCAAGCCCTCCTCCACGGACCGGATGCCCACAACCATGCTCGCGGGCTGGCCGGGGTTTTGCTCGGGCGCGACCCCCGCGACCTCACACTCTGGGACGAACTCTACCGCGCCTGTAACTATGTCGGACGGCGCGGATTGACCATGCACGCACTGGGCGGACTCGATCTCGCGCTGTGGGATCTGCGCGGGCAAGCCGCCGGCGCGCCGATCCACGAACTGCTAGGCGGGGCCAAGCGCGACCGCCTACGCGCCTACGGCACCATTTACCCGATGGGTCGCACGGAGGCTGAGGTCACCCGCCAGGTCACAGACCGGCTCGAGCGCCTGCACCTCAGCGCGATCAAGTTCGCCGCCGATCCGTGGTGGCTGGACGATGTCGCGCACACGACCCGGCTGCTCAAGGCCGCGCGGGCGGTCCTCGGTCCGGACCGCGGCTTGATCGTGGACGGCGCGCTCTCCTACCAAACCAAGGAGGAAGGCCTGCTGCTTTATCCCGCGTATCGCGAGGTCGGCCTGCTGTTCCTGGAGGCGCCACTGCCGCTCGACGATATCGAGGGCCACGCGGCGATGTCCCAATTTGGCATCCCGCTCGGGGTCGGCGATCTTGGCCTCACCCACGTGCTGGAATTCATCGACGCCATGGACCGAGGCCGCGCCGCCATCTGCCAGCCCGACATCACCATGGTCGGCGGCTTCACTGGCATCCAAAAAATCGCCGCCGCCGCCCGGGCCCGCGGCAAACGGGTCATCACCCACGGCTACAAGACCAATCTCACCGTGGCCGCCAACCTCCACGTCCTCGCCGCACATCACGACGAGGAAATGCTGGAGTTCTCCACCAGCGCCTCCCCTCTGCGCTGGGAGCTGACCAACGAGCTGTTGCCCGTCGCTGCCGACGGCTTCGTCACCGTCCCCACGCGGCCCGGCCTCGGTGCCACGCTGAGCGAGGCGGCGTTGAAAAAATTCACCCACTCCGCGCAAGTTTCCCCCCGCTGATCGCCATGCAACTCCTCGACCGCGTCGCCCTCATCACCGGTGCCGCCTCCGGCATCGGCCGGGCCGCCGCCCGCAGCTTCGCCCGCGCAGGCGCCCGCGTGGTGCTGGCGGATCTCGACGATAAAAACGGCGTCGCCGCTGCCGCCGAGATCAACGCCGCGGGCGGCCAGGCCCGTTTCATAAACACGGACGTCTCCAAATTCACCGCCGCCCAACGAGCCGTCGCCGTCGCGACCGACACGTGGGGCCGCCTCGATATCCTCTACAACAACGCCGCCCCCACGCGCCTCTGCAACGAGCAGGACCGCGCGGTGCACGAGCTCGACGAAGCCGTGTGGGACGTGATGATCAACGTCGCGCTGAAAGGCGTCTTCCTCATGAGCAAGGCCGCCCTGCCGGTGATGATGGCGCAAAAACGCGGCGTCATCCTGAACACCGCCACCATCGATGCGCTCATCGCCGAGCCCGGCGTGGACAGCTACACCGCCGCCAAGGGCGGCGTGGTGGCGCTCACGCGCAGCATGGCGCTCAACTATGCGCCGCATGGCATCCGGGTGAATTGCCTCAGCCCGGGCTACGTGATCACTGAGTGCCAGCAGGACTGGTATCAAAACCCCAAGGCCCGCGCCGCCGCCGAGGCCACCCACCTCACCCGGCTGGGCCAGCCCGAGGACATCGCCGAACTCGCCCTCTTTCTCGCCAGCGACAAGGCCGAGTTCATGACCGGCAGCAACGTCGTGATCGACGGCGGCTTCACCGCCTTCAAAGCCCGGCTCCAGCCCGGCGAACTCTTTCGCCCGGAATAATCCGGCCAAAAAAAAGACGCCGACGTGAGCCGGCGTCTGCACAAAGCAATTGGAGCCAGACTCAGCTGGCGCTCACTGTCGCGGCGGGCGTTGGCGTGGGTGCCGGCGTTGGCGTGGGCGTGGGTGCCGGCGGCGCCGGCGTGGGCGTGGCCTGGGCTGCAGGATCGAAGCCGCCGCCGCCGCCGCCGCCGCCGCCGCCGGTGACGATGAGGTCGCGCACGCCGCCGCCGCCGCCGGTGACGAGGCTATCGGAGGATAGGGGTCGTGATACCTTTGACGCTAGTAACTAAATCTGCCACCGTCTGGGGTTGCCCAGGCGGAAAAGCGATAAGTGTCTGCGCACCCGTTGCGATGCTGGCTGCGGCAGCCGGGTTGGTTGATTTCAAGCTTTCGGCCACCCGGCTCACCCCTAATGCGATTTGGGCGGCGAAGGTGGGATTGGTTGTGACCAACGGCAGGGCCTCAGTAATAGCTCGCTCCGCGATTGCAGCGGCCAAGATCGGGTAGGCAGTGGCTAGCGCCACAATAGCGTCGCCATCGCCAGCGGCAACGGCCGTGGCAATGGCTGCGTTCAACTCAGGGCTCAGCGTCGATTGGGCCTGCGCGTGAAGCGTGAGGCTGGAGAAGCTGAGGGCAAAAACGGCAAAAGCCGCGACTAGGAAACGACGGATCGGATTGGCTTGGTTCATCATGATGGCGGTAGGTTGTAAAATATTGGGGAGTTTTAGGCTCCTGATGCCTGCGAGTAAAAGCAAAGTTTCGGCGTTTGCACGAGTTTTTTCTTAGGAATATTATACCCAACGCCGTTCAGCCGGCACCTTGCCGGGAAATCAAGCGGAATTGTCCCCAGGGGACAGGGAGGACCCATGGGCTGAATCAGCCGCCTTTGGTTGAAACTTTTCGCGGCGCGCCGAGTATTGGATTAGGGTTGGAACCTGAACAAAATTCTGCGTTTCAGACCGGTCCGACACCACCACCAAGCATGTTAATCGCCGTCATCATCCTCGTCCTGTTGAGTGCCCTCGTGGCCACCGACCCCGATACCCCGGGAGGAGGTCAGTGACAACTTGAGGCCATTTTGCGCCAAGATGACCCTCATCTCTTACCAACAGGCAAAGCACCTTGGGCTCACGTGAGCGGCCGCTTGCGCCTATATCATTTCGCCAGCCGACTGCCCGGCTTCAGGCTCAAACTCAGCACGATCAGCAGGCCGGCGAGGAAAAATCCCGCATTCACTAGGATCGCCGTCCGGAATCCCGCCGACGCCGCCACCCAACCAAAGACCGGTTGCCCGATCACGGCGGCCAGTTTGCCGAAAAATCCCCAGTAGCCGAAAAACTCCCCGCCTCGCCCGGCGGGGGTCAGCGCTGCCACCACCGCCCGGCCGGAAGACTGCAGCGAGCCCATCGCCGCCCCGGCGAGGACGCCGATGAAATAAAACTCCGTCTTCGTGGTGCACACCGCCGCCCAACCGCACACTATGATCCAGAGGAGCAGTGAAATGATCAGCGCGGGTTTCGCGCCGATCCGGTCCTGCAGCACGCCGAAACCATAGGCCCCGGCCACGCCGGCGAGCTGCAGCACCACGAAGAGCCCGATGATCTCGCCCTGCGTCATACCCAGCACCGCCGTGGCATACACTGCGGCAAACGCCACGACCGCCGTCAGCCCGGCGAGGAAGAGGGTCATCGCGCCGAAAAAAATCAGCAGCGTGCGGTGCTTGGGCAGCTCGCGCCGCATCTGCGCCAGTTGGCCCCAGCCCAGCGCGATCCAGCTCACCCCGGCGGGTTTCGGCCGGGGCCGCGCCCGCTCCCGCAGCAGCAGCCAGGTCGGCAGGCTGGCGAGGAGGAAAAATACTCCCGTCATCACAAAGGTCCAAGGCACCCGGCCGTCGCCGCTACGGATGATGACGAGCGCCAGCACCAAGCTCAGCAAGCCGCCGAGATAGCCGAAACTCCAGCCGTAGCTGGAAATGCGCCCCGCATTTCCCGGAGTGCTGATTTCCGGCAGAAACGCCGCACACAGGTTCTCGCCCAGTGAAAAAGCGACGTTCGCCACCAGCACAAGACCCAATGCCAGCCACAGGTCGCCGGCCCCGGCAAAATACAGCCCGATTGTGGCCAGCGCGCAGCTCACCGCCGTGGCCATGAGGAAGGCCTTCTTGCGCGCCGTCACATCCGCCAGCGCCCCGAGCAATGGCGCCACGGCCAGCACAATGAGCTGCGAGACCGCCAGCACGGTCCCCCACCAGCCGGCCGCCTTCGCGTCGCCCCCCGCGACAACCTCGGTGAAATACACCGCATACACCACCGTGATGATAATCGTCGTAAACGCCGAGTTCGCGAAATCGAAGCAGCTCCACCCAAAAATCTCGCGCCGCCGCACGGGGGGCGCCTCAAAGGGTGATACGGTATGGTCGCTCACGCCGCGCAGCCAAGCCAACCCGCCAAGCCATGGCAAGCATCAGGGCATACCCCAGGCTGATGCCCAAACACGCCATAATACGCAAACGCCGCTTGCGCATTCTGTCTGGAGACGGTTCGCTGTCGCCGAATATTTGTCCCGCATGCCTCCCGCCCAGCCCTCCGCCTCACCCTTCCGCCGTGCCACCGCCGCCTTCGCGCAGTGGGTTGATTCCGATTACTGCCCCGGCGGGGCCGAAAAAATGCGGGCCGAGCCCGACCGCGTGGACTGGATGCGCGTGATGCCCTTTGTGTTTCTGCACCTCGGCTGCCTCGGGGTCATCGGGGTGGGGATTAGCCCCTTTGCCGTGGGCATGGCCGTCGCCCTCTACTTCATCCGGATGTTCGCCGTCACGGGCGTGCATCATCGCTACTTCTCGCACAAGACCTACAGCACCTCACGGTTCGGCCAGTTTCTTCTGGCGCTCTTCGCCGCCACCACGGTCCAGCGCGGTTCGCTCTGGTGGGCCTATCATCACCGGCACCACCACCAGCACAGCGACGACCCCGAGGACGCCCACTCCCCGCACGTGCACGGCTTCTGGTGGTCGCACATTGGCTGGATCACCAGCCGCCGGAATTTCCCCACCGACTACACCAAGATCAAGGACCTCGCGAAATACCCCGAGCTCGTTTGGCTCAACCGCTTCGATCTGGTCGTCCCCATCCTTTTCGCCGCTTCGCTCTTCGGCTTGGGCAGTCTCCTCGCGACCTACGCGCCCGGTCTCGGCACCAGCGGCGGGCAGCTGCTCGTCTGGGGTTTCTTCATCAGCACGACGTTCCTCTTCCACGGCACGGGTTGCATCAACTCCATGGCCCACCTGATGGGCCGGCGACGCTTCAACACCAACGATGATTCGCGCAACAGTATCATTCTCGCCCTCATCACACTCGGCGAAGGCTGGCACAACAACCACCACCGCTAGCAGAGCTCGACGCGCAATGGTTTTTACTGGTGGGAATTCGACCCCACCTACTACGGCCTGAAGCTGCTCGCCTACACCGGCTTCATCTGGGGCCTGAAACCCGTGCCGCAGTCCGTACTGGATGAGGGTGCCCATGCCGACCATTACGCCTCCGTCGCCGCCGCCCGCCGCGCCGCCACGCTGCATCCGGAAATCTCCTACGCCACGCTGAAAAAAGTCGTGCCCGCCGCCGCCGCCCTCGCCGTGGCCACCGCCACAGCCGCCCAAGCCACCTTGCCGGAAAAGCAAGCGGGGCCAGCCCTGCACAAGGATGTGAGCGAACTGGCCCACGAGATGCAGGCCAAGACCCAGCCGAATCCGCCCACCAATTGAATCCGTCCCTTTAGTTGACCCGTATTCATGGGGACTGATTCCAAACCCATGACCAAACTCGCCATCATCGGCACCGGCGTCGCCGGTCTGGGCTGCGCCCATTTCCTCCACCGCGACTGCGATCTCACGCTTTTCGAGCAGAACACGTACCCAGGCGGCCACACCAACACGGTGACCACCCCCGAGCCCGGCACCGGCCGCAGCGTGCCCATCGACACCGGCTTCATGGTGTTCAACAAGGTCACCTACCCGCTGCTCACCCGGTTATTCACGGAACTGCAGGTTCCGGTCAAACCAACCTCAATGTCCTTCAGTGTGCGCCACACCGATTCGGGCCTCGAATTCTGCGGCTCCTCCCTCAATCATCTCTTCGCCCAACGGCGCAATCTCTTCAGCCCGCGCTTTTATCGGATGCTGGGCGCCATCCGCCGCTTCAACCGTGAGGCGATGCAGTTCCTCGACGATCCCGCCATCCAAGAGGTCACCCTCGGCGACTACGTGCGCCAGCGTGGTTATGGCGGAGACTTTCTCCAGCTCTATCTCACCCCGATGAGTTCGGCAGTCTGGAGCACACCGCCCGACCTCATGCTCCAGTTCCCGGCGGTGAAGCTGCTGCGCTTCTTCCATAATCACGGTTTCTTCGGTATGCACACGCAGCACCCGTGGTGGACCGTGGAGGGTGGCGCCCGCGAATACGTCCGCCGCCTCACTGCCCCGTGGCACGACCGCCTGCAGCTCGGCGTCGCCGCCCGGCGGGTCGAACGCCGGCCTGAGGGTGTCCGCGTCCATACATCCACGGGGGAAATCCAGCGATTCGACCGCGTCATTCTCGCCTGTCACGGCGATCAGGCCCTGCAGCTGCTCGACCAGCCCACCGTGCAGGAAACCCGTGTGCTCGGTGAATTCCGCTACCAACCCAATATCGCCACCGTGCACACCGACACCACGGTGATGCCCCGCACCCGGCTCGCCTGGTCGAGCTGGAACTACGAGATCAACCGCGATGCCGCCGGCCGTAAATCCACCGCCACGCACTACTGGATGAATTCCCTACAAGGAGTCTCCGACCGCGAAAACTACTTTGTCTCCATCGAACGGCCCGAGCAGATCGATCCGAAAAAACTCCTGCGGACCATCCATTATCGCCACCCGCTCTTTACCCTCGGGGCCAGCCGGGCGCAAACGGAAATGCCCGCGCTCAACGCCGCCGCGCTGGGGACGACGGAAACGTTTTTTGCCGGCAGCTACACCCGCTACGGTTTTCACGAGGATGCCTTCCTCAGCGCGGTCAAGCTCGGTGAACTCATCCTCGGCCGCGATCCGTGGCCGCACGCCGCCGCCCCCGCGCTCGTGACCGCCTGACATGCCGTCCTGTCTCTACGAATGCGAGGTGATGCACGCGCGGTTCTCCCCGCGCGCGCACCGCTTCGTTTACCGCCTCTTTCTGTTCGCGATCGATCTCGACGAACTGGAGACGCTGCACGGCCGCCTCGCGCTCTTTTCGTTCAACCGGCCGAATTTCTACTCATTCCGGGAGTCCGACTACCTGCCGACTCACGAACCCCTCCACCCCATGCGCCCCCCCCCCAACCCCGTTTGTCATCTAATAGATGACAAACCGCGGAGCCTGAAGGAGCGGGTCGTCGCCCACCTCGCCGCGCAGGGTGTCGAGCTGAGCGGGGGGCGCGTGGTGCTCGTCGCGCTCCCACGCGTCTGCGGCTATCTGTTTAATCCGGTTTCATTTTATTTCTGCTACGACCGCGCCGGCGCGTGTGTCGCCGCGTTGAGCGAGGTCACGAATACCTTCCGCGAGATGAAGCCGTTTTTTCTCGGCCCGGCGACGCAGACGGAGGGCGCGTTCCGGCTGCGCACGCCCAAATATTTCTATGTTTCGCCGTTTTCCGACGTGGATGTGGATTTTGATTTCATCCTGCGGCCGCCCACCGAGCGACTGGCCGTGCAGATCGACGATTATGTCGGCGGCCAGCGCACCCTCACGAGTGTCCTGACCGGCCCGCGCCGTGCGCTCACGAATGGCCGGCTGGCCTGGTTCACGCTGAAATACCCGCTGCTCACCCTCCGCATCATCGCACGCATCCATTGGCACGCCTTGCTTCTCTGGCTGAAACAGGTTCCTTGGTTTGCGAAGGCCGGACGCGCTGCGGAGCAGCGCGATCTCTACCGGCCGCACGCTTCCATCGCCCAACCTCAAGACGTCGCATGAACCGGGAATCCGCTTCGACCGCTTCCGCCGGCCTTCCGGTCGCCACGATTTCATTCTGGCAGCGCCGAGTTCTGGCCAGCTTCGCCGGTATGACCCGCGGCCATCTGCGCATCGAGCTGCCTGCTGGCACGACCGCCACTTGCGGCGCGCCCCAGCCGGCCGCGGGCAGCTTGCCCACCGGCATACCGGACAACGCCATCATGCGAGTGCGCCGGCCAGTCTTTTTTCGCAAGTGTGTCCTCGCCGGGGACATCGGGTTTGCCGAGTCGTTCATAGACGGCGACTGGGACACCCCCGACCTCACCGCCGTCATCGCCTTCTTCATCCATAATTTCGATACCGCCCCCACGCTCTCCGGTTCGCAGCGTGCACAGACGTTCGCCCTCAACTTCCTGCGTCTCGCCAACCGCCTTGGCCATCTCCTGCGGCCCAACTCCCGCGGCAATGCCCGGCGCAACATCAGCGAGCACTACGATCTCTCGAACGATTTCTTCGCCCTCTGGCTCGATCCGTCGATGATGTATTCCGCCGCCAAGTGGACGCAGCCGCACTTCACCCTAGAGGAGGCCCAGCGCGGAAAAAACGACGCGCTCTGTCGTTTGCTCCAACTCAAACCCACCGACCACGTGCTCGAAATCGGCACCGGCTGGGGCGGCTGGTCCCTGCACGCCGCCCGCACCTACGGTTGTCGAATCACCACCTTGACCATCTCGCAGCAGCAGCACGACTTTGCGCAGGCGCGCATCGCCGCCGCCGGGCTCGCGGACCGGGTGCAGGTGGAACTGCGCGACTACCGCGACCTCCACGGCGCCTTCGACAAGATCGTCTCGATCGAGATGATGGAAGCCATCGGCCACCGCTACCTGCCCCATTTCAGTCGTGCGCTGGCCGCCAACCTGAAGCCCGACGGTCTCATCGCCCTCCAGTTCATCACCTGTCCCGACCATCGTTACGCGCAGTTCCGCAACGGGGTGGACTTCATCCAAAAGCATATCTTCCCGGGCTCCCTGTTGCTCTCGCTCAACCGCGTGAACGACCAGCTCAACCGCGCCGGTGGCTTCGTGCTCAATCACGTCGAGGATTTCAGCCACGACTACGCCCGCACCCTCCGCTTCTGGCGGGAAAACTTCCGCCTGCAGCTCGACCGAGTGCGCGAACTGGGTTTCGACGAACGCTTCATCCGCAAGTGGAATTACTACTTGAGTTACTGCGAGGCCGCCTTTGCCCTGCGCAACATCGGTGTCGTCCACACCCTCCACACCCGCGCCAACAATCATCTACTTGAGCCATGATCCGTTTCTTGCGCCTCCTCTTCATCGTGATTCTTGCGGTCATGCTCTGGGGCACCGTGCGCGCCAGCCTGGCGCAAGCGCTTTTCGACATCCCGCGCGAGGTTTACACGAACCCGTGGTTTCAGGTCACGCTATTCGATGCTTATTTCGCGTTTCTGACTTTCTACGTCTGGATCGCGTGGAAAGAACAATCCCTCGGCGCCCGCGTGCTCTGGTTCATCGCGGTGATTTTGTGGGGTAATTTCGCCATGGCGACCTACATGCTGGTCGAGCTGTTCCGAGTCCGGGTTGATGCTCCGCTCGGCACCGTCTTCACCACACGCCACCCCGGCCACCTCGCTCTGCCGGCCACCTTCACCGTGCTGGGGGTGGCAGTTTATCTACTCGGCGCCAAGAACCTGCTCTTCCCGTGATGGTGGATGCCACGAGCGCACCTTCCACCCCGCCGCGCGGCTTTTGGCAACGTCGGCTGGTTGATCCGCTCGTGGCTCAGCTGACGCAGGGCGTCACCCCCGCCAAGCTTTCCGCGACCCTCGCCGTCGGCACCGCCTGCTCGCTCTTTCCCTTTCTCGGCTTCACTTCGCTGCTAAATCTCGTTGTGGGGATACGGCTACGGATGAACCAACCGATCCTACAGACGCTCAACCAGCTCCTCGGGCCGCCGCATCTTGTCATGATCCTCGTATATGTGCGCCTCGGTGAATGGCTGTGGCAGGCCTCAGGCGAAAATTTTACGATCGGGGACATGCTCCGCACCTTTCGCGATGAAACCTTCACGGTCTTTCTAGCGCGGTTTGGTTGGGCTGGCATCCATGCCCTGACCGCCTGGACAGTCACCACCCCGCTCCTGATTGCCGGAATCTATTACGGGCTCCGTCCGATCATGCAACGATTCGCCCGCCGGCGGCGCCCCTCCACCCCATGAGCCCACTGCTATTAATTCTGTCTGCGACCGCCGGCATGTGCCTCGCCTTTGCCGCCGTCTATCTGGTGGCACGACGGCTTGATAACTACGGCGTGGTCGATATCGCCTGGTCCTACGCCTTCGCCGCCCTCGCGCTTTTTTACGCGCTCGCCGCCCCCGGCTGGCCACTGCGGCGCGCGCTCATCGCCGCGCTCGCCATCGTCTGGAGCCTGCGGCTCGGCACGCACCTCTACGTCCGCGTGATGGGTCATCATCCCGTCGAGGATGGACGCTACCTCGCCCTGCGGACCCGCTGGGCGGGCAACTTTGCCTGGGAGATGTTCAAGTTTTTTCAAATGCAGGCAGGGTCGGTCGTGCTGCTCGGCGCGGCCTTTCTGCTCGCCAGTCTCAATCCTCAAACCGCACTCCACCCGTTGGAAATCGCCGGCGCCTTGCTCTGGCTGCTCGCGCTCACCGGTGAAGCCGTGGCCGACCGCCAACTCGCCGCCTTTAAGCGCGCCGCGGCCAATCGCGGCCAAGTCTGCGCGGTGGGGCTCTGGCGCTACAGTCGCCATCCGAATTATTTCTTCGAGTGGCTGGTGTGGGTGGCGTTCTTTGTCTTCGCCCTGGGTTCACCTTGGGGCTGGGTCGCCATGATCGGTCCCGCCAGCATCCTCTACCTGCTCCTGCGCGTAACAGGCATACCGATGAACGAGGAACAAAACCTGCGCAGTCGCGGCGAGGCCTATCGGCGCTACCAACAGACGACGAGCGCCTTTGTGCCGTGGTTTCCTAAAAAATCCCGCCCATGATCGACGCCCTGCTGGAAAAAAACCTGCTGCCTGACTGGCTCATTCGCATCGGCATCCGCCGCCTGCTCGCCCAGCGCCTCCGCGAGGAATCCGCCCGCTACGACCGCGCGGCCTACGTCGCCGACCTGAAAACGCGCGCCCTCGCCGAGCAGACGGCCGCCGCCAACGAGCAGCACTACGAGGTGCCGACGCTGTTCTATCAAGACTGCCTCGGCCGGCACCTCAAATACTCCGCGTGTTTTTACGCCACCGGCACCGAGACCCTCGACGAAGCCGAGGCCGCGATGCTCGCCCTCTATGCCGAGCGCGCCCAACTCGTCGATGGCCAGGAGATTCTCGAGCTCGGTTGTGGCTGGGGTTCCCTCTGCCTTTATAACGCCGCCAAATTCCCCCGCGCGAAAATCACCGCCATCTCCAATTCGCGCACGCAGAAGGAATTCATCGATACCGAGGCGCGCAAACGCGGCCTCACCAACCTCCGCATCCTCACTTGCGACATCAACGCCTTCGCGATCACCCCGAACCAGTTCGACCGCGTGGTCTCGGTTGAGATGTTCGAACACCTGAAGAATTATGAACAGCTCTTCCGGAACATCGCCCGCTGGCTCAAGCCCAGCGGCCTGCTTTTCACGCATATCTTTACGCACAATCACCTGAGCTACCATTTCGTGCCCCGCGACGCGACCGACTGGATGAGCCGGTATTTTTTCACCGGCGGCCAGATGCCCGCCCACGACCTGTTGCCGCAATTTCAGGACGACTTGAAGCTCGTGCAGGATTGGCGACTCAACGGCCGCCACTACCAACAGACCGCCGAGCACTGGCTGCAGAACATGGACCGCCACAAGGAGGAAATCCTCCCGCGCTTTGCCGATACCTACGGGCGTGAGCACGCGGTGAAATGGTGGGCCTACTGGCGCGTCTTTTACATGGCCTGCGCTGAGCTCTGGGGTTACCGCGGTGGCGAGGAGTGGCTCGTCAGCCACTATCTCTTCCGCAAGCCCTGAGATGGTCTGTTAGTAATTCGACCCGATTCGTGGGTGGCGGGTCCACCGAGGTGCCCGGTTGAATCACGATCCCAGCAGCCCTGTCCGACGGGATTCGTGCAAGTTTCTTGGCAAGAGCTTGCTGCACCCCGCCGCGAAAGCCAAACATATAGCCCATGATGCTCACCCGCTCGCTCGTCCTGATTTTCCTGCTCAATTGGTGGACGATCACCCTGCTGGCCGCGGATAGCATTTTGGAACAGGCGGCGGCGGCTGAAGCGAAGTTCGATTCACGACGCGCCCTTGAGCTCTACCAAACCGCCTTAAGCGAGCAGCCGGCCAGTGCCTTCGTGCTCCAGAAAATCGCCCGCCAATATTCTGATCTCGTCGAGGATCAACCCACCGTGGAGGCCAAGAAAACCTACGCACAGACTGCCTTGGATTTCGCGCTGCGTGCAGTCGCCCTCGAACCGGAAAATCCCGTCAACGTGCTCTCCCTCGCCATCTCCCACGGCCGTTTGGCGACTTACAGCGACACCCGCACGAAGGTGAAGTATTCCCGTCTGATCAAGGAGGAGGCCGAGCGGGCGCTCGCCCTTGATCCCGACTACGCTTGGGCCCACCATGTGCTCGGTCGCTGGCACTACGAAGTCGCCACGCTGGGTCGCACCGCGCGGCTCTTCGTGCGCCTATTCTACGGCGGCTTGCCCGCTGCTACCACCACCGAGGCGGTGCGGCATCTCCAGCGCGCCGTTGACCTCGAGCCCGAGGTCATCGCGCATCGGTTGGAGCTGGGCTTTGCACACAAAGCCGCCGGCGACTTGCCGGCCGCGCGCACTCAGTTTGAGCGCGGCCTCGCGATGCCCCCCAAGGAAAGGCACGACCGCGTCGCCCAAACCCGGGCGCGCGAGGCGCTGGCCAATCTCTGAGCCCGCGACTACGCCGGCAGCCTGAAACCTTCGATCTGCGCCTTGACCGCGTGCAGGAAAGCCGCCGCCCCCGCGCCATTGACCACCCGGTGATCAAAGGTGAGCGAAAGCGTCGCCACTTCCTGAGGATAAATCTGCCCGCCGGCGTTGATCATCCGCTCATGCGCGCGACCGAAAAATAGCGTGCCCATCGCCGGCGGCACTACGATCGGGATCGCCGCCTCGATGCCAAAGGCGCCGAGACTCGTCAGGTTCAGCGGCGTCTGCACCTCCGCCATCTTGCCAGCACGGGTGTCGGTCAGGGCTTGCGCATAGGCCGCGGCGAAGGCCGTAAAATCGAGCCGGTGGCACTCGCGGATCACGGCCGTCGCGAGCCGATCGCCTTCCAAGGCCACGGCAAAGCCGAGATCAAAAACCTCCTGCTGCAGGATCTGGCCCTCCTTGGTGATGACGCAACGAAAGGCCGGGTGGCCCTCCATCGCACGGCAGACACTCCACGCCAGCATCAGCGACGGCGAATAATCCTGCCCGGCCTGCTTCGCGGCGCCGCGCGCCTGGCGAATCGCCTGCCACGCCGCATCAAGCTGCATGTTGGCCGGCACGACACTGGAGAGCCGCCGGGTAATGGTGGCCGGCAGGGCGGGTTCGCGCGGGGTGCCGCGCGAGGCTGGCTTGGTCGCCTTGTCGGCGACCGGCACGCGCTGCAATTGCTGCAAACTCGGATGGGCCGCCGGCACGAGCGCAGCGGCCGCCGGAGCGGGTCCGGCGACCGGTTCGTCAGAGGCTACAAGCGCGATGACTTGCCCGATCTCGACCGAGTCCTCCGCCGCCACGCGCCACTCCTTGAAGACCCCGGCCATGGCCGCTTCGATGGGATAAACCGCCTTGTCGGTTTCCACTTCACAGAGGGTGTCGTCGAGGTTGACCTGGTCGCCGGGCTGTTTGTGCAGCGCCACGATGCGCGCCGAGCGGATACCCTCACCCATGATCGGCACCTTGATTTCGACCTCGCGATTAGCAGGCACCCCCCGGCTTACCGCCGGCGCTGCCGGCGCGGAAGCTGAAACTGTTGGCGGCGGGGTTGCCGCCCGGGTCGTGCCTAGCGCCGCGATCCCGGTCTCGGCGCGTTCCCGTGAGACCGTCATGGCGCGGCGCACGGCCTCGACGATGCGTGGCGTGTCGGGCAGGGCGGCATATTCATAGACCGGGTTGTAACCGATCATCACGTTGCCTTTGGAGACGAGGATCGGCGGACTCACCATCCGACCCCAGACATCGGGCCGACCCATCAGGTGCGAGATGATCATCTGGCCCACGGAGCAGTTCTCGGTGTCCTCCTGCACCACGATCACGCGGCCGGTTTTGCGCACCGACTCCTCCACCGTCTCGTGATCCCACGGCACGATGGTGCGCAGATCAATCAGTTCCACGCTCACCTCGTCCCCGAGTTGGGCCACGGCCTCGAGCGCCTTCTCCATCGTGTTGCCCCACGCCACCACCGTGACATCGCGGCCCTCGCTGCGCCGGCGCGCCAGGCCGATCGGCACGGAAAACACCGGAGCCTCCACCTCGCGCTCGGCCCACAGCAGATGCTTCGGCACCAGAAAAATCACGGGATCCTCCGCGTGCATCGCGGTCCAGAGCAGCCCGGCCGCATCCTCCGGCGTGCTCGGCACCACAACATTGAGCCCGGGAAAATGCGCGATGGCCGACTCGTTCGCCTGCGAATGCCAGAGTGAACCACCCGGCAGATAGGCCCCATAGGGCGCATAGATCACCGTCGGGCAGGTCCACTTACCAAACGTGCGCCAGCGCAGGGTCGCCAGATTCGTCACGAGCTGGTTCCAGCCCGGATAAATAAAATCGATGAACTGCAGCTCAAACACCGGTCGCTTTCCATAGCTCGCCATGCCGCAGGCCACGCCGAGGATCGTGGACTCTGCCAGCGGCGAGTTAAACACCTGCCCGGGAAAATCGGTCGAGAGTTTCTGCGTCAGCCGGAAAACGCCGCCCTTGGGATCCTCCACGTCCTCGCCGAAAATCAACCGGTCGGGATTAGCATCGAGCCCCGCGCGCAGCGTCAAGTTGACCACATCGCCCATCCGGTATTTGCCGGGCTGCAGCACCTGCTCGTCGAGCGCCGTGGGGGCCGAGGATACGTTTACCTCCAGTTCATTCGCCACGGGGTTCTCCGCCCGCTCCGCCTCGGCGTAATCGCGGCGGACGCGTGCTTTCATATCTTGGTCAAGCCGGTTGTATTCCTCCTCGGTCAATTCGCCCTCGGCGATGAGCTGCTGCTTGAGCATCAGCAAGGGATCGCGCGCGGCGAGATGCGCCAGCTCCTCCTTCGAACGGTAGATCGCTTGGTCATCCGAACTCGTGTGGCTGGAAAGCCGCTCCAGCTTCACCCAAAGCAGCACCGGACCATGCCCGGCCCGCAGATCAGCGATGGCCTGCTCGCCGGCAGCATAAACCTGCTCCACCTCCCACCCATCGATGGCGCGCCACTGTTCCTCATTCAGCACCCCCAGCGCGCGCGGCGTCATGCGAGCCGTCGGCGTACTGATACCAAAGCCATTATCCTCGACGATGAAGAGCACCGGCAATTTGCGCTCCTGCGCAAAGCACACCGCCTCATAAAAATCTCCCTGCCGCGTGGCGGCGTCGCCCACGGTGGCGACCACGAGGTTTGGCTTGCCGTCGAGCTGCATGGCCCAAGCCATACCGCAGGCTGGCAACAGTTGCGCACCGGTCGGCGTCGGCACACTCCAGATGTTGAGTTCGCGAAAACTGTAGTGCGACGGCATCTGCCGTCCACGCGAGGACGAATCGCGCTTCGCCATGTAGTCGAGCGCGAGCTGTTTCGTCGTGACCCCGCGCCCCAGCACGAGTCCGCGGTCGCGGTAATAGGGCGTGAGGTAATCCCCCGGCTCTAGTTGCCTCGAGATGGCGGCGAGCGCCTCGTGGCCGCGACCCGAGACATGAAAGTGTCCCTTGCCCTGGCGATTGAGGCTTTCCTCGCGCAAGTCGCCATGACGGCTCTCGAGCAGGGTCAGTAGCAGTTGGTGTTTGAGTTGAGGGGAAAGCGTGGCGACAGCGGGCATGGGGACTCCGGGGTTGGGAGTTGGGGTGGTTTGTCATAAACGGTTACCCGCGCCCCCGCGCTGGCAAAGCGTTTCACACCAAACCCCGTCCCCCGCGCGCCAATTCATCCGAACGGCGTAGGCTGGCTACAGTGGGCCGGTGGACTGCGCCCAACGCATCAGCCCGCCGCGGAAAGCAGGGAAGCCGGCGCCACTGAGGAGCGCGAAGTCCACGTCGTCCGTCGTTTTAACGACGCCCTCAGCTAGGCAGCGCTGCGCCTCGGCGATCATCACGCCCATCAGTCGCTCGGTGATGGCGGCGGCGGACCGCTCTTGCGGCGGCGGAGTGAGCGCCGCGATCGCCGGGTTGTTTGATTCCCGGCGGTCGGCGTAGGCGTAGAAGCCGCTGCTGGCGCCGTTCTTTCGGCCTTTCAGTCCGGCCCCAAGCAGCCGCGCGCAGATGAACGTCGGCTGGAAACGGTCCGGGAAATAATGCGCCATCTCGCCGAAGATGAAAGCGGTCACGTCCACGCCCACCTCGTCAATCAGCCGCAGCGGGCCCATCGGCCAGCCCCAGTCGCGCATGGCCTGATCCAGCACCGCCGTCGGCATGCCTTCCTCCCACAGCCGGCAGGCTTCGTTGAGGTAGAAAAACAGCACGCGCGTGACCAAAAAACCCGGCGACGACCGGCAGATGACCGGCGACTTGCCCAACGACTTGACGAACTCCAGCGCCGCGCCGGCCGACGAAGCATCGGTTTCGCGGCCGAGGATCAGCTCCACGAGCGGCATCCGACTGACCGGATTGAAAAAATGGATGCCCAGCGTGCGGGCCGGATACGGCACGTGGCCGGCGAGCTCCTCGATGGGCAGCGCCGAGGTGTTCGACGCCAGCAACGCATCCGGTCGCACCACCGTGGCGAGGGCGGTAAAAATTTTTTGCTTCGCCGCCACATTTTCCACGATGGCCTCGATCACCAGATCGCAGGTGGCGAACTCAGCCAAGCTGGCACCGAAGCGGATACGGCCCTGCGCCAACCCGGCGGCGGCCGCCGACATTTTACCGCGTTGCACCGCTTCCACGAAAATTCCCTGCATGACCGCCTGCGCCCGCTCCAAGGCGGCGGCCTGACTATCATAGAGCACCGTCTCAAACCCACGCGCCGCGCACCACTGCGCAATGCCAGAGCCCATCACGCCAGCACCGACGATGCCTACTTTTCTAATTGGTGCCGCCCCGCTCTCGGCGCCGTCAAACCAACCGGTCAGGGCACGTTTCTTCGCACCTTCCCGCAGAAAAAACGCCTGGATCAGGTGGTGACAGTGATCACTGGTCATCACTTCGCCAAAAATTTCCGCCTCTACCGTGAGCGCCTCAGCCATGGGTAGAGACTGACCGCGCTTCACGACTTCAATCACTTTACCCAATGCTGGATTTTGCCCGCGCGATTTTGCCTGCGTGGTCCGCACCAGTTCCGCGATCCACAGGTCAGCGGGTGGCGCCGGGACAGTTCGCGCAGGCAGCCCGGCCTTCGCGAGTCTCAGCGCCGCCGCCCGGGCCCGCGCCTTTAGCTCGGTCGCCGGCACGACTTCATCTACCAGCCCAAGCCGCAACGCCTCACCGGCCGCAACCAACGAACCCTTCAACAAGTGCTCCAGCGCCGCCTGCGCCCCGATGAGCCGCGGCAAGCGCACACACCCGCCCCAGCCGGGAATCGCGCCGAGACTCGTCTCAGGCAGGCCGAGCTGAGTCACCGGGGCATCACTCGCGATCCGCCAGTGAGAGGCGAGCGCGAGCTCAAAACCACCACCCGCCGCCGCGCCGTGCATGGCACAGACCACGGGCACCTCGAAATCGGCCAGCAACTGCATGACCGCTTGACCGTCACGCGACGCTGTCGTCGCCGCAGCCGCAGCCGGCAGTTGCACCAGCCATTTCAAATCCGCCCCGGCAATAAAGATGCGCTCCTTAGCGCTCATAATCACGACGGCTCTAACCGGTGGTTTCGCCAGCGACCCAAGCGCGGCACGCAGCGCGGCGAAGGTCGGCGGGTTCAGCACATTGGCCCGCGCCGCCGGATCATCAAAGGTGATCCAACCGATGCCATCGGCATCCACCGCGGTTGTAACCGGGGTAATCATGGCGTGGCCAGCTGAGCCCGCCGCAAGCCGCGCGGGGTAAATTTCCGCAGGTTTTTCAAGGCAATCTCGAATTCACGCGGCAGCGGTGCCCGCAGGGTCAGCGGCGCCCGCGTCACGGGATGGGTGAGGGTGAGTTCACTCGCATGTAGCGCGAGTCTCGCGATGAGCGGCTTCTCTGCCTCGCGACCCTTGTAGCCGCGTTTCAAGTCCGATAGCTTTAGCTCTGCGGCCGGTTCACCATAAATCATATCGTTCAGCACCGGCGCACCGATCGCGGCCAGATGCACGCGCACCTGGTGCTGGCCGCTCGTCAGCGGACGGCATTCCAAATGGGCGAAGCGGCCAAAGTTTTCCAGCACCCGAAATTCCGTATGAGCTGCCTTCCCAGCGCGCCCCTTGACCACACGCATGCGACCCGGTTGGTGCTGGTCTGGACCCAGCGCGAGATCGACCGCAAATGTCTCCGGCAATCTGCCAGCCGGCAGCACACCTTCCGACGGGCGCACCGGCACGGCCATTTTCATCGCCCGTTCCCCCGGCAGGATCACCACCAACGCGTGATAAATCTTAGCCGCGGTCTTCGCTTGAAACTGTCCGCTCGAAAAATCCAGCGCGGGTTTCGTTTTGGCGCAGAGCAACAGACCACTCATGTCGGTATCGAGCCGGTGCACGGTGGCGATATGTTTGCCGAATCGGGCATGCACCTCGGCCATCAGGCTCACGCGTGACCGGTCCTTGCCGTCAGGTGCCACCGCCAGTCCTTCCGGCTTGTCGAAAGCCAGCAGTGAATCGTCCTCAAAGATAACCGGTGGCAGGGGCATGCGGTGAACATGGGCGCGCCAACCGTCTGC
This sequence comes from Opitutaceae bacterium, assembly GCA_041689285.1. GTDB lineage: Bacteria > Verrucomicrobiota > Verrucomicrobiia > Opitutales > Opitutaceae > UBA2377. Next base: position 22,856 of record JBDNGL010000315.1, read on the forward strand.
CCGCAACCAAATGTAGCTGGGTGGGCTGCACCTTGATAATCGTATCTCAAGACCCGCCTCGCCGTGGGCCTGCCCCAGCTAAAATCCGGTAAGTTTCGCCGCACGGCGTGAATACACTTGCGACCCCCGATTCACCCCGGCTCGCTCGGACACCCAGTTCTGGGTTTGCTATGCCGGTTCTGCCCAAAAGTTTAGTGACCCTCGGCGCGAGCCTGCTGACCGCGCGCATGGCGGTGAAACTGCGGCGAGCCGGCACTGCCGTCCCCGCCCAGGAAAAAATGCTGGCCGGTCTGCTCGCCCGCCTCGCCGTCACTGAACAGGGGCGCTGCTACGGACTCGGTCGCGGACAGTCCTATGCGGAATTTGCCCGGCGCCTGCCCCTGCGGACCTATGAACAATTCGTCCCGGCCATCGAGCGCATGAAGCGCGGCGAGCCCGATGTGCTCTGGCCCGGCCGTTGTGCTTTCTTTGCCGTTTCAGCCGGCACCACCGCCGGGCGCATTAAGCACCTGCCGATCACGGAGGAAATGTTGCGGCACTTTCGCACGGCCGGGCTCGCCTCCCTCTTTTATTACACCGCCCGGGTCGGCCATGCCGGGGTTTTCCGCGGTAGGCATCTATTCCTGAGCGGCGCCACAACTCTAACGCCGCTCCCCGAAGCCGTCGCCACTCCCGCCTATGGCGGCGACCTCAGCGGAATCATCGCATTGAATCTGCCTGCTTGGGTCGAGCGTCACCTCTACGAGCCAGGCAACGCCATCGCGCAAATCGCCGACTGGCCCGCCAAGATCGACGCCATCGTCAGGCAGACCTGCGAGCGTGACATCACGCTCTTGGCCGGCATCCCGAACTGGCTGCTCATGCTGGCTGCCGCCGTCATGAAGCGCGCCACCAATGGCAAGGCCCGCCCCAGCCACCTGCAGGCGGTTTGGCCGAACCTCGAATGCCTCGTCCATGGCGGCGCGCCCCTCACGCCCTTCGCCGACCAACTCCGCCTCGCCTGCGGCTCAGGCGTTAATTTCCACGAAGTTTTTCCCGCCTCCGAAGCCTTCATTGCCGCGCAGGACGGCGAGAGTTCCCAAGGCCTGCGCCTCATCACCAATGCGGGAGTCTTCTACGAATTTCTGCCGCTGCGGGACTACGACGAGGCCCGTCTCGCCGAACTTGGCCCCAAGGTCGTGCCCCTCGCCGGCGTAAAACCCGGCACGGACTACGTTTTACTCCTCACGACCCCCGCCGGCCTCGCGCGCTACGTCATCGGCGATGTCGTGCGCTTCACGAGCACCGAGCCGCCGCGCCTGATCTACGTCGGCCGCACCAAGCTCCAACTCAGCGCCTTTGGCGAACACGTCATCGAGAAGGAACTCACCGACAGCCTCCTGGCCGTCTGCCGGCATCACGGCTGGACGATCGTCAACTTCCACGTCGCGCCGGTTTTCATAAACTCGCTCACCGGCCAGAGTCGCGGCCGGCACGAATGGTGGATCGAGCTGCGCCCCGGCACCGTCACCACCCCCACCGGTCCCCTGCTCGCCGAGGGTCTCGATCGCGAGCTGCAACGTCTGAACGTGGACTATGCCGCCAAGAGGCAGGGCGGCGGGCTTGAGGCGCCGACCGTGCGCTTGGTGATGCCCGGTGTCTTTGAACAGTGGCAGCGCAGTCGCGGCAAGTGGGGCGGGCAAAACAAATTACCCCGGTGCCGCAGCGACCGGGAACTCGCCGACGAACTCGCCCAGCTCACCCGCTTCAAGACCGATACCCAGCCCCCTTGGCAAACCCGCTGAAGGTAACGGCAGCCCCTTCCCCGCAATTGGCACAGGCAGTGCCGTGCCCGAATACCAGCTTCGTAGCCGGCCCGGACATGGATGGCGCCGAATGCGCCGGTCTTCGGACCGAAAACAGCAAGCAATGGGGAGTCGGCGTTAGAGGTAATCGCCGGCTCCCCTCCGGCGCTCGCGTTCAGACAATTAGCCGCCGTTCACCTTCTGGCGGAATGCCGAAGGCGTCAGACCCATCACCTGTTTAAACGCCTTCGAGAAATGAAACACGTCGCAGAACTCCAATTCTTCCGCGAGTTCCTTGAACCCGTGGCTGCCTTGGTAAATCGCCGCGCACGCGCGGTCGATGCGTTTGCGTTTCTGGAACTGCCGCGGTGACACCTCAAGTCGCCGCGCGAATTGCTTGCGGAAATTATCGTAGTTGAGCCCCACCTGCCGGGCGACCTGTTGCGGCGTCAGCCAGCCGCGCGCGCTAGGATTGCCCAGCAAGCGCTGACTTTCCTCAAACCAGGCATCGCGCTCCGGACGGACCCGGGCCTCGGCAGCAGCCGCCGCCATGTCACAGATTAATTGGATCAACCGTCCCGTTGCCCTCAGTGCCCCGGCCTCGGTATGCCGCGCATCGCCCGCCACCACTTCCTCGAGCCGCCGACTCCAATAATCCACCGGCTCCAGATGCCACACCGGCTGCCCCGGATCCAAGAGCCCCTTGCTGCGCAAGAAATCGAACTGCGGGCCGTTGAAGACAAAATAGATCTGATTCCACGGCCGGACCTTGTTTGGACCGTAGGCGTGCGCAAGTTCAGGGAAAATCACGACGAGGTCACCGTTTCGCAAATCCGCCTTGGCTCCATTGCCGTCACAGTAATACCCCTCAATGGCCACCATGTAGATTAGCGAGTAGCTTCCCAAAATACGCATCGCTCGTGGGTCAAGCCCCGGCACGTCCCGCAGCGCTCCCGCCAGTTGCAGTTCACCTAGGCTGGTGCGCAAGGGGCTTTCCAGCCAAGCGCGGCTCCGAAAGGGTAAAGGTGACTGGGCTTGGGTCATGGTCTTCCCAAAATCTACATGCCTATTCTCATTTCAACCATTTTGTCTTTGGCCAAACCGGTGTATCTTGCGCCTCTTAAAGTTAGCCCACTTCCTCTCAAGCTTTGTCTCCCATGAGCACCGCCACGACCCCCCAGATCATTTCCTACGGCCACGCCCTCGATATGGGGGATGATAAATTCGGCCAGCTGCGCGATTCCGCCGACGCCGCCGACGACATGGCCGAGCTGCGCCGCCGCTTCGCCGAAGACGGCTACCTTCACCTCAAGGGCTACCTCGACCGCGATCTCGTGCTCGCAGCCCGCGCCGCACTCACCGACCGCCTCGCCGAGGCCGGCGCGCTTGACCCTGCCTACCCGACCATCGAAGGCGTCGCCAAGCCCGAGGCCGGCTACATCTTCAAGCCCGAGATCGCCAACGGCTGTGCGCCCGTGCAGGACCTGCTCTACGCCAGCGATGGCCGCCTCATCAATTTCTACCGCAAGTTCTACGGCGAGGAAATCCGCCACTACGATTACACTTGGCTGCGTGCGATCGGTCCCGGCAAGGGCACCAACCCGCACTGCGACCTGCCCTACATGGGCCGCGGCACGCACAAGCACATGACCTGCTGGATGCCCTATGGCGACATCTCCTACGAGCTCGGTGGTCTCATGATCCTCGAAGGTTCGCACAAGCGCATGGATCTGCTCGAAAACTACGTCTATCGCGACGTGGACAAATTCTGCGAGAACAAGAGCGCCGATGTCGCCAAGGTAAAGGAGGGCAAATGGACCTTTACCGGCACGCTCTCCCGCAACCCGCCCGCGGTGGTTAACAAGTTCGGCGGCCGCTGGCTCACCACCGAGTTCCAAGCCGGCGACCTGCTCACCTTCGGCATGTTCACCGTGCACGCCTCCCTCGACAATCAGACGACCAACCGCCTGCGGATTTCGAGCGACAGCCGCTACCAACGCGCCTCCGAGCCAATTGACGAACGCTGGATCGGCGTCAACCCGCCCGCGCACGGCCCCCACGGCAAACGCGGCCTAATCTGCTAAACAATCATTCTCGTTTTCCTAATTCAAATCGTTCTCTCAAGTAGGGACTAACCTCCGGGCGAGCCGCTCGGAGATCGGCCCCACCTCAAATCCCTTCCCCATGGCCATTGCCACTGCCTCCACCACGACTACCGCTCCTTCCGGCCGCATGGCCGCTGTCAACGAGATGACCCGCCTCCTGCGCCTACTCTTCGAGGTGGAGCGCGAGTTTCTCCGCACCGTCACCACCCTCGTCTATCGGGTTGGTGAACCCGAACTTAAGTATCTCGTCTGCCAACATGCTTGGGAAGCTGCCGGCCATGCCCGCTTTATCCGCGAGCGCGGCCGCGAGTTGACCGGCTTCGGCACCGGCGAGGGCGTCCGCGACTCCGTGCGGCGCATCTTCACCGAGGCGGTCGGGCATGCCAAATCCGACCCGTTAGTCATCACCGCCGGTTTCTATGGGGTGCTGAAACCCGCCCTGCTCGCAGCTTACCGTCATTATCTCGAGGTCACCGACCCTCTCGCCGACTGGCCTTCGAAGAAACTGGTCGAGGAATTCATCGCCGACGAAGAGCGTCACCTTCGCGAAATCGCCCCCTACCTGAAAGGTGTGGACGCCCGGGAATGGCAGCTCCATCTCACCCAAGCCCTCGACGACCTCGGTGGCTGGCTCGGCCAAAAAACCCGCCTGCCCCTCGCCACCAACTATGGCTGGCAACAGGAGAAAACGCCCTACACGCATCCCGCCACCTGCAACCGCGGCAGGTATCCGGTTTGCTCCAGTATCTTCGGCTTCGATCCCACCGAGGATCCCATCGTGCGCCCTTGGCTCACCGATCCGCAGACCGATGCCCGCGTCATCCGACTCATGGTTTATGTCTGGTTGATGATGGAAATGGACGCGATCGACTACCTCGCGACCGCCTTCATCGACACCCCCAACGCTCCTTTCGATCTGCACCACGACCTCGCCCGCCACCTCTGGGACGAATCCCGTCACAGCCAGTTCGGCTTCCGCCAGCTTCCGAAGCTCGGCGTCGATCTGATGACGGTCGAGCAATCGTTGGAACTTTACAATATCCTCGTCCAGATGCCGGCGCACGAGCGCTACGCGATGATGACGATGGAATTCGAGGCCGGCAGTTTTCCGACCAAGGCCCACGTCATGGACCGGGTGCGGGAACTAAGCGACTTCGAAGCCGATACGCTCCTCGCCTTCGATCGTAACGACGAACAAAACCACGTCCGCTTCGGCCACCGCTGGTTGCCTGAGATGATGGCCCAGTTTGGCGAAACCCGCCCGGTGGAGGAATTCGTGAAGGCCACGCAGGAGAAATTCAAAAAGTTCGCGCAAACCTACGGCAACCTGACCCCGCACTCGCTGCCGAAGGAGCTACGTCTGACCGGCGAAAAGATCCTGAAACTCGCCGGGGTAAACTGAGTGGAGCGCTGGTCTCCTGACCGGCCGCGAATGAGGAAAGGCGTGTGCGGTCGAGAACGCTTTTGCCGAAGGCAAAACGGCTATTTCAGATTCCATGGTCTGCATCGTGGTGAAATACCCGGGTTAAGGTAAACGTGGCGTGTTCGTGGATTGCTTCGCCGCTGCGCGCCTCGCAATGACATCCTATTTATCCGCAAACGTTGGTATTACCCGAACCCACTCCCGGTCGCCGACCCCTAGAGTCGGCAATTTTTCCCTTCATCAGCCAGCGAATGTGATTATTCGTGAAATAGTGCCTTGAAATTCAAGCGCGCCCAACCCTCATTTTGCCCCATGCCCCAACCCCTCCGGCGCACGAGCGCCCTGTTGTTTGTTTTTCTGACCTTGGGCCTGTTTGCCCGCGCTGAAGGTCTGATCACACTGAGTGCGACGCCTGTCTCGGCAGACGAGGCGCAGAAATTTTCCGTTATTGCCGCCACCCCCAACCCTGATCTCACCGGCACCGCCAGCGGACTCACTCCACTTCGTCAGCTCGCTCACAACGATGCTCTCTGGCTCCTCGCGGTGGACGCCGAGGGTCGGCAAGTTTGGCTCAAGCACGCCAAGGACGGCTGGCAGCGCAAATCAACCCCTCCCGCAATAATTCGCCCCGAAGTGCAGGCTGGCGGGCAGGCCCACGTGCTCGCGCTCGGCACGGACGATCAGGGCGGGACGACATTCTACTCCTACCACACCATCACCGATGCGTGGGCCTTGATCGGCACCACGGCAATCGAGGGAGCCTTGGTCAGGGTCCATAACACCCGCGACGGTTTCATCATCACCTCACGCAACTCGTCAGGCACCGAGATCAATACGCGCCTCAATATCGCCCTGACCAAGCGCCTGCTCAAGCCGATCGACTGGTTTCTCATCGCCACTTATCTCGGCTTCACCGCATTCATCGGTTATTATTATTACCGCAAGGACAAGCTGAGTAAGGACAACGCCGACTTCTTTCTCGGTGGCCGCAACATCCCTTGGTGGGCGGCCGGGGTCAGTCTCTACGCTACCGGCACCAGTGCCATCAGCTACATCGCCTCGCCGGCGTATTCCTTTGCCACCAACTGGCTGCTCCTCGCCAACAACGTCGTCGGCATGATCGGCACCATCTTCGTGGCCACGTGGATTGTGCCCCTGATCCGCCGGCTGAGCCTGATGTCAGTTTACCACTACTTAGAAATGCGGTTTCATCCGTATATCCGGGTGCTCGCCTCTGGTCTCGCCATCGTGCTCCAGCTCGGCGGGCGGATGAGCATCGTGCTTTATCTCCCGGCGCTCGCGATGGCCGCAGTGACTGGTATCAACGTCACCCATGCCATTCTGATCATGGGCGTCGTCACCATTCTCTACACCGCGCTCGGCGGCATGAAGGCCGTGATCTGGACCGATTTCATCCAGGTCGTGGTCATGCTCGGTGGCGCTTTCGTCGCCTTCGGCTACATCGTGACCCATGTGGATGGCGGCTTGGGCGAAATGTTTCGCGTCGCGGTCGCCGACGACAAATTCCGCACCTTCAACTGGGACTTCAATCTCACCCACGCCACCGTCTGGGGATTCCTGATGCTCAACATCCTCGGCGTGCTCGTTTATCCACAGGACCAAGTGATGATGCAGCGCGTGCTCTCGACCAAATCCGACAAGGAGGCCAGCCGCTCGGTCTGGACGCTCGCCGCCATCATCGTGCCGGGCAACCTCGTCTTCTTTGGTATCGGCACGGCACTCTACGTTTTCTACAAGCAGCACCCCGCCAACCTGAATCCGATGCTGAGCATTGACACCACCTTCCCGCAGTTCATCGCCGCGGAATTGCCGCCAGGCATCACCGGACTCATCATCGCAGGCATCTTCGCCGCATCGATGTCCACCCTCTCCAGTTGCATCAACAGTGTGGCCACCCTCGTGTCGGTCGATTTCTACGAGAAGTTCTCGAAGCAGGCCACCCAGCAGAAAAGCCTGCGCCTTGCGGAAATCACCACGGTGGTCGGCGGCCTGATCGGCATCGGCACGGCGTTGTTACTCGCCAAGGCCGACATCAAGTCCGCGTTAAACACGTCCTTTGCGCTGGGGGGTCTGCTCGGTGGCGGCTTCGCCGGGTGTTATGCATTGGGCCTGTTTACCCGACGCGCCAATTGGCAGGGGGCCATGATCGGAGTAGCCACCAGTATAGTGCTCACCCTTTACGCTTGGACCCAAAATGCCGTCCATCCCGTCTTCTACATCATGATCGCCAATCTGACGACCATCCTAGTGGGCTACACGGCCAGCCTTTTCTTCCCAGCGCCCACCCAATCACTTCTCGGGTTGACTATCTACACCCCTCGGAAAACTCCGCTGGTTTTGACCGCCAATTGATCTCGATTGCATGAAAACTTACCGCGCTGTTCTCATCGGCACCGGTGGCATCGCCGACGCGCATGTGCGCGCGGCCGAAGCCACTGCTGGCCGCGTCCAACTGGTCGCCGCCTGCGACATTGATGCCGGCCGCGCCCGGGCTTTCTGCGAACGGCAGAAAATTCCCGCGTTCCACACGGATTACGCCGCGATGCTCCAGGCGGAAAAGCCCGACCTCGTGTTCATCGCCGCGCCTCCCGGCCTGCACGCCGTCATGAGCATCGCGGCAATGGAAGCCGGGGCCTGGGTGCTCTGCGAAAAACCCCTCTGCGCGTCGCTCGCCGAGTTCGATCTCATCACAGAGGCGGAACAGCGCACCGGTCGCCGCACCGCCTGCGTGTTCCAGATGCGTTTCGCCACGTCCAACATCCATGTGCGCTCACTCCTGCAGCAGGGACTCTTCGGCCGGCCGCTCATCGCCATCTGCCATACGCTGTGGTATCGCGACGCCGCTTACTATGCCGTGCCGTGGCGGGGCAAATGGACCACCGAGCTCGGCGGCCCCACCATGAGTCAGGGTATCCACACGATGGATCACCTGCTCCATCTTTTGGGCGACTGGACGGAAGTCAGCGCCGTGGCCGACACCCTGCACCATGCGATCGAGGTCGAGGACGTCTCGATGGCTCATATCAAATTCGCCAACGGCGCGCGCGCCTCCATCGTCAATAGCACGCTCTGCCCCCGGCAGGAGACCTACCTCCGTCTCGACTGCGAACGCGCCACCGTCGAGCTCACCCATCTCTACGCCTATCAGAAGGAAAATTGGAAACTCACGCCAGCCGAACCCGGCTCCGCCGAGCCGATGCAGACCGCTTGGAGCAATTTCCCGCCCGACGTGGGCTCGACCCACGGCGCGCAGCTCAACGCCATGGTCGCCGACATGGACGCCGGCACCGTGCCACTGACCAGTGGCGCCGAGGCCCGGCGCACGCTCGAATTTCTCACCGCGCTCTACAAGTCGGCCTTCACGGGCACGAAAGTGACGCGTGGCAGCATCCTGCCCGGCGACCCGTTTTACCGCGTGTTGCACGGTGGGTTAGCCCCAGTCCGCACAAAAAAGTAATCGCGGCACGCTTCGGCGCGCCGTCTGCTTTGTCCGGTCCTTCATCCGCCATGGTCACACCTGCCAATCCGCTCGAGCAACCGAGCCTCACCGCCTATCTGTGGTCCGCCCGCCGCCGCTTTCGCGGCGGCGTCGTGCTGGCGCTCTTGCGCAGCCTTGCGGCCGCCCCCTGCACTATTCTGATCCAGCGGATCGTGGACAAGCCCCTGCAGGAAGGGAATATTGAAGGCGTCATCTACTACAGCTTGTGGTTCGTGCTCTGCCTGGTGCTGCACTTCGCCTTCTCGGTCTGGGGCGCCCACTCCATCGCCAAGACCATGGCCGGCCTGATGGTTGAGATGCGCAGCCGCATCTTTTTCCGCATGCAGTTTCTGAGTTTCAGTTACCTCGACAGCCAGAAGACCGGCCGGCTGCTCTCCAAATACGCCTTCGACACGCAGAAGATCGAGGGCCTCCTCTTCGCCGTGCTCAACCAGCTCCTGCCTAATCTCCTCATGGGCGCCTGCATCATGGTGATTCTCGCCTGGATGAACTGGTTCCTGCTCTTGGTCCTGCTTCTAGCCATCCCAGTTTACGCCTCCGCCAAGTGGTTTTTCTTTGTCCGCATCCAGCGGGAGAATAATGCCAACCGCCTCGCGCAGGAGCGGCTCACCGGCACCGCCTCTGAATACATGTCGGCCCTCCGCCTCGTGCGCAGCTTCGGCGAGGAGGATCAGGCTGAGCGCGAAGTCGACCGCAGCAGCGAGTCCTTCGCGCGCAGTCGCATCTCGCAGTCCTATGTCAACGCGCTCTTCGGCACCTATGTGCACGTCGGCATGCAGTTTCTCTCCCTCATTGTCATAGCTGGCGGCGCCATCATGGCCATCCAGGGCGGCATCACCATCGGCACGCTCTTCGCCTTCATGGCCGGGTTCGGCTACATCCTCGGCCCGGTGCACATATTCATCGGCCTGAGCGAGCCTTACTTCGCCGCCAAGGAGGGCTACATCAGCATCAAGGAACTCATCGATTCGCGTTACGTGGAAACCTGGCACGGCACCCGGCGGGAAGCGCGTATCCACGGCGACATTGTGTATGAGAACGTCTCCTTCCACTACCCCTCCGCGCCGGACAAGACGGTCATCAAGGACCTCACCCTTTCCATCCGCCCCGGCGAACACATCGCCTTTGTCGGCCCCTCGGGCTCCGGCAAGAGTACCCTCGCCAACCTCCTGCTCGGCCTCTACGCTCCGACCGCCGGCCGCATCCTCATTGACGGCGTGCCGCAGTCCGAATGGCACATGCGTTGGATCCGTCGCCAGCTCGCCGTCGTCATGCAGGACAGCATCCTGTTGTCCGGCTCCATCAGCGACAACATCCGCTTCGCCAAGCCCGAGGCCACCCCGGCCGAAATCCAAGAAGCCGCCCGCCTCGCCAACGCCGAGGAGTTTATCCTAAAAACGGCCGAGGGCTACAACACCCCGGTCGGCGAGCGCGGCGTCGCGCTCTCCGGCGGCCAACGCCAGCGCATCGCCATCGCGCGCGCCATTCTGCGCAATCCCCCCGTCCTCATCCTCGACGAGGCCACCTCCGCCCTCGACTACGAGAGTGAGCGCCTCATCCAAGAAGCTCTCGACCGCCTCTCCGGCGGCCGCACGGTCATCACCATTGCCCATCGCCTCAGCACGATCCAGAATGCCGACCGCATCGTCGTTCTGCGCGACGGTGTCATCGTCGAGCAGGGCAATTTCAAGGAACTTGATGCGCTCGGCGGCGTCTTTGCTCAATTGATCGCCGCCCAGAACACCGGCACCGAGTTCCCCGATACCTGAGCCCGAGTCGCGGCTTGCGCTCGCTCGGCCCAGCCTCACTTTTAGCCCCACCTAAAATCAGCCATGAACCGACTCTTCTTCGCCCTCCTCCTCACTGCGGCCGTCGCCAGCGCCCAGAGCACCTCCTTCCCCGGCATCAAGGCCCTCATGACGCCCGAAGAACAGCGTAACTCCGGCGTGGGTGATCTCACGGCCGACCAGCTCGCACTCATCGACATCGCCATCGTCCGCCACTTCGCCACCGCGGTGCGCACCGAGGTCAACCACCAGACCACCGTGATCGCCCAACAACTGCGTGAGGAACAGGAGAAGACTCTCCTCAGTCGCTTCGGCCTGCCCGATCCCTTTGATGAATCCTGGCGCGATACCCCCGGCATCAAGGCCCGCGTGACTGGCTGGGTCGGCGGCAACAGCTTCCGGCTCGATAACGGCCAAGTCTGGCGCGGGCTCACGCCCATCGCGCAAGAACTCGCCAACCGTGAGGTTGAAATCCAGCCCCGGCGCGGCGGTCACTTCATGCTCGTGGTCGAGGGCCGCAGCACCGCCGTCAACGTCGTGCGCGAAAAGTAAGGTCCCCCGCGCCGCCGGCATCCGGGAATCCCGCATGCTCACTCTCGCCAACGCCAGCCTCCGCGCCGAAGTGCTCGATCCGTCGGTTGACACAGATCGCGCACGCCTCGGCACGCGTTTCTGTTGGGGTGGCTATGTGTGGCAGGTGCACGATGCCGTCGCCGGCCCACTCCTCACCGGACCCGAGTGGCCCGTCGAGCATCCCCTCCCCTTCAACGGCCAAGGTCTGCCCGAATCATTCCGCCATGCCGTCTTCGGCAGCGGCCAACCGCTGATTTTGGAAAACCGACGCGGCTTCATCATCGGCATCGGCGAGGTCGCCCCCAATCCTGCCGGCGATCTCGCTGTCACCACCCCTTGCGCGTGGTCGCTCACGGCTTCGCCGGAGGCGTTGGAATTCTGCACCGCCCAAGCCGGCCACGGCCACGCCTGCCAGCTCACGCGCCGCCTCGCCCTCACCGGTCGCACGCTCACCTCGGCCACTCGGCTCACCAATACCGGTCGCCGGCCGTTGCCCTTGCACTGGTTTGCCCACCCCTTCTTCGCGCTTACAGATCGCCTCCTCACCTGCGAACTTCCGAGCGCTTGGGGGATGGCCGAAAATGTCGGCTATGCCCTCGATGCCTCGAACCGCCTTAGCTTCAAGCGCCGCTTCGAACACAAGGACGACGGCCATTTCGAAAAACTCCACATTGGCGGACCGCTGCGTTGCGCGCTTTCCCACCCACGGCTGACCAAACTCATTTTCTCAACTGACTTCGTGCCCGACATGTGCCCGGTCTGGGGCAACAGTAATACTTGGTCCATCGAACCCTATATCCAGTCCGAGCTCGCCCCCGGCGCCACGCGCACTTGGACCCTCCGCTACGAATTCGGGGAAGTCAGGTAAGCGCAAAGCCTAGATCAGCGCCAAACCGTCCGCCGTCTCCTGCACGGGTAGTAGGCGCACGCGCTCGTGGCCGGGGCGATTGGGCGCGTGCAGGGCCATCATCAACCGGTCGTCAAAGGTGCGAAAGAGCATCGGGTGGCCGCCATCACGGTTATAGAGCGGCGCCTTGGCCTGTATCCAGCGACCGGTGATCGTGCCACTCTCGCTGCGGGCCACCCCGGTCACATAGCCACCGGCGCCAAAGCTTGACCACAAGAGCAGCAGCGTGCCCGCCGCAGTGCGGTGCAGCCAAGGACCGTCGGTCACGCGGTAGCCGTCACCGTATTCACTGTGTTGCGCGAGGCTCCACGGGGCTTCACTGGCGCGGAACAGCAGTTGCGGCGGACCGGCCGGCTGCCGCCAATCATCACTCAACGGCATCGCGTGCATCTCGCCGTTGATCGTCTGGGTCCATTCGCGAATGAACACCAGCCACGGCTGGCCCTGCCTGTCCACATGCAGGGTGCCGTCAATGCTGCGCCAGCCGAGCGGCGTGATCGGCCCGGTGGAATGCGGTGCAAACGGACCCTCCGGCGAGTTGGCGGCGTAAATCGCGGTGTAGTGGGCCTGCGGCTGCACCACATTCATCCCGACTCCAAACGAGCCAAAGAGATACCAGCCGTCGCCCTGACGATGCACCTCCGGCGCCCAATAAAAATCCGCCTTCGCCGGGCCGATATTCCGCGGCAGCACGGCGCGCGGTTCACTCCAGTTCACGAGGTCACGACTGGTGCGGACACAAAAACCATCGGGTGCCTCCATCGGCCCGCCGAGCGCGGTCGTGCCGTAAAGACGGTAGAGTCCGGCCGCGCGATCCGGCAGGATGAAGGGATCGCGAAGTTGAATGTCAGCGAGGCGCGGCACGGTGGCGGACCAAGGCCGATAGTTCCTCCACCGTGCCAGCGGCGAGTTCGCGGCTCGAAGTGCCCTGATAGATAAACGCCGACTGGACACTGAGGTCCACACGCCCGCCTTGCAGCCGCACGGCGGCGGCATTGCCGAGACCGAGCACGGTCTCCCCGGGATTCGCTCGCAGATAGGCGCGGAGTTTGTGCGCCCGGCCCGCATAATCCGGCTCATCCGACCGCGGATGGTGCGGATTGATCACCGCCGGGAAGACGCCTAGCGCCGCCCGTGAGGGCACATCCACCACCGGAAAGTCGTTGGTGCACCCGATGTGCGGACCGGCGATGTTAGCCCCGGCACTGGTGCCATGCATCGGCACACCGCTTAGGATGGCCTCACGCAGGGGCCGGAGTTGCCGCGTTTCCAGCAAGGTCCGCAGCAGTAGAAAAGTTTCGCCACCACCGATAAAAATGGCCTCGGCGGACTGAATCCGGCGACGGGCGTCGCTGTCGCTCAGATGATGGATCGAATACGCTTCAAAGCCCTCGGCTGCAAACATCCCCTGCAGGCGCTGCTCCATCCGATCACGATCATCCGGCAGCGAAGCGTGCAGGATGAGCAGCATACGCTGACGGCCAGCGAAGTGCTGACGCTGGGCGGCGGCGACCTCGGGCACAAACCGCTCATTGCGGGTGATACTGCCCCCGCTAAGCATTACGCTGACACTGGGCGTGTTGCGGAAATTAGGCTTCGCCGGGAAGAGGCCGGCCGCTTGCGGGGTGGATTGCCCAAATGCGGGCAAGGCGGCAGCGAGACCGGCGGCGGCGCCGGCTTGGAGGAAAGTGCGACGAGTGATCGACATGATGGGATTAAGGGGTAGGCACGGTGGTTCCGTCATAGGGCCATAGACCCACGCCACGCATGCGGCTTTCAAGTCCGGCCCGCAGAAAGATCTCTTTCATTTCATCGGCACGGTAACGCCGCGTCGGCAATTCCGCCACATTGGCGAGGTAATACGTGAGTGCGGCGATGGTCGCGGCAGACTCGGGAATCATGCGCGGATCCACCTTGTCGATAGTATCGGCAAAATCGTGGTAGTAGCGCACTTTGTCGGGCTCGATATGCGCGCCGAAGGTGATCGCGGGGATCCCCTCGAGCTGGTAGGGCGTGTGATCGCTGCCGAACCAGTTGATGTTGGCCACGCCTTGCTTGAGTTTTCGTTCGCCGAGCGAGGCAGCAAAACCCTCCAGCACGGGCACGAGCGCATCGAAACCCAGCGCGTTCACCGAAAGCGGGAAGCCGACCATGTCGAGATTGACCATCGCGGCGACTGGCCGGTCCTGGAGTGTCGGCGCATGCATGCGCGCACCCCAAAGGCCCTGCTCTTCGCCGTTGAACCACACAAGTTCGATGGTGCGGAGGTTTTGCGGCGCATGCGCCTGCAGCTGCTTCGCGACGGCGTAGAGTTGCGCCACCCCGAGCCCATTATCAATGGCCCCTTGCCCGATATCCCACGAGTCGAAATGCGCACCGATAACCACCGTGTCAGCCGTGCGGCCGGGAAAGGTGACGACGATGTTCGCGGTCTCAATTTCCTTAGAAAAAGAACGGGTATGCATCCGCAGGCGCACGGTTTGTCCACGCTCAATCAGGCGGAGCATCCATTTGCCCTCTTCCTGCGTGACACTGTAAACCGGAACCTTCAGCGGCTCGCCGGTGAAGGAACCGGTGCGCGCGAGTAACTGGCCGCCATCCACGCGATTAATCCAGAGGATGCCGCGCATGCCGACCGCGAGCGCGGCTGCTTCATACTGCCCACGCGGCACGTTAGTATGCGGGGCCAGCAGGCCGATCTTACCCTGCGGTGATGTCAGCGCGGCGATGTCTTCCGCCCGCCCCTGCCCGATATTTACCACTTCTGCCTCAAACGGCGCGTGCGCCTGAGTATAGGCCAGTGCAGCCACCCGCAGCGGCCGGGACAACGGGGCGAGCATGGTTACCTCATCCGCACCGCGCACCCAGCCGGGCATCTTGAAACGCCCCAACCGCGCTTCGACCCCAAGAGCCTTGAGTTCCTCCATCGTGCGGCGCAACGCGCCTTCGTTGCCGGGCGAGCCCGTCAGCCGGCCGCCAAAGTCGTCGCAGAGCCGGGTCAGGAATTCGTGCCCCGAGGAGTCGGCCAGCGCATCCGCCACGATGGCGTCCTGCACGGTTTGGACGGGTTGGGCGCCCAGCGCCCCAACCAGCATGATCCCCGCGGCAAAGTAACCCAATAGGTTACTTGGTGCATGGCGGACGCGCAGGGCAGGCAACTGAAAAGAGCAACCTAATAGGTTACTTTGGATTAGGGTTTTTGGTTTCATGATTCGCGGAGCCAGACGCGCATTTCCCCTTCCCCGCGATTGGCCCACAGGCCGTAGGGGATGGCCCGCAGCGTCACGGGCGCAGTGGTTGGTGGCGTCGTCTGGTAAAGTTGCCGCGTGTTTTGCGCGCGGACACCCGGAGCTTCGATGACGACACAGCCGCCCAGCAGGGCGGCTGCATGCCGGAGGCCAAGCGGTGCGGCGCGGGGCAAGGTCAAGGCGGCGAGTTGGTCGCCATTGTCGGCTTCCTCAAAACAGTAAACCACCGGCCCGCGTTGCAACGCCACACAGCCCGCAGCGGTGGCCACGCGCGGATCAGCATGGATGCGCTCGACCGGCATGGGCAGCGTGAGCCCGATCTGGTCGCCCGCCTGCCAAGTGCACCGCAGGGCGACGTAACCTTCGCTGGGGGCGAGCGCCTGCGCCTGACCATTGATCGTGAGCTTCGCCCCCCGACACCAACCTGGAACACGCAGGTGCACGGTGAACTCAGTGGCCGTCGCGGGGTTGACTTCAATCGCGATTTCCTCGCTCCACGGATAATCGGTCCGCACGGCAAGCTGCACCTCACGGCCGCCAGCGGTGAATCGCAGGTCGCCGTCCGCATACAGATGGAGCGCCAGGCCGTCGCTGCGCTGTGAGGCCACATATTCGCCTAGGGAGGCATAGAGTCGCGCGACATTCGGTGGGCAGCAGGCGCAGCCGAACCAGCCCACGCGCTGCGTCTTCACCAAATGGCATTCGTAGCGGCGCTTCGCCACCACCGGGATGATCTCAAGCGGGTTGACGTAGAAAAATTTCGTGCCGTCGAGCGACATGCCGCTCTGCACATTGTTATAGAGCGCGCGCTCCATCACGTCGGCGTATTCGCCGCGCAATTCGATATCGAGCAGGCGGCGCGCAAAGAAGATCACGCCGATGGCCGCGCAGGTTTCCGCATAGGCGCGGTCGGGCGGGAGGTCGAAAGGGTTGGCGAACTTCTCGCCATAGGGCTCGGCACCGACTCCGCCGGTGAGGTAGAGGTGGCTCCGCACGATCGCGGTCCAGAGCGTGCGGCAGGATTGCAGCAGTGAATCGTCCTGCAGCTCCACCGCCAGATCGGCCATCGCCGCGAGCATATACATCTGGCGCACGGCATGGCCGACCGGCTCCTGCAAGGCGCGCACCGGCTGCGCCGCCTGAAGGGTGGCCAGACCGTCGAAATACATGTGCCACGGCAGCTGGTCGCCGCGACGCTTGGTCTCCTCCGCGAGGTAGTTGGGTTCCTGCCCGCGCTGGTTGATGAAATACGCCGCGAGGGTGGCATAGCGGGCCTCGCCGGTGGCGCGGGCGAGTTTTACGAGCGCAAGCTCGACTTCCTGATGGCCGCAGTAGCCGGGGATCTGGCCGGGCCCGAGGCCGAAGGTGCGTTCAATCAGGTCGGCCAGTTTGCAGACCACCGCGAGCAGGGCGCGCTTGCCGGTGGCGTGAAAATGCGCGACGCCCGCCTCAATCATGTGACCGGCCACGTAGAGCTCGTGACAGTCCCGCAGGTTGGCCCAACGGTTCTGCGGCTCGACGAGTTGGAAGTAGGTGTTGAGATAACCGTCCTCACCCTGCGCCTTGGCGATGGTGGCGATGATGCGGTCGAGTTCGACCTCGAGCGCGGGATCCGGGTGCGTGGCGAGCCGGTAAGAGGCAGCTTCCAGCCACTTGGCGAGATCAGAATCTTGCCAGAACAAGCCATGAAATTTGCCGGCCTTTTCGCCCGCGGCGACTTGGAAGTTATGTACGCAGCCGCTGGGCTCGGCGCCGGGCACGCGGTCGTTGAGGGCCTCCCATTGATAGGGGATCACGACCTCGCGCACGAGCCGGGTGCGCTCGGCGAGAAACCCGCGACGGAAACGGACGCTGTTTAGCGGAAGCGCGGAAACGTAGTTCATGCGAAATGCAGCGCCGCCACGGCCCCGGGCGGCAGGGTGAGCGCCACCTCGCCAGAGTTTACCCGCACGCCGTCCAGTGGACGCGTGGTAACGGTGCGCGGATGATCAAAGGTATTGCTGGCGGTGAGATCCGCCGAGGCCAGCACGTGCGCCGTCTTCAGCACCGGAGCCCTTCCGACCAAGTTCAGCGTGATCGTGGCTGGCGCGGTGTAAGCGGTGTTGCAAAGCGTGACGGTGATCGAGCCATCCGTCGCCAGCGAGGCGGTGGCCGAAACGGCGGGATAACCCAAACCGTCGTGCGCCAACTGCGCCGCCTCGCTGTGCACCGGCAGCCGCCGCGCACTCTGATGCGCCGCGTAGAAGGCAAACACGTCCCAAGTCGGCGTGAGCACGAGCCGCCCGCCGCCTTCCTCGGTCAGCGCCAAGGCTTGGAGGACGTTGACGATCTGCGCGAGGTTGGCGATGCGCACGCGTTCGCAGTGGTTGATGAAGACGTTGAGCGTAAGCGCCGCGAGCACCGCATCACGCACGGTCTGTTGTTGATAGAGAAAGCCGGGATTCGTGCCCGGCTCGACCGCATACCACGAGCCCCACTCGTCCACGACCAGCCCGACCGTGGCGGCCGGGTCGTAACGGTCCATGATGGCGCGGTGACCGCAAACGAGGGTTTCCATCTTCCAGCCGAGGGCCATCACGGATTTCCAGCCGGCCTCATCAAAAGGGGTGGCGGGATGTTTCATCGTCCAAGTGCCGGGCACGGTGTAGTAGTGCAACGAGAGCCCCTGCATGAGCGCCTGACCAAAGGTGTTCTTGGCCGCGTCGCGCATCACGACCTCGGTCCACCGGTAGTCGTCGCCGTTGGCCCCACAGCCCACGCGGAAGAGCGGGGCTCCGGGGAAGTCGCGCGCATAGGTGGAAAATCGGCGGAGCTCGGCGGCGTATTGCGCGGGGGTCATGTTGCCGCCGCAGCCCCAGTTCTCATTGCCGATACCCCAAAGACGGACCTTCCACGGCTCACGCCGGCCGTTGCTCGCGCGCTCATCCGCCAGCGTGCCGGCGGCGGCGTTGCAATACTCCACCCACTCGCGCAGCTCGCGCGGCGTGCCGCTGCCGACGTTACCGGCGAGGTAGGGCTCGCAGCCAAGCTGCTCGCACAGGTCGAGAAACTCGTGCGTGCCAACGGCGTTATCGTCCACCACGCCGCCCCAGTGCGCGTTGAGGCGGCGCGGACGTTGGGCTCGCGGCCCGATGCCCTCGCGCCAGTGATAGTCGTCGGCGAAACAACCGCCCGGCCAGCGCAAATTGGGAATACGGATCTGCTTCAACGCGGCGACGAGATCACTGCGCCAGCCGCGCACGTGGGGCACTTTGGAATCTTCACCGACCCACAGACCGTCGTAGATGCACCGGCCGAGGTGCTCCGCGAAATGCCCGAAGATGTGCCGGTCAATGACCGGACCGGGTTCGGCCGCGTGCAGGTTGAGACGGGTGGGAGCCATGGAGAAAAGTTTGCCCGATCGTGCCGGACGAGTTGGGAAATCGAAGGCCTGCCCGGCCGAAGTCATTCGATTACACGGTCCTTGATCGTCAGGGTGTTGAAATCGAGCACGCGCTGCAATCGGCCGTGTGTGATTGTCAGTTTGCGGCCGCCCACCTCGGCATTGAGGTAGGGTCCCTCGAAGAGTTTCCATTGCGCATAATCCACCGGCACGCCGGCCACCACGGGCGTCTCCCCATAGGTGAAGGCAACCTGCTTGCCACGGAGGGTGGTGAATTTGACCGCCGGGACGGGCTCAAGCGTGAACTCCAGCGGCAGGGCGTTGATCGCCGCTTGGAACGCGGCGAAACTCTCAAACTCGGCGACACTCGCCGCCTGCACGATAGTGCCGTTCTTCAGGTGCGGACTGGTGAGCACCCGGCCGCCGAGATCCTGTCGTTCCTTGGCCCAGCCGCTGGCGAAGTGCAGGTAGGGAATCCAGTGATAGGGCGCGAGTGGCCGGTAGGCGAGATAGGCTTGGCCGCCTTGGGCGAAAATCCAGCCAGACTTGTCCTCGGTCACATTGACGAGGTCCTTCGAGAAAAACCCGTTGATGTGCGGGAAGTGTTCCCCGGGTGCGATATCGTAGAGCGCAATGACGGTGTCGAGGTCCTGAAAGACTTTTTCGTAGGGCGAAGCGCCGAGGATTTTGTCGGGCGAATTGTAAGATGGCTTGCCTTCGAAGGGCACGCTGACCGGCATCGGCTCGGGATAGGTGCTGAACTGCGCCTGCATCATGCGGCCCGACGAATGCGGGTGGAGCGAGAACATCGTGGGGTGCTTGCCCCGCGGATCTTCCTCGCGCCAAGTGACGTCCCACACATGGGCCTGAATCACGTCGTTGACGATACCCTGCGTGGAACCAACCGCGTAATCGCGGCGCAGGTAGTTGGTCTTGTAAACTGGCGGGGAGAGCTCGTCGCTGTAGCGCCAGTAACGGCGGGTGCGGGCGCGGTCACGCTGGACGTAGTCGCCGTCACGTTCGACCGCAATGCGGTGAATCACCTCAGGCAGCACGTAGTTTTTCGCCACCGGCGCGAAGTAGAGCCCCCAGCCGCCGTAACCGGCCGGACTCGGCGTATTTCCGAAAAGTAACCACGAGAAATACGAGGCCAGCGCATTCCAGCGCTCGATGACCGAGCCCTCGTCCGAGCGGGCGTTGGGGCCGCGCAGCACGCCGTTAAGGGTGACGGTAGCGAGCTCGGCAAACATCCAGTCGAGGATCATGCGGCCGCGCTGCTTCATGACGGGATCTTTGGCCCACGAGGCCATGAAGAGCATAGGGATGGCATATTCGCCGATGTAGTGCGTGGTGTTAAACTCGCCCTGCCCCACTGTGGTGGTCGTGTCCATCCAGTGGATCAACCACTCACGGGCTTCGGCCAGATTCTCCTCCGAGCTGCGACCGGTATACCACGTCTCGGCCGGTTCGTTGGGATAAAGTTCCGACATCAGGTAGAGCGAAGCGTAATACATCACCCAATGATTCTCGGTGTCGCCGCGGAGCTGGCGGGTGGTGCGCCATGCCTCGCGGATGGACGCCCGGGCCTCGGGCGACAGCAGGTCGCGGCCGGTAAAGGCCACGCAGACGGCGGGGAACATCCAGAATGGACCGGTGCCCGGCTCCGCCATCATTTGCAGCACGCGCTCATTGCAGGCATCAATGTCACGCCCGAGGGTCAACAGGATGGCTATGGAGGCCATGTCCATCGTGCCGGGAATGTCGTTCAAATCCACACGGCTGGCGCGCCATGCCAGCACTTCGTCCACCCGGGCATGATAAGCCGCGAGGCGCTGGTCTTCGGCGGGGACGGTGGTGACGACCGGGGCCGGCCCCTCAAAGGAGGGCTGGGCGGACATGGAAACAACCAGCAAAAAAGCCGGCAGCAGACGTAAACAAGATGATGATTGCATGGGGTGTTCAGTTGGCGGCTTTGGGCAGGGTGACGAAGTAATTGACGAGCGAACCTACGAGATCATTGGGTTGCCAGGTGCGGCCGAAGTCATCGGAATGGAACAGGGTTTCCTGAAACACGCTGGCGTAGAGCCGACCCTCAGGATCGACGCCGACGCGCCAGACGCGGGGATTCTCCGGCAGGCCGGCATTGCGGCTGGTCCAAGTCGCGCCCCCGTCCTCGGTGGTCAGCACCCCGTGTGCCCAACTGCCGATGGCCAGACGCGCCGGGTTGGTCACATCGAAAGTGATGTTGTAGAGAGCGCGCTCGGTCGGCACGCCAGCCAAGCGCACCCACTTAAGACCACCGTCGCGCGAAATCAGCGCGCCGGCGCTTTGGGTGGCCGCGACCCAAAGCTGTGGATCGTGCGGTGATTGTTGGAGGTCGTTCACCGTCTCCTTGGTCGCGAATACTTGCCGCCAGTTTTGCGCGCCATCTTCGGTGAGAAAAATACCCACCTCGCAGCCGGCAAACACGCGACCGGCGCGGGTGCGGTCCACCTTGATGGCCTGCGTAAATTTACCGCGTTCTGGCAGGCCGTTTTCGCGGCGCACGAGGGTCTCGGCCCGATCGGTGGAGACGGCGATGCCGTCGGGCAGGGCAAGGTAAACATGATCAGGCGCGTTGGGATCCACCGCGACATCGCGGCCCTCGGTCATATCCCAACCGTTGCTGATCCGCCAATTTTTGCCGCCATCCAGGCTGCGCCAGAGGCCATTCAGGGTAGCGGTGTAGATGACGTTGCGGTCGCGCGGATCAAACGCGAGGGCGCTGATGCTGGTGTCGTTATAGCCGAAGTGCCGCCACGCGCCGGCATCCGTGCGTTGGAAAATGCCGTTGGTCGTGACGATCTTGGAACCGATGACATAGTTGCGGTTGATGTTGGCGCAAATGTAGAAGTCATACGCCGGCGTCGCGGTCGCGACGGCGGTTAGCAGGCCGAGCATTGGCAGGAGGCGGCGGAAGTTTTTCATGGGGTGACGTAATCGGTGGTGGTGACGGTGTTGAAATCAAGCACGCGGTGCTGCCGGCCGTGCGAAATGGTGATTTTGCGGGCGCCGAGCTCGGCGTTGAGGTGCGGACCTTCGAAAAGCTTCCACGACGTGTAGCCCACCGGCTTGCCGTCGAGGACCGGGGCCGCGCCATAAGTGAACTCGACTTGCTTGCCGCGCAGGGTGGTGAATTTGACTGCGGGAGTCGGCTGCAACGTGAACGCCAGCGGCAGGGCATTGATCGCGGCTTGAAACGCCGCGAAGCTCGCAAACTCGTCGGCACTCGCCGCCTGCACAATGGTGCCGTTCTGCGGGTGTGGACTGACGAGGATGCGATCCACCTCGCCCTCGGGGCGAAACCGCTCCCACACATAACCGCTGCCGCCGGTGCGGGGCAACTGCCGGTAACCGAGCAGGTCTTCCCACGCGTAGGGTGCCAGCGGTCGGTAGGCGAGGTAGGTGTTCCCACCCCGGGCGAAGATCCACCCGGACTTAGCTTCGGTGACGTCGAGCAGGTCCTTGGAAAAAAATCCATTGATGCGCTGGTGAACGATACCGGGCGGGATGTCGTAAAGCGCTATGATCGTGTCGAGATCCTGAAACACCTGCTCGTAGGGCGAGCAACTGAGGATCTTGTCCGGCACGCCGTAGGAGGGTTTGCCTTGGCTGGCGAGCAGATCGATCATCCAGTCGGGATACTCGGTGAAATACATCTGCAGCACCCGTGATGAGGATAGCGGATGCGTGGAGAAAATCGTGTTATGCACGCCGCGGGGATCGGGCACAGCCCACGTCACATCCCAGACGTGCGCCTGGATGGGATCGGAGAGCCCGCCCTGGTAGGAACCGACGGCATAGTCGCGCCGGATATAACCGGTTTTATAGACCGGCATCATCTCCACGTCGCTGTAGCGCCAGCGGCGGCGCGAGCGTTTATGGTCGTGCTGTTCGCGGTCGTATTCGCGGTCGGTCGCGATGCGGTAAAACAGCGGCGGCGGATCGTAGTGCGCCGCCGCGATGGCAAAGTAGATGCCCCAGCCGCCGTAGTGCGGCGGCGGCGGAATGTGGCCATACATCGTCCAGCTGAAATAGGTGGCGAGCGCGTGCCAGCGTTGGATGACCGAATTGTCATCGGTGCGGGCATTCGGCCCGCGCAGCACTCCGTGCAGGGTGTTGTCTGCCAGCTCAGCCATCAGGAGATCGAGCAACATCCGGCCGCGCTGGCGCATCGCGGGGTCTTCCGACCAAGTGGCCAGATACAGCATCGGGATCGCATACTCACCGATGTAGTGCGTGGCGTTGAATTCACCTTGCCCGATCGTCGTGGCGATATCCATCCAGTGCAGCAGAAAATCACGCGCCTCCGCGTGGTTTTCCGCGGAGCTCTTGCCGTTAAACCAGGTCTCGCCCGGTTCGCCGGGATAGAGCTCGGTCATGAGAAAGAGTGAGGAGTAATACATCACCCAATGGTTCTCGGTGTCGCCGCGCATCGGAAAATAGGTGCGCCACGCATCCCGGATCGCCGCACGCGCCTCGGGCGAGAGCTGGTCGCGCCCGGCGAAGGCGATGGCCGTCCACGGAAACATCCAGAACATATCGCCCGACTGCGGTTCGGCCAGCAGCTCAAGGATGCGTTGCGAAGCCAGGTCGGCATCCTCACGACGCACGAGCTTCACCAACGCCTGTTCACGAGTGAGGGGTTTGGCCGGATCAATCGCCTCAAGATACCAGTCGAGCGTCTCGTTGACGCGCTCGAGATACGCCCGGCGCAGGGTATCGGGCCGCGTGTCCGGCGGCGGCCCGGGCATCGGGGCTTCGTAAGAGGGTTGGGCCACGGCGACGGTCGCGAGCAGGAGGAGAGCAAGAAATTTTTTCATGACGGGCGGGATCACGGTTGGGTGCGGGGCACGAAGACGAAGCTCTGGATCCGTGAAGTCTCCAGGCCGTCGCGCCGCCAAGTATGGCCGAAATCATCGGAGGTAAACAGCGCTTCCCCATCCACCGCAGCATAGAGCCGACCGGTATCAGGATCCACCGCGTTGCGCCACACGCGATGGTTTGCGGGCAGGCCGGCGTTGCGCACAGTCCAGGTCGCCCCGCCGTCCTCGCTGGTAAAAAGGCCGAGACTCCAGCTGGCGATCGCGATGCGGCCGCGCGTGGTGGCATCAAACGCGACATTGTAGAGCGCCTGGTCGGCCGGCAGGCCGGAGACTCCGGCCCAGGTGAGCCCACTATCCCGCGAAATCAGGGCCCCGGCACTCTGCGTGGTCGCAAGCCAAACTCGCTCCTCGTGCGGCGATTGCCGGATGTCGGTGACGGTGTCGACCGTCACAAAAACTCGGCGCCAGTTCTTCGCACCGTCCTCCGTAAAATAAATGCCCGTCTCGCAGCCGGCGAAAACCCGCCCGGCCGAGGTGCGATCCACTGTGACCACCTGGGTGTATTTGCCGCGCGCCGGCAGACCCTGCTCCCTCCGCTGCCAGGAATGCCCGCGGTCGGTCGAGACGCCGAGACCGTCGGGCAGGGCTGCATAAACCGTGTCCGGCGCGTTCGGGTCCACCATCACGCTTTTCGGCTCGGTCATGTCCCAACTGGTGCCAATCCGCCAGCTGTGGCCACCATCCGTCGTCGTCAGCACACCACACAAGGCGGCCACATGGAAAACTCGCGGATCCCGCGGATCAAAAGAGCCGGTGAGCATCGCGGGATAATTGATCCCGCGGTGCGCGAACCCACCCTCCGCTGTGCGCACATAGACGCCATTTTTCGCCGTATCCCGCGAGCCGATGACGCGGCCGCCAATATTGACCGCGCCAAACAGATAAAGGTCATGGGCCGGCACCGCCCCGGCCAACAGGCCGGTCAGCAACCACAGCAACGGAAATGCGAGGAGGGTTTTTTTCATGACGTAAAGTTGACGGTATCCAGCGTTGCCAGCGACCGACCGGTGGTTTTCAAGAAGGCATGAACCTCCGCCTTTTTCCCACCCTCCTGTTGTTCTGCTCCCTCCTCGGCGCCGCGGCGGCCACCACGCCGGAAGCCCGGCTCGCGGAGCTCGGCATCGAATTGCCGGAAGTCCCCGCAGCCATCGCCAACTACGTGCCGGCTGTGCGCAGCGGCAATCTCGTGTTTCTCGCCGGCCAAATCGCCAAGGGACCGGATGGCAAATTTCTCACCGGCAAGGTCGGGGCCGACCTGACCGTCGAACAAGGCGCGGCCGCCGCGCGGATTTGCGCGATCCAGCTCATCGCCGCGCTCAAGGCGGAAATCGGTGACCTCTCCAACGTGAAACGCATCGTGCGCGTCGGCGGCTTTGTGGCTTGCACGGATGATTTCACCGCCCAGTCGCGCGTGGTCAACGGGGCCTCCGATCTGCTGGTTGCAGTGTTCGGCGACGCCGGCCGTCACGCCCGCGCCTCCGTCGGCGTCAACGCCCTGCCCGCCGGCGCACCCGTGGAGATCGAGCTGGTCGCGGAAGTAAGGGAGTGAGCGGACGGCCATCGCTTACAAGTCCCGCACGGAGGCCCGCACGGCGGCGACGACGCGCTCGCACTCAGCGGGAGAGTTGAAAAGATGGGTGGAGATGCGCAGGGCATTGAGACCCTGTTCGGTGACCGGCCGGCAACGCAGCCCGTGTTTCTGCCAAAGATAGCCGAAAAGCCGGCCGCTATCGGCCCGGGCATGGCGGATCGTGGTCATGGACGCCCGCAACTCATCAACCGGTGAAGTCAGCACCGTGATGTCCTCGATCCGGGCGAGTTCCTGCAACAACCATCCGGCCATGTCGCGCCCGCGGGCGGCGATGCGCGCCGGCCCGATGCGCTCCTGCAGCCGCACCGCCTCGACCAGCCCGAGCACCGACGCAACATTGCGGGTGCCGTATTCATGGCGCGAAGCGGCGGCGAAAAGCTCAATCGGCCCCGTAAGTTCCGGCAGTTCACCGGAATAGGCGCCGACACCAGTGGCGGCCACCGCCTCAAGTTTGTCGCGGCGGATGTAGAGCATCCCAGTCTCATGCGGGCCGCCCAACCACTTGTGGCCGCTGAAGGCGTAGGAATCGCAGCCGATCTCCCCGAGATTCACCGGGATCATCCCGACCGACTGGGCCGCATCAATGTGGCACCAGATGTTCCGCTCGCGGGCGAACTCCGCGATGGCGCGCACGTCAAAGACGAGGCCCGTCGTGCAGGTGATGTGGCTGACTTGGATGACCTTGGTGCGGGGCGAGACCAATTCGCGGATCCGGGCCAGATTCCCGGCGACGCTGGTATGGTCCGGCTCGAAAAGCCGCACCTTGAGGCCGCGCAGTTTGGCCTGGTTCGCCCACGGAAATGAACCGCCCGGATGGGCGTGCGACTCGAAGATGACTTCGTCGCCCGCCTGCAGGGCAAGCCCGGCCGCGATGATGGAGTTGCCCTCGGTGGCGTTGCGGGTGAAGCAGAGCTCAGCCGTCGCCGCTCCCAAAAAGCGCGCCATCACCTCGCGGGCCGCCGCCATCTGTTCGTGGCCATGCTCGGAATGCTGCTGCAGCTCGGTCATCACGGCGATGACCTTGTCGAGCACCGGCCGCGAGGCCGGCCCAAGCCCGCCGGTGTTCAGATAGACCGGATCCTCACGTAGGGGAAACTGGGCGCGCACCGCTCGCCAGAAGGTCTCTTCATCCACGCTGCCAAAGGCCGGTAATGGGGCCGGGGCCCCCACCGCCTTCGTGCAACCCGCCAGCGCGGCGAACGCACTCAGGCCGAAGCCCTGTAAAAAACTGCGGCGATCGAGGCTCATGGGACGGAGGTAAAGGTGAGGGTGTGGTCGAAATCGAGGGTGCCGCCAATCGGGACCTCGAGGTTTTGGTCAAACTGCGGCGGGAACGCGGCCAGCGGGTAATTACGGCGCACGAACCAGTGCAGCGGACCGGGGTTGTTTTCAAAGCGGATGATAACACGGTGCAGCGTTTCATCAAGCTGACCATGCCATTCCATCCAGCGCGCCGCCGCCCCATGCACGGCCGCCACACCCTCCAGCCCGCCTGCGGCCACGATCTTGATGGTCGGATCCAAATGATCATCGAGCAACTCGCGCGCGCCCCGGAACTGCAATCCGGTGTAGTGCGAGCCCGCGAGCCCGCCGTGCGAATGCGGGTTGCCTAGCGACAGCGCACGGCCGCTGACATTGGTCAGGCGGCTGCACCAGCGCAGGGACCAGGCGTGGGCGGAGGCATTCACGGTGATCTCCAGCGACCGTTCCTCCCGGAAAATTGTTTCAGCCAATCGCCGCCATGCGAGCGTATGCGCGAGCACCGCGCGATCGCCGGCGGTCTCCAGCTTCTGCCAGGCGACATGCTGCTGTGCGCCATGGTCGTCGCGCCACTTGTAGCCGTCTTCCTTCAGACCAGTGGGGCCGCCCCAGAAGTTCGCGCCGGAGACATTGTTCAGCGTGAAGCTCAGCGCGTGGTGCCAAGGATGGTCGTTGGGCCGGAAGTTCGTGAGCGTGTCACCCGCGAGCGAATTCACCGGATGAAAATACGGCTTGGGCGATTCCTTCGCCTCGGTTTCCGGGACATAGACGTAACGGCACAGCAGGCCATCGCCGGCAAACAGGGTGACGGCGCGGCCGGTTTCATGTTGGAGGCGGAGGGTGTTCATGTGAGGTCGAAACTCTCGGCGCAGCGGGTGCCGGTGAATTCAACGGTGCGACCGTTGGGCGCGTGGAGGGTGGCCGCGATGGCTGCGGGCTTGGTCGCGGTGAGGTGGAACTTTCCGGCCGCCACGCGCCACGCCACGGTGATCATCCCATGCGGCGTGCACACGCTGCCGGCCGCATGCTCCAGGCCACAGCGGTGCGGCTTGATGAGGATGCGGGCGAAGCCCGGCTCGACCGGGGTGACGCCGAGGACGCGCTGCTGAAACTCCAACACCGGGTGGGCCGACCAGGCATGGCACAGCGAACGCCAATAACTGTTTTCCTCCACAAAGGTCGAAAGACCGTAGTTGACCGACTCGTGCCACGGGCCGAGGTGTCTGGGCATGTCGTCGTAGCGTCCGCTCAGAGCGAGCGCCTTGAAGCCGGTGTGCATCCAGAAAAACGAACCCGGGGCGAGTTTTGGGTCCTGCGGGAACCGCTGCATGATGATCGCGCGTTCACGCTCCCCGGCGAGGCCGGCGACGATGGCCCAAGCGTTGCCATACTGGCTGACCTCGGGTCCGCCGGGCCGGTCGAAATACAGGCCTTCGCTCTCCGACCAGAAACGCGCGTGCGCCTTGCGGCGCAAATCCGCCGCTTCACCGGCGAGTGCCGTCGCCTCCGCCGTGCGACCGAATTGCTCCGTAAGCCAAGCGACTTCGTCGAGCGCGTTGATGTATTGCGAAGAATGGATCGTCGTTGGGCCCGCGTCGGAACCCGGCACCACGCCCCGTGGCCACCACGGGCACCAGTCGGTGACGTTCCAGTAAGGCAACTTGGCCGGGAGCCCGTCCGCATCGGTGTGCCGGCGATACCAAGCCAGCACCGCGCGCATCCCGGGCAGTAGGTCCTGCACGGTAGCACGGTCGCCCGTGCACATGAAGTAGTCCTTGATGTTAGTGATCCAGTGGATGCTCCACGCCGGGATAATCTGGACGAGGCGAGACGGGAAACGCGCCTGCGTGAGCCCATCGGAAAGACGCGACCAGTCGAACTGATACAGCGCCTGACGACTGAGCCGGTAGTCGCCGGTGGTGAACATCGCGAGTTTAGACGTGATCATCGTATCGCCGGCATACTGCATCTGCTCGTAGTGCGGGCAGTCCTCGAAGGTCTCGTGCGAACACATCCGCATCGTGTGCAGGCCAACCCGCCAGATCTTGTCCAACGCGGGATCGGACGATTTAAATTTCGCCTTCACCTTGTATGGATAGGCGGTGAAACGCTGTTGCACGCTGCGGAGCGTGAGCGGTTTTTTGCCCACCTTGATCTGCAGACCGATGTAGCGGAACGCGCGCCAGTGCAGTGGCTCGAAAATCTCGTCGCGACCAGAAGGTTCCCAGCGATCGCACCAACCGGTGACCTCGCCACGTCGGTCGAAGGTCCAACCCCGGCTCTCATCAGCGAAGTGTGAGGCGAGATTTGCGAGCGACTGCTGCTTGCCGAGGAGTTTCGCGCCCGGCGTGTCCCACCGCAGGCGCAGGGCCTCGGCGTAGGTCAGGCGCAGCTTGCTCCCAGCGCCGCCCGCCACCGCAAGCTGCGGGAAGGCGGTCGTGAGCACGCCCATGTCGAGCACGAGGTCCACCTTTTCACCTGGTTTGAGGGTAAGGGATTTTTTCCCGGCAAGGAGGGCGCGCCACGCCGGGGAGATTTGGCCACCCCCGGTGGTGAACGCATCGGGAAACGCCGCCGGCTCGCCTTCCTCCAGCATCGGAATCATGCGCGGCATCAGCCCGTAAGGACTCGCAGGATCACGGCGGTTTTCCAGTAATTCGGCCTTGAAGAGCACATGCGCAGTTTGCCAGTCAGCATCATCGAACTGCGGCCGGTTCCAACCCACCGGCACCAGCGCGGACACGCGGTGCTCAAAATAGCCGAGGTAGCCCTCAAAGGTCGTGTTCTCGTTTTGAAAGCGGTGCGCCTGGTCTACGGCCACGCGCCAGGCGGCATCCGTGCGCAGGTCCTCGGCCACCTTGCCCCGGACGGCGAGCGTGCCTTCCAGGACAAAGCCACCCGTGTAGGTCATCACCGAGCACGGCGGGCCGAGCAGCGCCGGCCGATGCGCGACGCGCGACATGTCGAGCACGAGAGCGGCGAGGACGTTGCGGCCCTTCCGTAGGTGCGGCGTCAGGTTGAAGGTGTCGATGAAGTGGTGGTTGACATCACCCTTCGCCGGCCCGCGGCCGATGAAGATGCCGTTGCACCAAAACAGATAGCGACTGTCCGCCGACAACTGCACGGTGAGTTTCGCCACGGCGGGATCCGCAACGTTAAAGGTGCGGCGGAAATAACGCACCTGATAATGCGAGGGCGTGGCGTTCCTGGGGGACGGCGCGCTGTGGGAGCCCTCGGCGGACCAGATCCACGAGGAGGAATTTACGAAGGGTTGGGGAGACACGGTAAAAAGCGGTGAGGTAAGGCGGGGCGGTCAACACCGCGCCACCGGGACGAAAAAGTAATCAAACCCGTAGGCGCCATGCAGGCCGCCGTCCAGCCAAGTCAGACCAAAATCGTCGGGGTAAAAGGTTCCTTCCTCGAAAGCGGAGGCCCAAAGACGGCCTTTCACTTCAGAATCGAAGGTGAGCACAAAGATATGCTTCGTCGGCAGGCCCGCGCTGCGGTCACTCCAAGTCGCCCCACCATCGCGTGAGCGCCATGCACCGTGCAGCTGCGTCCCGACGATCCACGGCCGGGCATCGGTCGCGCTCTGCGCCAACCGCAAAATGGTGGTGTGCGGCGAACTCGCGACCTTCATCCAATGCTCGAGGTAGCTGCGGGACTCCGCCAGGTTCTCAGCGGCCGACTGGCCGTTGAACCACCGCGCCGGCCCGCTCCTCGGGTAATGCTGGGCCGCGAGGTAGAGGCTCGCATAATACATCACCCAGTGGCTCTCGGTGTCGCCGCAGCTCGGCCAGTAGGTCTGCCACCAGTCCCCGATCCGGGCACGGTTGGCTTCATCCAGATGCTCATCCCCGTTCAACAGCACCGCCATGATCGGATACGTCCAAGCCATGTTGCCGGTGGGCCGGCGCTCGTCGAGCACGGTCAGCCGTTTCCGGGCTACCGCCAGATTCTGCCCGCGTTGCAGTGCCGCCGCCACATCCAAAAAAGAGCCTTTGGCCGGATCCTGTTCGTCCAAGACGGCGATGGCAGCACCCATCAGCCGTTCGCGCCGCTCTCGAAACTGCCGTGAGCTCTCAGCATCCGTGCCCGCCTGCGCCCAACCTGCCATCATCAGGGCGATCAGGGCGCCAAGCAGGCAGCGGAATCCAGCCGGCCTTGGGGTTAAAGGGGTAGTAAACACGCGGAGAGTTGAACATGAGGCCGCTTGTTTTGGCATTTCAACCCGCATTTTTCCTGAATTTTCAGTTTTATGACGGCAGCTCCGTCCTCGCCTCAACTTTCAGTCCGGTGAGGTGACGACAAACGAACAGGATGCTACTCAAAAAATCGAATAATGGCGCGTTAATGTATGCTTTATATGCATATAGGTGATTTATAGAATAGTATTTCCACAACCTAATTCCGCTCGATCGATTGTTACCAACCTAGCTATTAGCTGGCCAGCTTATGACTATAAAAATCCTTGACCATCGCACGACTAATCATTTTTAATTTCTGAAATATTCACGGCTACCCCGCCCCATGTTAATTGCCGATATTGCCCAAAAGGCGAAAGTTTCGCCTGCGACCGTCTCCCGCGTGATCAACCAGCCTCACTTGGTTGCGCCTGACCGGCTTGCCCGTGTTCAGGCCGTGATGTCTGCCGTTAATTACACCCCAACCCCTTTCGATCGGCGCCGCGGACCAAAATCCCGCCAGTCCACCCCTAAGGGGATCGCGGTCTGGTTCGTAGGGGCTCGTAAGAACCCTAATCTCAACTGGTTCCAAGATCAACTGCTCCAAGTACAGTCCGTCGGCGAACGCCAGCGGATCGAGCTTTCTGTCCTCTACTCCGAGTCGCCCGACGAACTGCCCCGCGCCTTGCTTGAACGTCACGTGGACGGCGTTATCATTCAAGGCATGGAGCCTTCGGCCGCCTGCCTGCAAAAGCTCGCCGGGCTGCCCCATGTCTGGTTCATGACGCGTCGCACCGCCACTTACCCAGGCGACTACGTGGAGCCGGACAACGATCTCAACGGCCGTCTCGCAGCCGATTACCTCCATCGCCGGGGTCATAAAAGCGTAGCCGTCATCTCCACCGACCCTTCTTATAGTGCCGTAGCCCGGCGGGTGCGCGCCTTCGGCGCGCGCGCGCAGGAGCTCGGCCTCACCCTGCACAACATCCTGGGCAAGGCCACCCCTGGCACCAGCTACCTCACCCATACCCCCACGCACGAGGAGAGCGATCTGCTCGCCCGCCGGCTGCAACAAACCACTCCCCGGCCTACCGGCCTTTACATCCCGGTAGATCACTTTTGCGGCTCTTTCTTCCGCGCCATGCGCACGGCCGGGCTCAGACCCGAGCGCGACTACGAGGCCATCTTGGGTAACTACAATCCCATCATCTACCACAACCTCGATTATCAGCCTGCGGCCCTCGACATCAATTTGCCCACGCTCGTCCGCAAGGTCGTCGATCACCTCATCTGGCGTTGCGAGAATCCCTCAGCCACCGGGCGTATCGGCACCTTGGTCTCCCCTACCCTCATCGCCACCACCCAAGCTACAAAGCAGTTTTTCAACTGAATAAACATTATTTCTAGGGCTTGCATTCAGACTTCAGAATCCTATTACTTTTTATCCACAGGTCCTAAGCCCAGCTCGGGCTTACAGTTTGTCCGCCCCTTCCCCCCCTATGCCCCCTCGCTTAATCCCTAGCCCCTCGCGCCCCGGCCACCCTGTGGTCCTTGCCGCCTTGGCCAAGGGGTAGCCGCTGGCCTCCAAGCCACTCCCCCCCCCCCCTTTTTTGGTCCGCCTCTGGCGGCCTGAAAAACCCCGGCCCTAAACCGGGAACTACAAACCACCCCCACATAAACATAATGAAATCAGAAACCAGCTACCCAGCTCCGGTGACCAAGCTCAGCTTGGCCGCCTGTTTGGCCGCGATGGTTGCCCTGTCCGCCGCTCCCCTGTGGGCGCAGACTGTGTCCACCACTGCCGCTGACGAAGAAGATGATGCCGTAGTCCGGTTGTCACCGTTCCAAGTCGAATCCGACAAGGACTACGGTTACATCAAGACCAACTCCCTCACTGCCACTCGTATCGGTGCCCGCATCATGGACACCCCGCTGCAGATTCAAGTGCTCTCCGAGGACTTCATCCGCGATACCGGCCTCAACAACATCAACGACGTCCTGCGCTACTCGGCGACTTCGGCGGGTGACACCATGATGGGCATCCTGCAGCCGGCCACCGGCTTCACGCCTTCTGGTAACTTCACCACCCGTGGCTTCCCGATCAACGCCCGCATGAAGAACTCCGTCCGCCGCTACACGGTTTACTCGCTCGACAACATCGAGCGCGTGGAACTCGTCCGCGGTCCGGCCTCCGTGTTCTTCGGTCAGGCCTTCCCCGGCGGTGTCATCAACTACATCAGCAAGCAGGCTGAGTTCCGCAAGCTGCCGACCGAGTTCAGCTATCGGCGTTCGGCCGACGGTGGCAACAAGTTCACCTACGACCAGAACACCGTGCTGCTGGAGGACAAGATCGCCTTCCGCAACTTCATCAGTCAGGAGAACTCTTCCTTCCAGCGCGACTTCGAGCGCCGTCGTGGCTTCACTGTGCAGCCGCAGGTGAAGATCCGCGTGGGCGACAAGCTTGAGGCCCGCGTCGAGTTCGAATACACCCAACGCGAAGACAACCTGGCCGCCCGCGGCTGGCTCTGGGCGGACGGTTGGTTCGATGCCTTCAAGAACCCCACTGCCGCCCTCATGACCGCGGCCAATATCAACCCCGCGCTCTCCAACGCCGATCGCCAAGCCCTCTACCGCACCCGCATCGGCGGCGTGGCTGATGGTGGTGGCTACAGCAACTGGATCACCGACACGCGCAATGCCGCCGGTGACCAGAACATCACCCGCTACCAAGCCTCCTCGTTCAACCGCGGCGTTTACCGTGACTTGATGTGGGGTCAAGGTGCCAAGAGCGGCGACCCACGGGACTTCAATCCTTGGGGTCCTGGCAGCACGACCGATGAAGAGGTGACCAATCTCGCCGTCACCCTCGATGCCAAGCCCTTCGAATGGTGGACGGTCAAATACACCTACAACTGGTCCCATGCCTACTACTATGAGCGCAAGGCCGAAGCCCGTCCGAATGCGGACGGTGAAACGTTCAACACCCTGCCCGGCCTCACTTGGCGCTTCTATGATGTCGATCCTACCGATCACATCATCGACAACGTGGTCTCCTTCGAGACCTTCGGCATCAAGAACAAGGTCCTGTTCGGTGGCATCCACCGCGCGGGTGACAACCAGTTTGGCGGCACTTCGCCCTCTCCGGCGACCGGCGCCAACGTCGCGGGCGCGCCTAACGGCCTGAACTTCGAAGGCATCCCCGGTGTCGGCAATGCCGGTGCCTTCGGTCTCCAGGCCCTGCGCGACCGCGCCGGCAACCTGATGACTGCCCTCGAGGTCTTCACCCGCTACGACCCAACGCTCCACGTCTTCCCCGACCTTGCCCGTATCACCGAGCGTCATCGTCCCGTGATCGACCGCTACCGCGTGCGGAACGCCGAGGTTTACCTCAGCTACCAAGGTGCGTTCTTCGACGACCGCCTCAATGTGATGGCTGGTTACCGCGAAGAAAAGACCTACAACCGCCAGCAGCAGCTGCGCTCGAACCCGCCGTGGTATGACACCCTCCCGGGCGCGGAAAGCTCCAAC
>JBDNGL010000316.1:0-2922 GCA_041689285.1 Opitutaceae bacterium
GGTTCCTGCCAGTCGAGCGCAACCGTGATCCGCAAGACCGATTCGCCCGCTTGGAGCGAATAGTTAATCGTCGCGGTGCTGGCGGCCCCGACCCGGCGCGTGACGGCGAACCCGTTTTTGCTCGCGGCTATTTTCACCGTGCCCCGGACGGGTTGCCCGAGGGCAAGTGAATGCCGGTCAATATCCCACGGACCAAAGTTCGCGGGCTGCTCGGGATAAACGATCAGTTCGCCCGCACCTGGGGCAAGTTGCACGCGGCGACCATCCACGCTGAGCGCCGTCAGTCCGCCGCGGGCGTCGAGTCGCGCACTCACCCGACCATTAGCGAGGGTGCGGCCCTGCACCACGACCGGCGGCAGCCCACGCACCACGGCATCCACCACCCGCACGCCGGTCAGCGGCGGCAGCTCCACCACCCGACCACCCACCACGCAGCGGCGGGCGAGCGGCAGCGGATTGAAAAGACAGGCGCCGGCGGGGGATTCTTTTGTAGGAGCGACCTTGGTCGCGATGGCCGAGCGGAAAATCGCGCGCGAGCTCGCTCCTACAAGGGCGGTGGTGGCGGCTTTGGCCAGCTCGCGGGCGAGCTGCGCCAGTTCCGGTAGCCCCTCCGCATAAACCTCGGGGATCGAACTACCCGGGATGTAATCGTGGAACTGCGCAAAAACCATGCGGCGCCAAGCGTGCGCGAGATCAGTTCCGGCCGCGCCGCGCGTCGCCACCAAGACCGCCTCGCGCAACTGGAGCGCCCGTTCCAAAGCGCGGAAGTGCGCCTTTACGCGGCTCTGCGTGGTGAAGGTGCCGCGGTGGTATTCGAGGTAGATTTCGCCATCGACGGCCGGGAGCCAGGCGTGCTTGTGCGCCAGCCGGTCGAAGAACGCCTCGGGCTGGTCCCACTTGAGGGCCGGCAGTCCTCGCAACGCCGTGAGGCGCCGGGCGCGTTCGCACATCTCCTCGCTCGGTCCGCCACCGCCATCACCCCAGCCGTTGGGCATGAGAAACTCGTCGTGCAGGTCGCCCTGCTGGTGCTGGTGCGACGCCGCGCGCAACTGCTCCACGGAAACCGTATTGTTGAACTGCACGCCTTGCGTGACGTGACTCACCACGGCGTGGCCGCCCGGACCGCGCCATACGAAGCTGGAGTGCGGGAAGCGATTGACAGTGTTCCAAGTCGTCTTGGTCGTGAAAAAATAATCCACCCCGCTGAGTCGCATGAGTTGCGGCAGACAGGCGTTGAAGCCAAAAAGATCGGGCAGCCAAAGCACGCGTGAGCGCCGACCGGTGAGTTTTTGAAACGAGGCCTGCCCGAGCATGAAGCTGCGCGCGAGGCCCTCGCCGCAGGCGACGTGCGAATCGCTCTCCACATACATGCCACCGGTGGCTTCCCACTGGCCGGAGCGCAGCCGCGCCCGCACGGCCCGAAGCAGCTCCGGTGAACGCCGCCCCACCGCCTCGTAGCTCGCGGGCTGCGAGTAGGCGAAACGAAACTCCGGATAGAGCGCCATCAGCCGGTTGGCATTGGCAAAGGTGTGCACCGCCTTGCCCTCGCCCACCTGTTCGGTCCACAGCCAGACGAGATCGAGATGGGCGTGACCCGTGAGCGCCGCGCGGCTCAGCGGGGCGGCGTCGCGCATCTCCCGATAAAGTTTCGCGAGTTCCCGCTGCAGCGCCGCAAGACCCGTGGTGTCGAAGGCGTCGAGGGCGGTATCGAGCCCGCGCAGGAGCCGACGATAAAGCGGCGACACCTCCGTCAGCGCGGGTTGCTGGGTCTGGCTGAACAACTCGCGGGGCACCCCCGGGTGCTCTTTCGCCCGCAGCTCCAGCATCCAATCATAAAGGCAGTTGAGATCGTGGTAGGTCTGCCACGCCAGCTCGTCACGCTGCAGCAGTTGCGCGCCACGAAAGACATTGCCCTCGGCACCCAGCCCTTTCGCGTCCGGGTGCCAGATCGCCGCCTGCACGCACAGGCTCTCGATCCAGACTTCGCGCACCCCCGTCGGTAGCTCACAATACCTGTGCGCCACGTCAAAACCGTAGAAGGGCACGCCGTTCACGAACAAGGTCGCCTCGCCCTGTTCGTCCCAACGTAGCCAGCGTCCGCCTCCGGCGGGGATCGCCACGCGGCACCAACGTTGGTCGTAGAGCCGCCCCCAGCCCTCATCGGCGCGCACGGCACGCCGCGGCGATTTTTTCGCCACGGCCAGCAGCACATGGTCCGGTCGGGCCAACGTGGCTTCGACCCGCAGTGACCGCGCCTCGGACCAGATCAGTTCGGCCAAGCGGGTGACGCCGCGCTGCGTGCGCAAAGGAGTGAGTTGGAGCAGAGGATTGGGGGCGAGCATGCGCGGGCAGCTTCGGTCAGACACCCTACCGACAGCAAACACTTCCAACCCGTGTTATCTTGTATGAGTGGTTGACCCATCTTTGCCATGCTCTGCGGAAGGCGGCCCTGTTGGCCTAACTGAATTAAGGTAGATTATTTAATCTACACGGTCATCCGACTCATTGATAATCACCTCGCCGCCCTCCGTGGCCGACACTCCATCCGCACAAACCTTGCCGGACGGCAAGCGCCCGCGCCCAGCCAGCTCCCATGGCTGGGTCAGGCACTTGCTGATCGCCCAATGGGGCCGGGCTTATATGGAGGCTTTCAGAGATACGTGCCGCCATGCTTTTCCTCATGCTGATGTCACCGGGTGCTGCACGGGAGAGGAAACTCTGGCCACCCTTAGAACCCGACCCACTGACCTGCTGTTGCTCACCCTGAATTTTCCCGTTTATCTCAGCTACCAAGGTGCGTTCTTCGACGACCGCCTCAATGTGATGGCTGGTTACCGCGAAGAAAAGACCTACAACCGCCAGCAGCAGCTGCGCTCGAACCCGCCGTGGTATGACACCCTCCCGGGCGCGGAAAGCTCCAAC
>JBDNGL010000317.1:0-6529 GCA_041689285.1 Opitutaceae bacterium
CGGTGCCCGTCCTCGACCGACCGCTGCTGCTGCCGCAATTGCCACGCCGCCGCGCCCGCCAGCAACACGCTCCGCCCCCCCAGCATAAGCGCGGTCGCCGCTCCGGCGCAGCGCCGCCACCCGGCGGCGCTGCCGGGCACCATCACTTGCGCCAGCGCCAGCCCGAGCGCGATGGGAGACAGGAACATCACCGCTGGCAAATACCACGGAACCGGGAAACCAATCAGGGTATGCAGGTAAAACTGGCCCGCCAGCGCGCCGAACGACGCCACGCGCGCCTCCCAGCGCAGCTTGGGCACCAGCCAGAGCAACATCGACCCCAGCGCAACCCCTGCCGAAATCTCACTGGCGAGCCTCGGCCAGCCGGTGTTGTAGCTGTAGGCTGGCATGAAGGTGCCCGCGAGAATGGACTGGTCCGACCACATCCGCCACGGAAACGAGCCCAGTCCTTCCAGCAGTGTGCCCAAGGTCGTCTTCGCCGAGGACAATCCCTTGGCGGTCACCGTGTGCGGCACCGGCGTGCCATAATACCACCACGCCCGGACCAGCCACGGCAGATACACCAGGGTGGCCAACAACCCAGCGCGACCGTCATGACCACGAGAAACCATCGCAGCGGGGAGCCAAGCGACCTTATCCTGCAAGCAGACCGGCCCGCACCACCCAAGCAAGCCCGACGTTACCCGACGGACTCTTTCCGGCCCGGCGCGCGGTGGCCTGACCGCGGCTTTTCCCGGCGCACCCGCGCAGCACCCAAAGGGTTGACCTGACCTGCGGACGGCCCAGCTTCTCCTGCGCCTGTTTATGCCCACCACGCGCCATCCGTCCCGCCCTCCCCGATGATCGAGACCCCGTCATGGAAGCTCTCGATTGAGGTGCATCCGGCGGACTGGCGGTTTCCCGGCGGGATCACCTGGCTGGCCGGCTGGCTTTGGTCACCGCAAAACCGCGTGACCACCGACCTGCGCGCGTGGGTGGACGGCCGCTGCTTTCTCGCCAACTGGGGCCTGCCCAAGCCCGGGCTTGATGAGGTGTATCTCAAACGCCCCGGCCCACCCTACCTCGGCTTCACCCTCCTGCTTGACCCACACGCCGGCGCGTCCTTGCTGCGCTTGGAAGTCCGCGACCAGAACAACCAGTGGACGGAGATATTCCGCACCGCCATCACCGTCGATGCCGGGGCACCCGGCTGCCCTGCGCCGCGATCGTTCGCGGAACTGCTGCCCACCTTGCTCAACCCGTTGCTCCGGCTCCAGGTCCGCCGCCCGGCCACCCCGCTCGCCGCGCTCGCCGACGAGGTCGTCTCCGGCGCCTTGGCCGAACTGCGCCAAGCGCTGCCCAACCCGCCCTTCTTCGGCGCGCTCGAGGCCCCGCGCGATCTGGGTTGGGTGCGCTACGGTCGCCTGTCCATCACCGGCTGGTTGGCCCACCGCCACCACCGCATCACCCGCATCACCGCCCTCGTGGATCCCCTGCAAGAGGGCGCGCTGCTCTACGGCCTGAGGCGCGACGACGTGGGCGGCGAATTTGCCAACCTGCCCGGACATGAGACCTCGGCTTTCGTCGGCCATGTGGATCTACCGGCCGACACCACGGTGCCCGCCCTGCTCAAGGTCTTTGCCGAGCTCGACGACGGCACGAAACACTTGGCTTGGGCTCAGCGCTTCACTCCGCGCGTCATCGCCGGCGCCGACGCCGCGTTACCGTTGCTTTCGCGCCGCACCTTCGTGCACGCCGCCTGGGCCTTCCGCGCCTCATGCCGGCGCCACGGCCTGCCCGCTGGCGGCTGGGCCGCCGCCACCGCGTTGCAAGCCGCTTGGCGCGCTTACGTCGCTGAGGCTCCTGTCAGCACGGCGCGCGCGCGCCTCGCGCCGGAACCGGCCGTGACCGGCAACCCCGATGCCCCGCTCCGCGTGCTCGTCGTTTCACACAATCTCAATTTCGAGGGCGCACCTTGGTTCATCTTCGAGCTGGCCCAGTATCTCTCCCGGCAGCCGAACGTGACCGTGCGCGTCGTCTCCCCGCAGGCAGGCCCGATGCGGAAGGTTTTCACCGCAGCGGGCCTCGCCGTGGACGTCGTGAATCTTGGGCCGGCATTATCGGCTAAATCCGCGGCGGAATTCTCCGCCCGCCTGAGCGACGCCACCGCCGCGCTCCCATGGGCCACGACCGATCTGGTCATCGCCAACACCATGGTGTCCTTCTGGGCCATCCACGCCGCCCACACCGCCGGCAAGCCGGCCCTGCTCTACGTGCACGAGAGCACGGCCATCCGCCGCTTCTTCAAGTCCGACCTCGACGCCGCGCTCTTCCCGGTGATCGAAGATGCCTTCCGCTTGGCGGACCGCGTCGTGTTCACCGCCGACTCTTCGCGGCGCGTCTTCGCCCCGCTCGGCGACTGCGGCAATTTCGCGCTGCTCCCGAGCTGGGTCGATGCCGGCCGCGTGGACGCGTTCGCCGCCGCGCACCGGCCTGCCGACCTGCGGCGCAAACATGGGCTCGATCCCGACGCCGTGCTCGTGGTGAACATCGGCTCGGTCTGCGAGCGCAAAGGTCAGCATATTTTCATCCAGGCCATCGAGCTGTTGAAGGACGAGCTGGCCCGCACCCACCCCGGCCGGAAGATACGGTTCCTGATGGTCGGCGCCCGTCCCGGCCTGTTCCTGCAAACACTCGAGGAGGAGATCACCCGGCTCGGCCTCGGTGAACTGGCGTGCTTTGTGCCGGAGACTGGCGAGATCTTCGACTTCTACCAGCTGGCCGACATCTTCGTGTGCACGAGCTTCGAGGAATCGTTCCCGCGCGTGCTGCTCGAGTCGGCCGCCTTCCGCCGCCTCATCGTCTCCACCGACGTCAACGGCATCGCCGAGATGATCGGCCCCGAGGAGGCGTGGCTTATCCCGCCGGGCGACCGCTACCGGCTCGCCGAGGCCCTCAAACTCGCCCTCGCCGCCCATTTCGCCGGCGACCGCAGCCGGCCGGAGCAGGCCCGCGCCGCCGTCCTGCGCAAATACCACGACGCCAAATCCCTGCCCCGCCACGTCCGGCTGGCGCGGGCCGTCTCCGCCGGGCGCGTCTGACCATGCAGGAATCCGCGCGTTGTTTCCACAATCTTGAGTGGCCGGCCTTGGGCGCGCGGCTGGCCGGCCCCGTGGTTTGGTTGCGCGGCTGGGTGGTGGGCAAACCGGGCCACGCTTTCACCGACGTGCGCGTGCGCCACGCCGGGGTCACGCATCTCGGCGTGCTGGGTCTGCCGCGCTTTGACCTCGCCGCGCACTTTCACGCCAAGCGTCCGTGGTTGCCAGCGGAATACATCCTCGGAGTGCCGGTGACGCAAGGACCGGTCACGCTGACCGTCGAGGCCATGGACCTTGCGGGCAGTTGGCAGGAATTGCATCAGGTCACGCTCACCATCGCTCCCGACGGCAGTCCCGCTCCGCAGGTCGAGGGCCGGCTGGAGACTTCGCCAGATGGCACCTGGACCGTGCGCGACGCCCACCATCCCTTTCACGGCCATCTCGATGATCCCGGTCCCAGCCCGGTGATCCGGCACGGCCGCGTCCCCGTGTTCGGCTGGCTCCTGGACGAAACCCAGCCGCTGGCCGCCGTGCTCACGACGACCGACACCCTCGTCTTCAACCACCTCGCCCACAGCCTCACCGACGAGGCGCTGGCGGCCCGGGTGCCGCAACACGCCGCTGCCCGGCATGCGCGGTTGCGCGGGCAAATCGATTATTCGGCGACGCTCACCGAGCCGGCCTGCCTGCGGGTTTATGCCGTCAGCCCCAATGGCAAGGTGACACTGTGCTTCGCACACAGGCTGCATCCAGTCACCGCTTCTCCGGCACCCGCGCCTCCCCCGCGATCATACCCCCTGATTTCGCCCCGGGCCCTTCCCGTCCTGCCCTCGGGTCGGCCACGCCGGTTGCTGGTGGTGCTGAGAACCCTCTGGCCTCACGACGCGACTTTGCGCGCGCTCGACGCGACCCGGCATCTCACCGGCGCGCACCGCTGGGCCGCTCGGGTTGTCAGCACCGAGGACGGCCCGCTGCGCCACGATTTCGAGCGCGCCAATGTCGAATCCCTGATCGTCAATCCCGAGCCACTGTTCTCCGCGCGCGATGAGCGTGCAATGCAGGCAGCCCTGACCCAGCTGGAGCGACAGATTGGATGGCGGCACCTCGATGCGGTCGCCGTCTTCGACCCCGTTTGCGGGTGGGCGATTGCCTTGGCTAAACAGCAGGGTATTCCGACGCTCTTCGATTGTGGTGCAGACGAGCAGATGGAGCCCGACCCGACAGCTATTCCTGCCGTGCGGTCACTTCTGCGTGCGGGCTGGCAGGAAGCCACCGGCATCTGTTTCGCCACAGCCGCCGCCGCCCGTGCCCAGCAGCTCAGCCTCAGTCACTGCCCGGCTGCGATCATTCCCCAATGGCATTCCCCGATCCTGCCGGCTCCCGCTGCGACGAACACCCCGCGCGTGGTGTTCGCCCCGCTACGCACGACCGACTGGCTCGTTCGTCAACACCCGGAGCTGGCCGCACGGTGGAGCTTCCGTCAGGGCCCGGCCCCGCTCAACTCCGCGGAGCAACTCGCGCAACACGATGATCAATTCAATCTACCGAGCCTCCTGCATTCCGCAGACTGGAGTCTCGACGGCGCAGCCCTGTGGCTGGGCCCGCTATTTGGCCGCGGCCCGCTCCGGCCCGTGCTTGACGCGGCCGCAGCCGGCCTGCCCTTGATGGCCCCACGCACCCCGACCACGGCGGAGTGGTTTACCGATCTGCGGCTGCCCTTGGCTGCGGAAGACAATCCCCTCGCCTTCGCGCATATGCTGCTCGCTTGGGAAGCGTTGCCCGCATCTTTCCAACGTGAATCCGCGCTGGTCGCTCCGATCATTCGTGAGCGACACGATCCCAGCCGTTTACTCCCACAGTGGGAAAACCTGCTCGCGAGCACCACGGCTACGCGCGGCTAACGGCTTGCGCGCGCTTTCCCACTCTGCCTTGGTTCAAAGACCGCCGCGTGAACGAAAACGATTCCTATATTTTTGACGTTGAGCTGCCTGCCAAATGGGTGTTCTCCGGAGAGCCCACTTGGATCAGCGGTTGGTTCCTGTCGAAAACCGGCGCCGTTTTCAGCGATATCCGTGCCGTGACCGGAGGCGTAACCCACCTCGGCATCTTGGGCCTGCCCCGGCCCGACATCGAGGAACGCCACCGCAGCCGAGTTGGTCTGCCCTATGCCGGCTTTGTCCTGCAAGTGCGCCCACCGCTCGGGGCCAAGCATATCCGAATCGAACTACTCGATGCGGGTGGTCGTTGGACTGAAATCTGGCGGCAGGCCATCACCGTGCTCTGGGGTCCGACCCCTGGTGGCAGGCTCAATGCCGGCATCGTCCCGGATCAGTTGCAAAAACTATTGCAGGCCCGGCGAGCCGACGCCACCGGCGCGCTTGATTCGCTGGCCCGCCGTCTGGCCGTCGAATCCGCCGTCATCCCGCTCGACTCGCTGCCCAACCCGCCATTCTTCGGCGCCCTGGAAAAACCTTGGCTCACCGGGGGCTCGCAGTTTGGCAAGGTCACCGTTGAGGGTTGGATCATACACAAGCAGCAACGTATCCGCCGACTGATCGCCTCGACACACCCGCTCGTGGAAGTGGAAATGGACTACGGTGAGCGCGAGCGACTCGATGCCGGCGCTTTGTTCCCCGGACACCCTTACGCGACCCGTTCACAATACTTCGGCATGGTCGATATTGACGAACACGTCGTGAATCCTGCCTGCCTGAAAATTTTTGCTGATCTGGAAGATGGCACGCGGCACCTAGTTTTTCTCCGCCGGTTTTACCAACGCCCCTGCGCCCAGTTGGAACGTCCGTTGCCGGAATTCTCCCGCCGCCTGTTTTTCAGCACAGCATTGACCTTCGCCAGGGCCTGCCGG
This sequence comes from Opitutaceae bacterium, assembly GCA_041689285.1. Lineage (GTDB taxonomy): Bacteria > Verrucomicrobiota > Verrucomicrobiia > Opitutales > Opitutaceae > UBA2377. The sequence continues at coordinate 5,944 of JBDNGL010000317.1, forward strand.
GCGGAAGGCATCCGCCTCGGCAGCCTTGGCTCCTACTGGCGGCAATGCCGGGTCGCCTACAAGCTGTTCGCACGCTTCGCCCCGCGCTCGCTGGCGCATCTGACCGCGCAAAACGATTCATCCTACGTCACCTGGCAGCGGATCAACGACCTCACGCCCCGCTTGCGTCGCTCACTGGAGAGCACCCTCGGTAAAGTGACCCTCGACCAGCCTGCCTTCACGTTGTTGATCGATACCCGTGGTTGCACGTCCACCCAATTGACTGAACTCGCGGCTTCACTGCAGGCCCAAGTTTACCCTCACTGGCACGCTTGGTTTGTCGGTGACACCAGCGCTCCGCTTAGCGAGCGGCGTTTTCATACCCAACGGTCGGAAAACCCCAAAAAAATCGCGAGCGCACTCAATACCGCTGCGCACGCAGATGGGAGCACCCACCTGACCCTGCTGCCCGGACATTCAAGGTTGAGTCCCGACGCATTGGCCGAAATTGCCATCGCCATCATTGGTGATCCATCGCTGGAGTTGATCTACACTGATGAAGACAGCATGGATGATAGCGGACTGCGCAGTGCACCGCTTTTTAAGC
>JBDNGL010000318.1:0-10193 GCA_041689285.1 Opitutaceae bacterium
CAGAATCCGCCTTCGCGCGAAAGCTATGTCCGGCTTGAATCCCCGTATCGCGCATTGGCTTATTTTTCCGGGGTGCGGATGCTGCCGGAGCAGATCGCTGCGTTTGAGCGGACTGCGGCCCGGCTGGAGACAATGGAAAAATACGAGGGTTCGCTGCAGGACGTGCTCTTTGGCGCGGGGCAGGAATGGCTGGAGCGGGTCTATCCCCAGACGATCGTGCGGCACGCACCCATCTGGCTGCATGCCGGCACCTCTCTCCATGAAGGCGATGGAAAATACTTCATGGAACTGCTGGACAAAGGCCGGCGGCGCCTGCTCGTGCAACGAGGCTGGGAGGCTTGGCCCCCTGAGATCAGCCGCTTGCTGGCGGAAAGGTATCTGGCGGAGGATGTCGGCTCACGCGATGTTTTGTATCATCCCCGAGGCCCACGTTCGCCCGTGACCGGCCTAGCCTCGCCGACCGGTCTGAGCCCGCTGGAGTTTCGGTCCGCAGTGGATAGCAATGTCTCGCTGGCGGTCACGCGTTGCAGCGAAGGCATGATCTTGCATAGTGGATCTACGGGAGGAGCTTGGGGTGGCGTAGGCAGCACCAATTGGGCTTGGCCGTTGGGGGTGAATGCGCTGCATGGGCTCGCGGTCGCCCGTCTGGCCCCGGGTGCAAGGCAGGCCGCGAGGGTGACGTTTCGCGTCATGGCGGACGATCCGGACAATGGTCGGCTGTGCTGGCAAGTGTCGGTCGTGGTCGGGCCGCAACAGCCAGAGCAGGAGATTCCGTTCAGCCTACAGACCGGCGGCCGACCACTTTGGCTGCAAACGATCATCCCGCCCGAGGCGGCAGGATTGATTTTTGGAGGATGGCGGCAGTTGCGCATCACGCACAGCAATGAACAGGACCGTTCGCCACCCCCGGCGTTTTCCGTCGAGCTGCACCGGATCGAAACTACGGCCGGAGAGGGGGAGACGGAAGAATTGTGGTATGCACCGGTCGCATCGGATCCGGTGGCGGAAGGTGGGGTCCACATTCCGGCTGAGTATTGGCGACGGGCGGAGCCGCGCCTCGGGGTGGTGCGGGTGACCGTGGCCTTGCAGCGAACCGCTGCCCAGTCCGGCGAGCCGGTTAAAGTCACGCTGGCCTGGTATCGGTCGGGGCGGTTTGAGATTATGACGGAGCGGTTGATCGATCCCAGCACCACAAGTGAGGTCACGCTGGAAGGGGCAGTGCCGGAGCCGGGTGGATGGGTCGGGGTGCTCACCCGGCACGGCGTTGCCGGGGATCGCATGCGGATCACCAGCTGGGTGCGCTAACCGGCGTACGATCGCCCCCGGGGGGGGTGCGGGTCACTATTGGTTTGGCAAGCCCCGGGTGAGTTTATTGGTTCGCATGATGGAAGCCGCTGCCCTCCGGGAGCCCACACGCATGGAAAGCCGCCTGGCCCTTGCGGTGTTTGTCGTTTGCCTCGGCTTTCATTTTTGGGGCATGACGGTCGGCTGGACGAGCCGGAATCTGCCGGGAGGGGAATTTCGACAGGCGCAGACGGCGCTGTCCACCCACTGGATCAAGGCGGAGCAGAATTTTGCGCTCGCCTACCCGACGCCGGTGCTGGGCAAGCCGTGGTCCTTGCCGATGGAGTTTCCGCTCTACCAGTGGACGGTCGTGACCGTGAGCAAGGTCACGAACTGGAGCCTGACCAAGGCCGGCCGGGCAGTGAGCATCGGGTGTTTCTATCTGACCTTGCCGGCCGTGTTCCTGCTGTTGCGGCGCTGGCGGGTGGCACCGACACACCGCTGGCTGGTGCTGGCGGTGGTGGTGACGTGTCCGCTCTATATCTATTACACACGGGCTTTCCTGATCGAGACGATGGCGCTGATGTTCAGCGTGTGGTTCTGGGTGTCGTTTGAGCGGGCAGTGGCGGAGCGGAGCCGAATGTGGCTGGTGGTAGCGGTGGTGGCGGGCATGGGGGCCGGGCTGGTAAAGGTCACCACGTTCATGCTCTATCTCCTGCCGGCGGGAATCTGGGCGCTGGGCCGACTGTGGGCCACGCGGCGGCAAGGTTTTAAAACGGAGCTGGCCTGGATGGCTGCGGCGGTAGTGGTGCCCTTCGGGGCCACCTTGTGGTGGCTGGATTTTGCCGACGCGACAAAGGCGCTGAACCCGCTCGCGAACTTCCTGACTTCGTCGAATCTTAAGGAATTCAACTTCGGCACGATGACGATCCGGCTGTCGCCGGCGTCGTGGGCCACGAAACTGCGTATCGTGCGCGAGGAGCTGACTTGGCTGCCGGCAGTCCTGCTCTGCCTAGGGTTGGTGCCGCTGGTGGCGCGGCGACGTTGGCGGTCAGTCTTGGGTTGCGTCCTAGGTTTTGTGTCCGTGCTGGTGATATTTCCGGTGCTCTACGAGTATCATGAGTACTACTATGTGGCCAACACGCTGCTGCTGTTGTTGGCCATGGGGCTTACGTTGGTTGCGCTGCTCGAGTCCAACGTGGGCCGGTGGGTGGCCTACGGAGTGGTCGCCTTCGTGCTGGCCGGTCAGGGTGCGCGGTATCTGTACTGGTATTATCCCGCCCAGCGCCAAATCAGCCCGGGTGGGGACGGGCTGACCACCTCATTACGCGCGCTGACGGATCCCGGGGATGTCATCGTCGTGCTCGGTCAGGACTGGAACTCGATGACCGCGTATTACTCGCAGCGGCGGGCCATCATGTTCCGCGACGACAGCGCGCGGGATAGTGCCAAGGTGGAGGAGGCGCTGGCTGGTCTTGGCGGGGATAAAATTGGTGCCCTGGTAATCGTGGGCGAGCCCGATGGCGCGCAGTGGCTGATCGACCGGGTGGCCGTGCGCGGGCTCGGGGCGGAGCCGCTGTATGGGTGGCGGGATGCGCGCGTTTTCGTGCCGAAGGCCCGCCGCACGGAGCTCCTGCACGCGCTGCTGGAAAATGATTTTCATGAAGTGGCGCTGGCACCGGGCGTCGTGCCGCCGCGCGACAACTTGGTGGGCAAGTGGCTTGAGCTGGCGGCCATCCACCGCTGGCAGCGGAAACCGTTCATCGGATTTCAGCCGGCCCCGGTGCGTTTTTTCTCCAGCTTTGGACCGGCGATGGACGGGTCGAGCGGGCAGCCGATGTTTGGCGCGCACCCAGTGACGCGGCTTGTCTTCGCACTACCGGCCGGGGTGCACACCCTGCGCGGCACCTTGCAGATGTCCGTTGACGCCTATCGGCTCGACCTGCCGGATGCGGATGCCACCGACGGGGTTGAGGTGAGCCTGTTTCTGCTCGGTCTCGGCGAGGAACGGCGGCAGCTCGGCGCGCGGCACTTTGATCCGCGACACCAGCGTGAGGACCGCGGAAACATGCGGCCGCTGGAGTTCATCTTCACGCTGGAGACGGCCGGTGAGGTGGAGTTGTTTTTCGGGCCGGGGCCGGCGGGCAAGGATACGCGCGATTGGATCGAGCTGGGTCCGCTGGTGATTGAGCCGCAGGCTCAGCGGATTTTGACCTCGCCCCAGTAAGCCCAATCGTTGGTGGGATCGCCCTTGGGGCCATTGCCGAGCCGGAAAATGAGTTCACCCTCAAATCCGTCCGGTAGATCGAGCCGCACCGTTTGCGGACCCCGGTCAGATACCTGCCGCGCGGGATCAAGCTCCCGATGGTAGAGTCTTTGTTTAAGGCTGGTGGATTGGCGGGCGTATATCTCTACGCTGATCCCGTCGGTGACGGCGGGTGAATCTGCGGCGAAGGCTGTATCGGGCAGGCCAACGATGGCATGAACCTGGCTTGCACCCGGCGCCGGTCGGAAGAACAGCTCCGAGGGGGCGTGCGCATTCAGCACGGTGTGTCCATTGAGGCTGGCGGAGTTCACCCCGTAACCGCTGCGAATGATGATCGGAGCGGGATTGAAAATGGACAGATCCAAACTGGCGGGATCGGCAGGTTTGAGTGCTTGGTTGAATGCCTCCTCTGCCGGGAGAGTCTGGCGCTCCAGCGTGGTTGCTGCCACCGGACTGGCGGGGGTCACTCCAGCGGGCAGGTGAAGCGCATCCAGACCGCTCCGGGCAAAGGGTGCCGGGGCAAGGTGGAAGCGTTGGGCGCGTTCTTGAATGAATTCCGGTCGGGCGAGGAGTTTTTCGCCATGGATGATCATCGCGGCAATGCGCCGTGGCGGCAGCTGCGCCAATATCACGTCAAGCACCTCGGTCTCATTTTCCCGCTCGCCCGGCACCATCAGGGCGCGGCGTTGGGAATAATAGGGAAGCAACGGATTCCAGTCCGCGCCGTAGATGAGCACTACGTCCTCGGCCGGCACGGTGTCGCGGATGAGTCCGGCGATGGCCGGTGGCGACGGGGCGGGATTGCGATGGTGGGAATAATAGCCCCGGTAAAACGCGTGCCATTGAAAAGCCAGCATCAGCCCGAGGCAGAGCCAGTTGGTGCCGCGCGGAAAGCGGGGATCATCCCACACTGCGGCCAGCAGGAGTCCGGCGGCACCAGTGAGCAGGAGGGAATTGGCCGCATAGTAGTAATCATGGATGTGGTAGAGGTTCGCAAAGATCAAGGGGCCGGAAAAAAATCCCAGCAGGGCGATCCCGGCCATCCCACGGATCGTTCGTGTGGCGAAAGGCACGCAGAGCAGGGCGAGCGCAATCGCACCCTCGGCCAGGTTGTAGCCGACGAGATTCTCCTGCAGCTTGACCCAGTAGGACCAGTCTGCTCGCAAGGTCACCGGTCCGAAGTTCCAAGCACGCAATTCCCGGGCCGTCAGGAAACCGGTGAACGGGGTGGAGTCCTTCACCATATCGCTGTGACTGATCCACCACCATGTCAGAGCGAATGCAATCAAGACGGGAATGAGCGCGGCGCACAGGCTGCGCAAGATCGGGCCACGTGGATCGGGCCGGAGACGGGCTGCCGCCAAGGCGGCCAGAGCCAAGGCCACCGCCGGAAAGGCGAAGACCACAAACGTCGTGATCTTGGTCAGGGCGGCGAAGGTGGCGGCGAGGGTGGCGGCCGCTATCCAGCCGGGATGCGCGTTTAGCAGCGCCCGGCGGAAAAATGCCAGAAACCAGACCGCAAGGCAGAGCGCGGTGGTTTCGATCATGAAAGTCCGGCCGTAGAAGAGATACACTGGGCTGGACAGGATCAGGGCCAGCACGATCAAGCGTCGGGAGCGGCGCAGGCCGGTCACGGCCAGCAGATCATACACCGCTGGCAGAGTGAGAAAGAGGGCGGTGATGCTGGTCAGCCGTCCAGCCTGCTCCAGCGGGAGGCCGGTGATCGTATGCAAGGTGGCGACGAGCAACTGATAGGTGGGAAACTCCATCGGCACCGACCAGGGCGGTCCAAAGAGCGGCAGCAGGTAGTTCCATTGCCAACCGTCCTGTACGATCCAGTAGGCTCCCAGCGCGGTTTGTAACTGGCGAAATTCATACCGGTCCAGCAGCGAGCCATGCCATGACAAGCTCAGAATTCCGAGGGCCGTCAGTGCGACCAATCCGAACATCACGACCAGCTTGCAGGTAGGTGTATCCGAGGAAACGGGCATGGTCAGTGGTCAAGAAACCCGGTCACCGAGCGGCGGATACCCTCTTCAAGCGAGACCTGCGGGCTCCAGCCGGTGGCGGCGTTCAGGCTCCGAATATCCAGGCGGCTGTCCTGCACGTCCCAAGCCGGAGCGGGGGTCAATTTGGTGGTGATGTGCCGACCGGTGTGATGCTGCACCATGCCGAGGATCTCGCGGACGGAGTGAGACTCACCCGTGCCGAGGTTGAAAGTGCCGGTGAGGCGGAGTGCAACGATTTCCTCCAGTGCGGAAAGGAAATCAGTATAATACAGGAAGTCCTTCCGGGCATGGCCATCGCCCCAAAGGGTGAGGGGTCGGCCTTCGGTTGCCGCCCGAATGGCATGGGGAATGATACCCTGCGCCCGGCCGCTGGGCACGGGGTAGCCATAGGGATTGGAGATGCGGAGAATCGCGGCCGGTAGGCCGTGAAGGGCGACGGCAGCGGTTATCATCTGTTCGGCGACGAGTTTGCCCCGGCCATAGCTGCCGATGGGTTGGCAGGTGTCGGATTCGATGTTAGGCCGCCCAGGGGCGTGGCCGTAAACGGTGCCGCCGGAGGAAAAAAAAATGAAGTGAGGCCGCCGTGCCGGCGGCATCTTGGCCAAGATGCTGAGCCCTTGTTCCAGCCAAGGCAGGTCGTGTTGGTGTTCAGTCCCTGGATTTTGCTCGGACGTGGCGGGTAGCGTGCTCCAGGCGAGGTGCAGCAGCGCGTCACAGGTCTGCAGGCCGATGGGATCAAGCAAGCTGGCAACGGAGTGAAAGCCATCTCCGCCAGTCCGTGAATAAAGTTTCACGCGGTGGCGAGGCGCGCGAAAATGATCGGCGACCAGTGCGGCCAGTCGGCCGCGGCCGCCGGTGACCACGAGGCGTTTTGACTGGGATGCCGAGGGAGCCATGGAGGGTCAGGCTGTCAGGGTAGCGTAGAATTTGGCAAGTTCCACGGCGCTGCGCCGCCAACTGAAGTGCTTTTCGGCAAACGCAACCGCGCCCTTGGCGAGACGGCCAGCTAACGCCGGGTCGGCTCTCAGTTCGGTCACCGCCCGGGCGATACCGGCGGCATTGGCCTGATCGAGTACATAGGCATCCTCGCCATGGCGCACGAGGGTGCCGAGGTTGGTGCGGGGCAGGATGACGGGCCGGCCAATCGCGAAAAACTCGGGCAGCTTGGAGGGGAAGCGATAGTCGTTGAAGGCGTCAGGTGCGCCGGGCTGCACGAAAATATCCGCCAGTGCCATCAAGCCGGGCAGGTGATGATGGTGGAGGATCTGACCGAGGCACAGGACATGCGGGGCGACTTGGGGCGCCAGGTCACCCAGAAAATCAACCGTGTCCAGCCCGATCCGGATGAGCGTGACGGGCGGAGCGGCACGATTGAGCTGAAGGATCGCCGCGTAAAGTTCGCGCATCTCGAGCGCGTTGGCTGCGTGCGCGTTCCCGTGGTAGAACAGCATGGTTTCGCCGGGGTCGCGGGCAAGCAGTTGACGGAACTGCCCCGGCAGTGGGCGGGGGTAAAAATAGCGGGCGTCGGCGGCCGGCCAGAGCAGATGGCAGGGACGGCCGACCGGGGCAAGCGCTTGCAATTTTTCGGTAATCACGGTCACGCCATCCGCTCCGGTCAGAAACTTTTGACTGTGATGTGGGTGGGAGAGCTCTGGCGGCACGAGTGCGTCCAGTTCCGCCGTGGGCAGAGGGAGTAGCTCCGCCGCATCGCGGCCGAGCTGCACGGCGAGGAGCTGTAGCTCGTTGTCCTCGAGATGCACGACGACCTTCGCCGCAGGATGGAGATCGCGCAAGCGCTGCGTGAGTTGTCGGACGTTTTCACGGGTCGTCCAAGCGTGGATGAGCGCGGGACCGCAGCCATCAGGGTAAGTAACACCGTCCGCCGCATCCTTGTGCAGGATACCGCGGAAACGGGAGGCGCGGTGCCGCGCTAGTGTCGCCAGATCATGGGTTACCGCCACGGTGCAGACATGGCCCATGCCGGCGAGTTCGTTGGCGAGGGCGGTGACATGCAGCGCGCTGTTGGCGGCGAAGCTGCCATGCAGCACAAACAGCAGGTTCAGCGGGTGGGCGGTGCGTTCTGCCGGAGGAGAGCCGACCGCGGCTGCGCCCGTCAGCATGATCCGGCCGGCCCCCAGATTCAGCTCAGGGGCAATGTTTTCATCCGTTGGAATATCGACGACCAATGCCGTGCGGACGAGGGCGGCGGACCCGTCTGCGAGCCGGGCTTTCAGACGCAGCGGGCCGCGACCGGCAGAGAGGATGAGGCTGCTTTTGAAACCGGACCGGCTGGCGTGAGGGGAATCCGGATACAATGCGGGCACATCGGTTCTGCGCAGTCCAATTTGACAGGGAATCTCCTGGTGGCCGTAGCGCAGGGAAAGCGAATGCACGGGTTGCAGCGGATGCAGCACCCAGCCTTCGATATGGACCCTTGCCGTGACGGGTCGTGTGGCTGAGGGAGAGTCAAGCCCGCCGACCAATGACGGTGTCTCCACGACGAGGCAGAGAGTTTTGAAAGACTGCCACCGACCGTCGGGCAGTTCAGCCTCCAGCCGGGATAGATGCACCCCGGCTGGTAGTACTCCGACGATACTGAAACCGCATTGCGCGGCGGCGGGTGCGGCTGGGTTTTGCTGGGCGATATCAGGGCGCGGTTGGCGCGAGGTTTGGTGCAGGATAGTGTCACCGGTGACTAGGCGCACCGGCGGGGGAGTCGGGGCTGTGCCCAGCAGACACCAGCCTTCAACCGACACTTGACCACCGTGAACCCTGATGGGGCGGGGGGTGTCCACATCGCCGCGCAATCGTTCGTCCAACTGCGGGGTCATTTGCGGGTGCGCTCCAGGGTGCGCAGCCATGCGGTCCAGCGCCAGCTCCGGGAGGATTTCATGGCGCGCTGCTCGGCATCTAGGCTTTCGATGTGGCTCAGCCGGGCAGCGGTCTCTGCGCGCAGCGAGCGCAGTTCGGTATCTTGAAGGATGTGTTTCTCTAACTGGGCCTGCCCGGTTGCGCTGAGTTGCCGGTTAAGGGCGTGCAGACCGTCCTTTTCAGAGAGCAGCGCCTTTGCGCGGGTGTGAAGTTCAGCGGCCTCGGCGCGGGTTTTTTCCAGCGCTTCATTGGTCACATGCTGGATGTGCCGCAGGTGGTCGTATTGGGACTGCAGTTCGGCACCGACCTTGGCGAGATGTGCGGCTTCTTCCGCCTTCTGCTCGGCGAGAATCTGGGCCACACCCAGCAGTTTTTCCATCGCGGCCAATCGGGGCCCGATTTCATCCCGGCTGTCCTCCAGCTCCATGATACGGACTTGCGCCAGGATGAGCTGCTGGCGCAGGCGGGTGAGCAGATCGGCCGGCACGGCGGAGTCGGGCTTCATGGGACGTTAACACTCAACTTGCCCGGTCTGGTAATGTGAAGATCATTGTCGGTGGCGAACTCAGACAAACTTCAGCTTGCGGGCGGCAAAGAACACCATCCGGAGCAGGAGCCAGCCGTGGCTCCAACGCTGGATGTTGGTCTCGCCGTAGGTGCGTTCCTTGTAGCGGATGGGCACGTCGGCTATCTTGAGGTTGAGCTTGGCCGCGCCGAAGAGCAGGTCGAAGTCGCCGAAGGGATCGAAGTCGCCGAAGTAGGAGCGGTTGGCCGCGATCTGGGCGTAGTGGGCACGTCGGAGAACCTTGGTCCCGCAGAGGGTGTCCTTGACCGGCTGACCGAGCAGCCAAGTGAAGATTAGACTGAAGGCCTTGTTCGCGCAGAGATTGAGGAACTGCATAGCCTTCTCGTCCATCGGATAGACGAGCCGACAGCCGTTGGCGAACTCCGCCTGGCCGCTGGCGATGATCGCGTAGAATTTCGGGAGCTCCTCGGGCGGCATGGTGAGGTCCGCGTCGAGGATCATGAGGATATCTCCGGAAGCGGCGGCGAAGCCACAGCGCACGGCGTCGCCCTTGCCCTTGCCGGGCTGCTGCATGATCTTGATTTTGAGTTCCGGGTTCTCGCGGTGGACGCGCTGGATCTCGGCCCAAGTATTGTCCTTGGAGTGGCCCTCGACAAAGATCAGCTCGGTGCCACCGCCCATCGGCGGCGTGCGCCGGATGGCGGCCTCGATGTTACCGGCCTCGTTGCGGGCGGGAATGATGACGGAAACAGTCGGCGCGGCACCCGGGACTGCGGGGCGAGCGGGTCGGGCGACGATGAAGAAGGTGAGGCAGAACCACTGCAGCAAGGGGGCGAGCCAGCGGTTGAAGACGAGGTTGAGGCCGGGCACCGGCACCGGCAGCAGGATGCGGCCCTGCCGGGTGAGTGGGCTCCAGCCGCCGAGCTGGAGCAAATTGCTGACGTCGGAGGAAGCCAGCCAGCTGCTTTGCGGTTGTGGGCCGCGGAGGCCGAGGAGTTCGGCCAGTGAGAAAAGCGGGCGCCACAGGGAATTCTGGAAATTGACGCTCAGGCGCGTGCGCGCGTGGCTGCAGGAATGGAGCCGCGTGAAGAGCGCTTGGACATCAGCGGCGAGGTTCAGGGTATCGGAGATGATGATATAGTCGAAGATGCCCGTGAGCGCGAGCGATTCGCCCGCCTGCACGTGAAACTCGGCACCGGGCACGGCGGCCCGTGCCGCCTCGATTTGTCGCGGGGAG
>JBDNGL010000319.1:0-3340 GCA_041689285.1 Opitutaceae bacterium
CGCGAAAGGATTAAACGAAAAACCATCGAACATCGGCGCTTGCATCACCGCAAACTCGCCGCATAATATCAACCAACAGATGGACCCAAACACTCACCCGTTTTAAGCTGCATTGTGTCTCAAATTATCTGACGACGGACATCCGAAGGTTTTCGATAATCACTGTCGCGTGCCCTCCAGGCATTGAACTGTCAATCGTGTTGGGGATCCGGTCTATCCGGATCGCCGGGTCGGGGAGATCAACAAGGAATAGGCAGGCACTTCCAGCACTGCCCTGTTCCTCTGATTTTGCCATTACAATACCAACGCTTGCGCCTTGTGCGCCTGTGATAAAGGCTTTTTTACCCGTGATGACCCAGTGGTTCCCATCTCGCCTGCAGGTTGTAATCATCATTGAGGGATCCGAACCTGCACCTCCGAGTTCCGCAGGTTCAGTCATAAAAAACGCGGAGCGCTTACGTCCCTCAATTAGTGGCTTAAGAAAACGCTCTTTCTGCTTGTCACTGCTGACATGGCCTAGAAGATACATGTTGCCCTCATCAGGAGCCATAGTGTTGCAGGCGAGAGGCCCTAGCGGCGAGAGTCCGGATTTAACCAAGACTTTGGCAGTCTCAATTTGTGTCAGGTGAGCCCCGTCGGCAAGGATATGTGGGGTCAAAACGCCCGCAGCACGGGCTTGCTCTCGCATCTCTTTCACTAGTTCATCCATGGGAGCCCCGTGATGATCTCGACGAGGGTCTTGCTCATAGGGAATGATCGTCGTGCGGATGAAAGCTTCCACTTTGTCGGCTATCTGACTCGCACGCTCCGAGCTTATGTTAGTGCTATGGGTAGTCATGCCGTTATCTCGACAGCCCGACAATTCTGGGAATTTAGACCTACACTTTGCATTGTTATTCCTATCATATATTAAAGGCGTAGCTTTTTAGAATTTAAGTCGTAGCGATCGTCGATGCCTGATTGACAACTGCACCCCTCGTTTCGACGACTGGATTTCCTCCCCGCCATCTGCTTTAATCCCAGTTCACTTGGCGACGTATTCAGCTGTATCAAACTCTAGATCAGCCACAAAAATCCCCGCGCCTTCCTGAGCGAACTGGAATGCGATGGCTTCCCCTAAACCAGAGCCCGCGCCGGTGACCAGTGTGACTTTTCCGCAAAGTCTACCTACTGTTGCTACATTCATACGGCTTGGCGTTTGCGTATCATCGTTTTGGGAACGGTAAATTCAAGCAGTCCATCAAGACCGCCTTCTACACCAAAACCAGATTGGTCGTGTCCCGCGAACGGAACGAGGGGCGAAAGGTGCCGAGCCTCGTTTATCCAAACCGTTCCTGCCTTAACCCGGGTCCCTAACTCCCAGGCAGCTTCTTCGTCCTTTGCCCAAATTGACGCACCGAGCCCGTATGGAGTGGCATTGGCCTTGGTAATAACTTCATCATAACTGTCGAAGCGGAGAAGTGGCATAATCGGACCGAATTGTTCCTCCTGGACAATACTGCTATCTTCCGGAGGATTATCCAAGATTGTGACTGGAAGAAAATACCCAGGTGAATTGGGTATATCGCCCTCAAAAGCAAACAATATACCTGCCTGACGAGCATCCTGAACTAAGTGTCGAAGTCTCTCATATTGAGGGCGATTGTTGATTGGACCAATACGGGTCCCTTGCTCCAATCCGTCGCCGACTTTGATTGTTTTGGCGTAGTCAACAAGAGCATCACGTAGTTCTTCGTAGACTGCCGTATGTATATAGACACGCTTAGAAGCGATGCATATTTGTCCCGCATTGCTAAAAGCTGCCCAAAACAGAGCTTCCGTTAAAATACTGACGTCAACATCATGCATGATTATCGCCGGATCGTTGCCGCCTAGCTCCAGGGTAACACGTTTAAGGCTTCCGGACGCTGACGCCAGAACTTTGCGGCCAGTCTCAGTTGAACCGGTAAACGATATTTTATCGATCCCAGGGTGCGAAGTAAGTTTGGGTCCAAGCGAGTTACAACCGCTGATGATGTTAAATACTCCAGCAGGGAACAAGTCTAAAGCCAGTTCCCCTAACTTTAACGTTGCCAATGGTGTAAAAGGAGATGGCTTCAACAAGAGGCAATTGCCGGCTAGTAAAGCAGGCCCAATCTTAAAGGCTGCCAGCAACAACGGATAGTTCCATGGAGCGATCGCGGCTACAACTCCCAGTGGCACGTGCCGAGTTTCACTGTAGCGCGCTTCGCTATCTTCATTTACCGTTATCGGGAGATCGAGACTGGCTGTTCCCCTGAGCCAAGCAGCAGCGCCCATGACTTCGCTATTAGCATCTGCGTATGGTTTTCCTTGTTCAGCCGTTAATAGTCGACTGAGGGCTTCCGAACTGGCTTCGATCTTGTCTGCTAGTGCGAGGATCGATTTGCGACGAGTATCAACAGGAAGGGCACTCCAGTGGGGAAACGCGGCACGCGCCGCCCCTATGGCACGATCAAGATCACCCTGAGAAGCATCTGGCGCAAGAGCCAACGTTTCGGCAGTAGATGGATTTATAACCTCAATTTTGTTCGTAGCAGCGACGAGCTTTCCAGCAATCAACATGCGGTAATCTTGATTGAATTTCATTTCAGGTTCCTGGCCACCCTGTCTTCAGGTGCTGAGTTCGATGTCAAAGCCCATAGGTGCAAACCACCTTCGGTCTTTTTTCGCACGTGACTGCGCCAAGGGCAGGATAAGCTGAGATAACGTTGCGTGGTAAATCTTATTGTCACCCTGACCCGCTACAACTAGAAGAACATTTATTGCTACGCGAATTTCTTCTGCAGCCTCACGAGGTTGCTGATCGCTCGATTGCAAGGCGGTATGCAAGGCGTCACGAGCAGGTAGGCACGAAACGCCACAGCCGGCTACGTCAACTATCAAGCGCCCCATATGACGAATATCATCTAGTTCTTCCGCTTCGTAATTTGGTGTCGCATCGCGTTGGGCTTGAAGAATTTGCAGGTGGCCCATCACGAGCATAACTTGTTCGCGTGCGAGGCTTGCATCTAGAGGAAGAGATGGAAGAATTACAGTATGCAGCGCGCGCAACGCACTGTTTATGCGATCGTCAATGGATGGGTTCATTGGCTTTCCTCCATCTGAAGCAGCCGGGCGAGTTCATAAATAAAAAGTGGTCCGGTTCCAGCTAAAAACGTTAGCAGGACGTCCTGATGGTTGTGAGCGTGGCGGGCAGCCGTTACCCCCAATGCACTCACAAGTATGTAACTCTTCCAGGCGTTAAAGATAATAAAATAGTGCAATCTGACTGGATCTACAGGGTTGCCGCTAAGAGCAGTATAGTCGGAGTAAAATTCGC
>JBDNGL010000320.1:0-5332 GCA_041689285.1 Opitutaceae bacterium
GAGGTCGCCCTGCGCCACCGCGAGGTCGCCCATCTTATCCAGCGACACGGAGAGGTCGCGCTGCCACGCGGCATTGGCGGGGTCGCTGGCGGCGAGGCGTTCGGCGATGGCCTTGGACTCGGAGAAGGAGCGCAAGGCCCCGGCGAGGTCGCCCTGCGCCACCGCGAGGTCGCCGCAGAGGAATAGCCAATGTGCCTGTTGCGACTCGTCGCGGAACTGGGGGGACGAGGCTTCCCGGAGAAGGGCGGTGGCTTGCGTGACCATGCCAAGATCCAGCGCCGTTTGTAGCAGGGGGATGAGCAGCCGCGAGGTGGTGTCCGCGCCGGGCGGTTTCCCGCTGGCGACCGTCTGCCGCCAGAGCGGATAGAGGGTCTCCCAAGTCAGCCGAGTGGCAGACCGCGCGTCGCGTGAAGTCTTTTTCGCCTGCGAGGAAATGGAACGGTCGGGAGCGCCGGGGGTGAGGGCGAGGAACTCGAACTTCGGGGAACACCACGAGACCAGATCCTTCGCGTGATGGAAGGCGGCTGCGGTGTGGGCCTCGTCCAAGCAAAGGAGAATCTGGGCGGGCAGGGCACCGAGGGCTTCGCGCTGGGCGTTCATCTGCTTCCAGAAAAGTTCGACCTCGGGCTGGTCCGCCGCGGCCTCTGGCTCAGGGCGGAGAACGATGACGGGGATGCCGGGCGCCGCGAGCGAACGGCAGTGTTCCGCGAGGCTTGAGGGCGAACTCTCGGCGCCGTTGCTGCGCGGGTCGTAGCGGACCTCGTGCAACAGGCGGTCGCCGAGATGGGCGCGTTGCGCTGCGAGCAGCGCATCCAGGACGAGCGCCGACCTGTAGCGCAACAGAATCAGCCCCGGCACGGGCGCGCCGAGGCAGGACGTGATTTCGTCCAGATCAGTGGGCGGATGCTCCGACATCGTAGCGCAGACTGAGGAGATATTCCCTGGCCAACGGATGAACCCCGAGCCAGCCCACGCCGTTGTATTCGATGAGCGCGCCGCTCATGAGGAGGAGCTGGATGTCAGGGTCCGGCTGGGCGGAGACGGTGTGGCCCTGGGACTGTTCCTTGGCGATGGCGGCGAGCTTTTCCTGGAGCGGCTTGGGCTCCTTTTTGTCCTCCGGCGGGTAGGCGATCTGCAGCCCCTTGAGGGTGACCATGCGATCGAGCGCCTGGGCGATGGCGATGCGGTCGATGACTTTCCCCTGCTGGACGGTCTTGAAGTGCGCGGCGGTCTGGATGGCGTCGAAGATGTCGCGCAGGACGCCGCCGGTGCGCTCGATGAGAAGCTCCAAGGCGTCGTCGGGAAGCACGGTAGGCTTGACGCGTTTGCGGACGATCTGGCGGAGGACGGCGCGACCGGATTCGCACGGCTTGCCGTCCCTGTCGTTGACCTTGATCATGGGGAGCGACAGGTTGTTCTGAAAGTAGGCGCGGATCGCCCCGGCGTCGGCGGAGTGATAGGTGAAGACAGGGATGGTGTAGATGGCGCGCAGCGTGACCTCGCTGAGGATGCGGCCATCGCGGACAAATATCTGCCGGGCGTCGGCCAGGCCGAGCTTGTCGAGTTCCTCGATGACGAGGAGGAGTCGGGCGTCGGGGTTGCCGGTCTTCTGCTGCCACGCCTGCTCGGCGGCGATGCCGAGGGCGTTCACGGCGGCGCAGAGTTCGCCCTTGCGCTGGCGCACGCAGTGGACGGTGCTCTGGTCGGTGCGGGAGCCGAACTTGAGGGCCGCCACGAGGCTCGCTCTCAACCCGAAGAGCTTGCCGACGATGCCGCTCGCGACGCCCACTCCCGTCTCGATGCAGAGGTCGTCCGCGCGGGATTTGGTTGCGGTGACGGTGGTCTGGTCGAAGAAGGCGACGACGCCTTTCATCGAGTCTTCGTTCAGTGGCAGACTTTTGTCCTTTGCCACCTCGATAAGCTTCGTGCATGCGGCGAGAAGCACGTCGGCGGCTTCATTGCCGCTGACCGGCAGGAAGTCGCCCGCATTCAGTGCGACGACCAGCCACTCAGGGCCGAGGCTTTGAAGGAATTTGTTGATCTCGGTGCTCTTGCCGCAGCCGCCGTGGCCGTGAACGAGAACCTTCCGCGCGGTCGCATCCTTGAGGATGCTGTCGAGGGTTGAACGGAAGCTGGTGAATTCGTCGCGCGCCTGCTCGGTCTCGACCCAGAAATCGGTGATGCCGCCGTCCGAGAGCGGTTGCGGCGAGCAATTCTTTCGCGCTTCATCAAGCGTGTGCGCAGCGTGTGTCACGGGGTTCGGATAATACGGCTGGCCTGCGATTGCAAGGTTCGGATGCCGCCGTCACGAGCGCTGACCAAATAATTCGGCGAGAGGCAGACGAGGAGCATCTTCGACTGCCGCAGCGCGCCGAGGATGCGGAAGCGCCAGTCGTCGGCGTCCTTGATCGCGCTGGTGTCGAAGAACAGGCGCAGCGGCGCGGTGGAGAACTGCCGGTGGTCGGCGAGGATGTGGTCGCGGATGGCGGCAACCCAGCCATGGGGAAAAGCGTCCAAGATCGGCGCGTTGTTCCGGCGCGCGTAGCTGATGAAGACGTCGTAGCGGGTCTGGTCGGACGGGCCGGCGGGGCGGGTCGAATCCGGGGTGGGCATGGCGCAAGGCTACGGGCGGGCTCGCGCACGGGAAGCTGCAAATTGGGGCATGGATTTCCTCATCACGACGGCGGCAGCAGTTCCGACGGTGTGCAGACGCGCACCTCTTGAGAGCCGAATCGCTTCGTATAGGCCGGCGCACCGGAGGGGCTGACGAGATAGTTGCGGCCTTTGGGGTAGTAGCTGCGAAAGACCTCCAGCGCGGCGCTGTCGAACGCGGCGCTGTTCCATTTGCATTCGATGGCGTCCACCTCGTCGCGGCGATGCGCCAGGACAAAGTCCACTTCGCGCCCCTGCTTGTCGCGCCAGTAGCGCACGGGCGTGTCCGGGAAATACGCCTGCAAATGTTCGAGGACAAGGTGCTCCCACAAAATGCCAAGATCGTCGTTCCGCAGCGGATCCCATCCACGCGCGAAGCTCACGAAGCCCGTGTCGAAGCCATACACCTTCGGCTGCTTCACCAGTTCATTTTGCCCGCCGCCGTGGAAAGGCCGCACCAACGCGACCGCGTGGGTGATTTCCAATGCGCGCAGATGGGTCTCCACCGTGGGCCGCGTGATGCCGAGCGCCGCCGCCGTCTTCGTCACCTCGAACTGTCCGCCGCTCTGCCGCAGCACATATTCAAACAGCGCGTTGAACCGGTTCATGTCCCGGAACCCAAAAAGCCGCTGGATGTCCCGCGCGAAAAACGAATCCATCCACTCGCGGTAAAACGCAGGCTTCTTCGACTCCGCCAGCAGCGCGGGTGGCAGACCGCCCTGCAGCAGTCGCTGCGGCAGCGCGACCCCAAAGGCCGTCAGTTCATCCCACAACACCGGCGGCAGATGCACCACGCGCTTCCGCCCCGTCAGCGTATCGCGAAACTTCTTGCTCGCCGCCAGCGTGGAGGAACCCGTGGCGAGAATCTTCAGCTTCGGAAAACCGTCCGCACCGATCTTCAACACGCGCGCCGGGTCTCGGAGTTGATGGACCTCGTCAAACACCACGACCGGCTTGGAGCAACCGCGGAAGAAAACCTGTGGATCACGGACCATGTCCTCGACCGTGGGCAGGTCGCAATTCACGTAGAGCACCCGATCCGCACCCAGGTTTTCAGCCAGCGTCGTCTTGCCGCTGCGCCGCACGCCGCACAGCCAGGCGATGGGAGCTTCGCGCCACGCCGCCTCGATCCGCTGCTGCCAGAAAGGTCTTTGAATCATGCGAGCGGACTATGCGCCCGGATTTACCAAACGTAAAGTATGGTAGCGCGGCTCGGATGTTTGGAGTCCCGCCTTCAGGCGGACTGCACCGCGTAAATGCGGAACTCCAAACGCTCCATCGCGAGCCGGCCTTTCACCTCGCGGTGGTAACGCGATTCCACGAAGACCGGGCTGACGAGGAACGGGATGACCCCCGCCCGATAGAACGAAAGGCAGAAGGAGGAAGGAAGAATGATGAACTGGTTCCGCAAGGCTCCTTCATCCTTCTTCATTCATACTTCGCCTCAACGCCTGCCGGATTTCCTCTTCCCAGTCCTGTCCGGGCAGGAGCATGCGGTCGTGCCACGCGGCGATGCGCTGCTCCACCTTTCATAATTCATCCTTCTGCCTCCCTCTCGACCGGCCGCAGGTTGATTATGAATGACGAGCAGCAGGACGTTATTTCAATTCGTAGGGTTGAGGATGATGCCCGCGCCGATCGAGTTCGTTGCGGATTGACACACTGGTGTCCGGCAACCGTGGCACTTGTAGTCCGACCCGGAAGCGTCGCAAGAAAACAAATTGACCAGTAATACCGGCTGCGGTAATACCGGCGAATGACTGTCACCGTCAAAGGCCAGATCACCATCCCACAGGCTCTGCGGGTGCGTTTCGGGCTGCAACCCGGCACCGAAGTGGAGTTCGTGGCTGGGGAGGATGCCCTTCAAGTGAAACCGCGCAAGCGCAGCCGCCGCGCGGCGA
This sequence comes from Opitutaceae bacterium, assembly GCA_041689285.1. Lineage (GTDB taxonomy): Bacteria > Verrucomicrobiota > Verrucomicrobiia > Opitutales > Opitutaceae > UBA2377. The sequence goes on from JBDNGL010000320.1 coordinate 4,554, forward strand.
CGGCATTCGACGCGTGGCTGGTCAAGGCCGCCGGTTCCGCCACCACGAAACTGACCACCGATCAGATCATGGCCACGACTCGCGGAGAGGACTGACGCATGGTTCTCGTGGATACCAACGTGCTGCTCGACATCGCCACGCGCGACCCGAAGTGGTTCGCCTGGTCCAGCGCCCAGCTTGCGCCCCTCATCAACGCCCGGCAGGCCGCCATCAACCCCGTGATCTACGCCGAACTCGCCCCATGCTATAAAAATGAGCGTGACCTCAATCTGCACCTGCTCCCGCCCACCGATTTCAAACGGCTCGCCCTGCCGTATTCCGCCGCCTTCCCCGCCGCCCGCGCCTTCGCCGCCTTTCGCAAGGCGGGTGGCTCCCGCACCTCGCCCCTGCCGGACTTCTTCATCGGTGCCCACGCCGAAGCCGAAGGCCACACCCTCCTCACCCGCGATCCGCTGCGCTACCGCACCTACTTTCCAAAGGTAAAACTCATCGCACCCCGTTGAGTTCGGACTTCAGAAAAGGGGTCAGTCCTCATCATTGACACACAGTTCCGGAGTTTCGGACCGTTGAGCACAGGCCTCGCCGTCGGCGGATCGAGTTCGATGGTGCGGTGTCCCTCGTGATGAGTCGCCGGGATCGGCGGGAGCCGATCGTCCGGGACGGCCGGGATCGCCAGCGCTTCCTCGAAACCTTGGGCGAGGCTTGCTGAATCCGGTTCGGGCGCGGTTGCTTTCGCGGGAGGATCCCATCCGCAACTACGCATGGAGCCGCTTTCCGCA
>JBDNGL010000321.1:0-6998 GCA_041689285.1 Opitutaceae bacterium
CAGCAGCTCACCGAGGAGCTCACCTCCACCGAGAACAAGATCTCCTTCGCGCGCCAAGCCTTCAACGACAGTGTGATGATCTATAACACCAAGCGTGAGACTTTCCCCACCAACGTCTTCGCCGGCATGTTTAGTTTCCTCCCCGCCGAATTGTTCAAAGTCGAGGATCCCGCCGAGCGCAACGCCCCACAGGTCAAGTTCACCTGAGGCCAGTAGCCAGCAGCGAATAGCGGGTAGCGAGCATCACAACACTTAGGCTTTCTGTTCCTACCCGCTACGCCCTACTGCCGATATGAATTTCTTCGAGGCCCAGGCCCTCGCCAAAAAACGCTCAAGCCGCCTTGTCCTGCTCTTTGCACTCGCCGTGCTCGGCACAATCCTAGCCGGCTACGCGGCTGCAATGGCCCTCTTCGGGCAGTTTGAAATCCATGGCGAGGAGCTGTCCCACGAAGTCGGCGCGCCCATCCGCTACTGGAATCCGTTGATCTTCACGTGGGTTGCCGGCGTCACGATCGTCGTCGTCGGCTTCGCCTCGCTCTTCAAATGGCTGCAAATGCGCAGCGGCGGGGCGGATATCGCTACGATGGTCGGTGGTCGGCGCGTCGCGCCCAATACCATCGATCTCGACGAACGCCGCCTCCTCAACGTCGTGGAGGAAATGGCCATCGCTTCCGGTGTGCCGGTGCCCGCGGTGTTCATCTTGGAAAACGAACCTGGCATCAACGCATTCGCGGCGGGTCTCACCACCGCTGATGCCGTCGTCGCCGTGACCAAAGGCACGCTCCAAAAACTGAATCGCGACGAGTTGCAGGGCGTCATTGCCCACGAGTTCAGTCACATCCTCAACGGCGACATGCGGCTGAATGTGAAGCTCTCCGCCATCGTCTTCGGCATTCTCTTTCTCGGCATCATCGGCCGCGGGTTGCTTTTTAACCTGGGTCGCGGGCGCAGTGGCGGTGGGGGCAAAAGCAAGGGGAATGGCGTGGTCGTGCTCCTCGCCATTGGCCTCGCGTTGCTGATCGTCGGCTACGTGGGTTATTTTTTCGGCCGACTCATCCAGGCAGCGGTGTCACGCCAACGCGAATTTCTGGCCGACGCCTCGGCCGTGCAGTTCACCCGCAATCCCGATGGCATTGCCGGCGTGCTCAAGAAAATCGGCGGCTACACCCTCGGCTCGCGGATGATTGGCTCCCATGCTGGTGAAATCGGTCATTTCTTTTTTGCCCAAGGTTTCCGTTCCCACTTCGGCGGGGCCTGGGCCACCCACCCGCCCTTGCCCGAACGCATTCGCGCCGTGGATCCGCGCTGGGACGGGCAGTTTTTTAAACCCGAGGAAGTGGTGGATGTGAAAACTAAATCCTTTGCGGAGACCGGACTCGGCGGCGCTCCCAAGCCGCCCGCCCCGGCCGCCGGCTTTCCTTTTCCCCTCCCGATGCCCGGACTACCGCCGCCGCTCGATCGCGTCCCCTTCGCCCCGGTCGCCGCCATCGCCGCTATCGGCGCGCTTTCCGCCGCGCATTTTGATCAAGCCCGATCATTGCTCGACTCCCTCCCCGCGGCCCTGCGCGAAGTTACCCGCGATGCCGACCGCGCCCCCGCCCTAGTTTACGGCCTGCTCATGGCTGACAAAAATGCCCGTGACCTGATCACCACTCACGACAGTCCGGCCGCCGCTGAGCTTGCCGCGCAACTAAAGCCCCAAATCACAGCCCTCGCTCCCGCCGCCCGGCTCCCGCTCCTCCAACTCGCCTTCCCGGCCCTCGCCACCCTCGATGCCGCCACCCGCGCGCGTTTCGTCACCACGCTGGACGAGCTCGTGCATGCCGACACCAAGGTCACCCCTTTCGAGTTCGCGCTGCAAAAAATGCTCCTCCACCAGCTCAAGCTCGCCGGTGCCCCGCAAGCGCGCGTGGATTTTCATTCGTTTCAGGCCGTGGCCGACGACATCGGCGGCGTCCTCTCCCTGCTGGCCCACAGCGGCACCGCCGACGAAAAAATCGCCGCCACCGCCTTCGCCCGAGGCATCCGCGAGCTCCCTTTGCTAAAGGACACGCTCGTCCTGATAGCTGCCACGCCCGATCTGGATTCACTCGACCGCGCTCTCGATCGGCTCGCGGTCAGCTCGCTGCCGATCAAAAAACGCCTGCTGCTGGCCGCGGCCTCCGTCATCAGCAACGACGGCACCGTCACGGTTGAGGAAGGTGAACTTTTCCGCGCTATCGCCGTCACCCTCGATTGCCCGATGCCGGTGCTCGCCAACCCTAAACCTTGACCCGCTGCGCGGCCCACATTTATTTCCCTCATGGCCATCGATCCTTCCACCGTTAAACAACCTCTCCGCCCTTCGCCTGCCGCCAAAGCCGCCTTGGCCCGCTGGCGCGACGCCCGCTTCGGGCTTTTCATCCACTGGGGTCTCTACGCGATTCCGGCCGGAGTCTGGCAGGGTAAGCGCGTCCCCTACATCGGCGAGTGGCTGATGTTTCGCGAAAAAATTCCAGTCGCCACTTACGAGAAATTTGCCGCGAAATTTCATCCGAAAAAATTCGACGCCGCCGCCATCGTGCGCCTCGCCCGCGACGCCGGCCAGCGCTACCTCGTGATCACCGCCAAGCACCACGACGGCTTCGCGATGTATGCTTCGCCCTCAAATCCCTACAACGTCGTCGCCGCCACCCCTTGGGCGCACGACCCCATGCGCGACCTCGCCCGCGAATGCCAAAAGCAGGGCGTCACCCTCTGCTTCTACTACTCACAGGACCTCGACTGGCACCATCCCGATGGCGCTTGGAACACTTGGGACTACGACGCGAAAAAGAAAAACTCCGACCGCTACCTCCGCGAAAAAGTTTATCCGCAATTGCGTGAACTCCTCACCCGCTACGGCCCCGTCGGTCTCATCTGGTTCGACACGCCGCTCACCATCTCCCACGCGCAGTCCCTCGCCATCCGCCGTTTCGTAAAAAAACTCCAGCCCGGCTGCCTTGTCTCCGGCCGCATCGGCCACGGCCTCGGCGACTACGGCATCCCGCGCGACAACCAGATGCCCCCCGGCCGGCTCGCCGGAGATTGGGAGGTCTGCGCCACACTCAACCACACCTGGGGATTCAAGTCGCACGATCACGAGTGGAAATCCTCCACCGACCTCGTCCGCACCCTCGTCGAGTCGGCCAGCAAAAACGCTAACTACCTCCTCAATATCGGCCCCGATGCCGACGGCCGCGTGCCCGCCCCCAGCGTCGCCCGCTTGCGCGCCGTAGGTCGCTGGCTGAAAGCCAATGGCGCCAGCATTTACGGCACCGCGCCCTCGCCTTTCACGCATGATTTTCCGTGGGGGCGTATCACCACCAAGGGCCGCACGCTCTATCTGCATTTCTTCCAAAAGCCTCCGCAGCGTTTTGAATTGCGTGGACTGAAGACCAAGGTGCTCACCGCCGCCCCGCTCCTCACCCCGACGAAAAAACTGTCCTGCACCCAGACCCGCGACACCGCCACCGGCACCCCGGTGCTACAGCTCAACCTCGTCGGCCTGCGTTGGAAAAATCCTGTTACCGTCGTCACGCTCACCCTCGCCGGTGCCCCCTCCGTCGTGCCAGGACCCATTCAGGAACCCGACGGCTCGCTCGCGCTGCTCAGCGCCGAAGCCCGCCCCGGTGCTGACCGCGGTCAGCCGCTACTGCGCATTACCCCACTCGGCTTCACCTCCGGTTGGAAGCAAACGACCGACTGGCTGGAGTGGAATGCCACCGTGCTCGCACCAGGCCGCTTCGTCATCGAACTCATCACCACCCACCAACACCTCGAACCGTGGAGCGGTGGTCACACCGCGCGAGTCGAAGCAGCCGGCCAATCATTGCGGAAAAAAATCATCCGCGACGGCGAGCTCGCCTACACGCAGCAGGACTACTTCCCCCGCATCATTACCCGCATGGGTCCCGTCGAATTAAAACAACCCGGCCAATTCACTCTCCGTCTGCACCTCGACAAAATCCTCCCTCCTCCAAAGGACAAACCGCTCTGGGACGACCCCAGCCCGCTCATCGTCCAAGTGCGGCTGATCCCGGCCTGATCGCATGGATTCGACCGCCCCGCACACTCTGATCGAGGATCACCTGCTGATCGAAAACCCGCAGGAGCGACTCGCCGCCGTCGTGGACCGCGCCCGCCGCCGCCCGCCGCTTCCGGCGGACGAGCGCACCGATGCTTACCGCGTCCCCGGCTGCGTCTCCCAAGTCTGGCTCATCGGCGAACTCCGTGATGGCCGCGGCCACTTCCGTTGCGATGCCGGCAGCCCGCTGGTGAAAGGCCTCGTTGCTTTCGTCTGCGAATATTTCACCGGCGCCACACCCGCCGAAATTCTCGGCGACGACACCGATCCCCTCACCGCCCTCGACCTCCTCAAAAATCTCTCCCCCACCCGGCAAAACGGCCTCGCCGCCGTCCGCGCCGCGATCCACGCCTTTGCCCGGACCCACGCCTGATGGCGGTCGCTTTGGGATTTTTCCATAGCCACGAGCGTGTGCGAGTGGCCGCCCCTAAACACTCCGGCGCGCCCGACCTTTCGCCCGTCATCGCACGATTCAAAAGCGAGCGCGATTGATATCATCCCCTCGGATAGTCAGAAAATCCGCGTCCATCCATGTCCGTCCGTGGTTAAATCGATCCCGGTGAAACTCTACGACTCCCACAACCATCTCCAAGACGAGTGGCTCGCGCCGCACCTCGACCGCATCGCCGCTGACCTCGCCGCGGCCGGTCTCTCCGGCGCCGTCGTCAACGGCACGACTCCCGCTGACTGGTCCGCGGTCTCCGCGCTCGCCACGCGCTTTCCGTGGCTCGTGCCCAGCTACGGCGTACATCCGTGGGACTGCGGCAATCGACCCGCCGACTGGCAGAGCCTTCTCGAAGCCCGGCTCGCCGCCGAGCCCCGCGCCCGGGTCGGTGAGATCGGTTTGGACCGCTGGATCCTCGATCGGGCCAAGCTGGACGACCCTCGACTCACCGGACTGCGCCGCGCTTCGCTTGACGAACAGACCGAAGTCTTCGCCCGGCAACTGGCACTGGCCGCCGACCGCAACCTCGCCGCCTCCATCCATTGCAACGATGCGTGGGGTGCCCTGCGCGATGTCCTGCAACTCTCCCGGCGCCCCGCGTGTGGCTTTTTGCTCCACGCTTATTCAGGACCAGCCGACATGGTGAAAACTTTCGCCGACCTCGGCGCGTATTTTTCCTTCAACGGCTCCTTCCTCGACCCACGCCGCACCCGCCAGCGCGAAGCGTTCAAGGCCGTCCCCGCCGACCGCCTGCTCGTCGAGACCGACGCCCCCGCCATGCCGCTGCCGACCGCTGCCGAAAAATTTAGTCTGCCGCCCTCACCCACGGGTTCGCGCCTGAACCACCCCGCGAATATCGCCGCCGTTTACGCCGGTCTCGCCGCCTTCCTCGACCAACCCGTTCCCCAGTTGGCCGATCAAGTCGCCGCCAACTTCCGTCGCCTATTTTAATCTGGAACTCAGGAAAGCTGGAACGAACCGTCATTAATTTCCTGCCTTCCTGATTTCCCCATTTAAAATCCGGTTGCCTGATTCCAGTCGTTCCTGAGTTCCAGATCAATAACTCACCTGAGGCCGTCTGGTTGCGCAATCCGCCGCACCACTTCGCCAGCCGCGGCGAAGCCGAAGGCACCCGTAATGAACACGGCCGTCCCAAAGCCCGTCGCACAATCCAGCCGCAGATTCGAGCCAGCTTCCGGTTCGGTCGCACATGTGCCGTCCGCCCAAGGATAGACCGGCTGTTCCCGACTGGATACGCAGGGGATGCCATAATGATGGCCCTCGCCTTTCGCGAAACCGTAGTCGCGGCGCAATTTTTTCCTCACTTGTCGCAAGAGCTCGTCACCGTGGGAATCACCTAAGTCCGCGACTTTGATGCGCGTCGCCTCCCGGCGACCGCCGGCCGCTCCCACGGTCGCCACGCGCAGGCCCCGGCGCACACAGGCGGCGATGAGCAGCGCCTTGTTCGACATTAGGTCGATGCAATCCACCACCCAGTCGTAGCGCTCTGCCAGCAGTCGTTCCGCCGAGGCCTCCGTAAAATATTCCTGCACGCAAGTGATGCGGCAGGCCGGATTGATGAGCCGCACCCGCTCGGCCAACGCCTCCACTTTGGGCCGGCCGATGTTGCCGTCCAGCGCGGGCAACTGCCGGTTCACGTTGGTCACGCACACGTCATCGAGATCGATCATGGTAATTGCGCCGATCCCCGAGCGAGCCAGACCTTCCACGACCCAAGAACCCACGCCGCCGACTCCGACCACCCCCGCGTGCGCAGCCGCCAGCCGCGGTAGCGCCGCGGCCCCGTAGAGCCGACCGAGGCCGCCGAAGCGTTCACGATAGTCGTTAGATACCTCAATCACACCGCTGGTCTGCCATGAGTTTTTCCACCGCGTCAATCGCTCCCTTTTCCCGCTCCGCCCAACCGCCACTGATTTTCACGAATGGCCGCCTGCGGCTGATCAGCGCCTCGCGCCAGAGCCGCCAGCACCGCTCCCGGTCCGCCACCGCGGGAAAGCAACGCTGAGGATCGGGCGTGAAGGGCAGATCAATGTCGCACAGGAGATACCGCGCGTAGTTTTTGCAGCGGGCCTCCGCCCCGTGCCGCAACTCATCTGAACAGCCGCCGTAGAGCAGATCGCTCCACAGCATCGTTGTCAGCGCCTCGGTGTCACAAATGACCAACTTCGCCCCGCGCGGTTTGTCATCTAATAGATGACAAACGGCCGCGTCCTCCCTGCGCCATTGCTCGCGGGCAATAGCCGGGATGTCCTCTGCCCGGATGCCTCCGTGCGCAGCCCAGAACTCCCGCGCATACTCGGTGACCAGCGGGGCCTCATAATGCGCGGCCAGTTTCTCCGCCAAGGTGGTCTTGCCGGTGGACTCCGGCCCAAAACCGGCGATGCGCAAACCGGCCGGCGGTTTCATGCTGCAGATGTATTCGTGTCC
>JBDNGL010000322.1:0-4150 GCA_041689285.1 Opitutaceae bacterium
ATGCGCACCAAGGCCGAACGGGATGCGAACCGTGGCGCGGTGCTGGCCGAGCACGAGGAGATCCACGAAGCCATCGCGCGCCGAGACGCCCCGAAGGCGAAGGCCGCGATGGAGCGGCACATTCAGGACATTCTCAACAAGAACCTCCGCGCGATGGTCCGGGCGGAAAGCGGATTGATCATGCGCGAACTGACGGATGATGAACTGGCCTACATACCCTGAGGCCCGCGCTGGGGCGAGGCTGGCCTGAGGATGCTGGAGCACGGGCGACGCCGGCACACAACCGTGCCCACCGTTTCCGCCGCCGAAGATCCGCCCCAGCCTTGCCCAGCCTTGGTGTGCTGAACCTGAGACTTTTGCGGAATTTGTATTGACAGGAAAATCACGGCAGATACTCGTGTATGCACGTTTATCCAAGAGTGCTATACGCCGTCTCCAAAAATTGAGAAAATAAGCGCCCTTGTAGCGATTTTGGACCATTCCCCCCTCAACCCACAACCACCCCAGACCGACCCTCAAACGATGAAATCCATGACTCCATCGAAATCCAAGACACGGCAGGAACCAAAATCCAAGCTTCCCGTCCTAACCGGGCGGATGTTAGTTGCGTGTGCGATATTCTCTATCGCCACTGGCGGAGCCTCCGCCCAAGTAGCACCGCAGACCGAACAGAGCCCTGACGAGAAGGTCTATGAACTCTCGATTTTCGAAGTGACGAGCAAGGAGGACCACGGGTATTTCAAAAAGAACACGATGGCGGGCACCCGCAGCGCCGAGCTCCTCAGTAACATCCCTCAAAGCATCCAGATCATCACTAGCGAACTGATGCGGGACATACCGACCGACAATACGGTCGATGTACTCAAGTACGGCTCGAGCGGTATCAACAAACGCACGGTCACTTTGGGGGATATGTGTATGCGCGGGTTCCGCGTGCGGACTTTCCTGAGGGACAACGTTTCATTCGCAGGTAACATCAACGTGCCGCTCTACGATATCGATCGGATCGAAGTGGTGAAGGGGCCGGCCGCCTTGGTCTTTGGCCAAAGCTCTGCAACCGGCGGACTTATCAACTACGTCACCAAGACTCCGACCAAAACGCATGAGTCGTCGGTAAAAGCAACAATTGGGAGCTATGATCTCTACCGGGTCGAAGCCAACACATCGGGACCGCTTGGCAATACGGGTTTGGGCTACCGGGGAACTTTCGCTACGACAGACGGCAAAGGTCCAAGAAAATTCGACCTCAACAAGGATTTGTTCCTCGGGACGACACTCGTGTACAAACTGCCGGGTACTGCTTCCTCGATTCAGTTTGATTACTCCTTCACGAAGAAGGACGAAATTGCGGGCTTCACCGGAGTCGACTCGACCGGGAAGTTAATGCAGCTCGGAGACGATTTTACGATCTTCGAACCTTGGGTCTCCCGCCTAAGCTGGTACCAGTTCGCCAATTTCACGTACAAAGTGGCGATCACCCCATCATTTCATCTGCAAGTGGTGGCAAATTACAACCAGCAAAACAATGATTGGGATCGCGTTACTCCGATCGGTCGACCCGACCCCGTAACTGGGTTGCTAAAAAGGAACTTTCAGGAGTTGTTTTTTGCTGATTGGGCGGTGAATCAACTGACGGATTTTCTTCATTCCTTCAATACCGGCAGTTTCGATCATAAATTTAGCTATGGCTGGGCTATCGCGACCAGCAAATCAGGCCCAAGCCCGGTCACGACGCTACGTATTTCCGATCTCAACGTTTTCAATCCTGCGTACAATACGCCAAAACCGAACTTTACTCGTAGCCCCGGCTCTTTCGGCAACGCCCTCATTGGATCCGCATATATCCAAGAGCAGGTTTCATTTCTCAATGGGAAGGCGATAGTAGTCGGTGGCGCCCGCTACAATAGATTCCATTCTACGTCACTTTCCAATACGAATAAGTTGACGACCGAGCGAAACGACCAGAAAACGGTCTTGCGCTACGGCGCCGTCTTCAAGCCCATGGACTGGGCGAGCGTCTACTACAATTACTCCGAGTCGTTCGTGTTCAACACTGGTCTCATTCAAGGTGGGCCGAGGGACGGCCAGCAGTTGCTACCTTCAGTGGGCGAAAACAAGGAAGTTGGGATTAAGATCGAAACAGCCGATGGCCGGCTTTTCGCGACTCTGGCGTACTTTGACCTTTCGCTGACCAATGTGCGGGTGCTGATCACATTGCCCCCCGGCTCCGTTGACCGCTTTGGCAATCCCATCCCCGGAAACCTTGGAATCCTGCAAGAGGGCAAGGAAACCAACAAAGGTGCATTTGAGGCGGACATAGGATTGTCTCTAAACTCACCCCTCGGCCCATTGCAAGCGATCCTCACGTTGTATCGCGGTGACTCAAGGAATGCCGCGGGAGTTTTGCCCAACTCAGTCGTCAACGATATTTGGAGCGTGTTCGTGGCGCAGGAGTTCAACAAAGAGCGATTTAAGGGCCTCAGGATCGGCGCAGGAGCCTACTACAAAGGCTCCACGACAGGCGTCGGTCCGGCGCCGGGCACTCCAACTGCGTATACCCAGGCGGGCTACACCACCACGGTGGGTTTTCTCTCTTACGGCACGGGCAAGTTCCGGTTTGCCCTAAACGTGGACAATATTTTCGACAAGAAGGATTTCATCGAAGGCGGCGAGTCGGACTTTTGGCTATTTGTCAATCCTGGTCGAACCTTCAAGTTTAGCGTTAATTACCACTTCTAGGACTAGGGTAGTGTCTCATTAGTGCTGTGACAAAACATAATTCCGGTGATTTCGCTGCCTGACGTGAGCCGACCAATCGAAGCTTTGGACGTTACCGGTGAAGTGTTTTCCAGAGACCTCGGCCGCGGATAAGGTCAACCATTCCTATGCCCCGTTATCATCAAGCTACACTTGTTTCCTGTGAAATTCCTTGGGATGAAGAGGAACGATTCCAAGAATCGATCTTTCGTCGCGAAGTACGTCACATGCGCAAAATGGGTTTCGACCACATCTACATCTTTGGCACTGCCGGCGAAGGTTATGCGGTAGATCTCGACCGATTTAAGCAGGTAACAGAAGTATTTCGGGATGAGACTCGTGATTACGTGGCACAGACGATGGTGGGTGCGATCGGGCTGTCGACCGCAACGATTGTGGAGCGGGTGGCGATTGCGCACCGCCTGGGGTTTCGCATGTTCCAGATTGCGCTCCCCAGCTGGGGGGCGCTTAACGACGTCGAATTGCTGACTTTCTTCAAGGACGTCTGTGGGGCCTTCTCAGACGCCTCGTTCCTGCACTACAATCTGCCCCGGGCCAAACGAGTGCTGAATGGCGTGGACTACCGGCGGATTGTGGATGCCGTGCCCAACCTGGTTGCCACCAAAAACACAGGTGGGGGTCTGCCGCGCGCCGTGGATCTGGTTACCAATGCGGGCGAATTGCAGCATTTTCTCGGCGAACAGAATTTCCCTCACGGCTGTATGTACGGGGAGTGCTCGTTGCTGGCCTCCCTGGCCGGAATCGCACCAGAGGCCACAGTAGCACTCTTTGAAGCCGGCCGGGCGCGGCAGCTGGACCGGCTGTTCCGGCTGCAGCATTTCTTCCATGATCTGCTGCATGGCGTGCTGGGCGACCTGCTGAAACTGGACCGGATCGATGGCGCCTACGACAAGTTGCTCGTCAAACTGGGCGGCTTGGAGGAGATGCCCCTGCGCCTGCTTTCGCCGTACCAGGGTTTTAACGAAGAGCAGTTTCAGGCGTGCAAGCGCCTGTACATTGACAAATTCAACCGCGGGCGGCCCACGGAAAAGGACCTGCTTCCCACCCACGGCTAAAAAGCCGCTGCCTAGACCCCACCCCACCATATGAAAGCAATCGATGTACATGCCCATTTCGGAACCTACGACATCGGTGATGGCCCGGGTGCCCGTGTCAACCTGATCACCGATGACCTGCCAGGCGGCTTCGAAGCCGTTGCGGCCGACCTTGACGGCGACGGGGATCTCGACGTCGTCGCCACCGGCGAAACCCCGGGTGAGGTCGCTTGGTTCGAAATCCGGGCAATCCGGCCGGGCGCTGGACGAAGCACAGCCTCAAGGCGGACTGGAAAAACGCGAACCAAGTGATTGTCGCCGATCTGAACAGTGACGGC
>JBDNGL010000323.1:0-1942 GCA_041689285.1 Opitutaceae bacterium
CAAATCTTTGAGTTTCGAAGGAATCGAAAATCCAGACTGCCAGCTTTTGCAACTGGCAACTACAACTCGGTCAAATCCTTCCAAATTCGGATTTACCCCAATCACATCGATAACGGAGTGGTTGCTATCTTTTTGCTTCTTATACCCCTTGATTCCATCTTTTGGTTGGAACTTTATATTGTGTCGCGTGAAATATCTCTGTGACTGATAATGGTCGTCAAAAAGCTGTTCAAGGATGTCTTCCTTCATCAGCGTAGATGCTTTGGTTCGGAGGAGTTCCGGCAGAGGCTGCAGGAGAAGATTGATTCGTTTTCTGCGGTCGCGGGACCAAGTGACAAAACAATCAGGCGTCATGATGAGGCCGAGGCCAAGCGTTTGATCCGGATGGGCATGGAGTGCCTGAAGCTTGACGATTTCGGCAGCCAGCCGAAGGGGAGTTCCGTGAAAATCGCACTAGCGGCATTTGTCAAAATCCGGACCATCGTCACGAACCTTTGGATTGCCCGTAGATTGCAGATGGGCATCCTAGCAGGGTGAGTAGCTACTGCGCGGAGACCGGAGGTCGGAAGCCGGGAGGATGTGCGAAAGATCAACAAACAGCTCGAAAAAGCCGGCAGCAAGAACTGACCCTCTTGCTGCCTGCCTTTTTAATCCTCTCAAATTAGCTCCCTCCCGCTCGCCCTGATATATTCTCGAAAATTATCCCTTGATTTGATCTGATACTGCTGGCTCTTTTATAGTGGCTTGTTCAACGGGAACATGCTTCCTACAATAATTCTTTAACGGGACGACTTGTTCACGAGCGCAAAAACAAGCTCCATTCTCGGAAAATTGCCAAGGATAAAGGGCGGCTTCGAAGCGCTATATCCCAGTATCACTATACTCTTGCCCTGACGTGCAGCAAAACGATCTGCTTGTGATTCAAGATCCTCGCGAATTGACGAAATAGGAACAAATCCGGTGGCTCCTTGCTGAAATATTCTATATACATCTCGATCTGAATAGGAGTGACTCATGAGCTCCGGAGGGTTCCGAAAGCGCGATTTACTTTCTGAATATCTTTGGACAGGAGTGTCGTATGCGCAGCCTGAGACCACGATCGAGATCGCAGCAAGAGCAACTTTTGTAATTACAGATATTTTCATTTGCGTAGTTTGAACGACTTATTTCTTGGTTAGACTTCCGTTATCCAGAGTAACTGTATCGGAATGCGCCATCGGAGTTGGCTCAACAGAGAAGGGCGAATCTTGAATTGGGTCGGACGTCGAGCCGCCGCTTAACCCACACCCAAGAGACTAATGAAATCTTGAGGAGATTCTTCATGAAATCAGATCCTCCTTTAAGATTATCGACTCAACCTGATGCTCACCGTTCCGCCGTTGCTCAAGGTGCCAAATGCATTCAGCGTTCTTCGCCCTGCAAGACGGAGGCTGGCGTCACCGGAATAGACCGCTCCGGTAATGTCTTGGGTGACTGAACTCGCGCTGATACCCCTTCGATTCATGCGCCAAGTGCCAGAACTGGTTGTAATCTGAGCTCCATTCACGAAACCCTGTGCGAAAAATGAGCCGTCTGGCGAGTATCTGCCAGATACGACGATAGTCACAGGCCCGAAGGAAACTGAGGATGACATATTGGCACCACGTCCACCCTGAATTGGCGTGATTCGTGTCATTTGCGTGCCGTTGTAAGTTACCCCATTTATGGTCTCCACGCGACTTCCACGCCAGACTCCAAAAAATTCTTTTGGGAGGGTTTGTGCATTGAGCGAAATTGTAGAAAGGAAGTAAGTGAGTGCTAAGGCAAGTATTGTTTTCACGATTTTAGAACTGTTCATAAAACAACTCTTCGAAAATTCAGTAAAAGAGAAGCTATTTTTGATTTTCAAGAAGCTCGGGGAAAAAGGGTAGTGTAAAGATTCGTCTGTAAAAGCCCGCTACGA
>JBDNGL010000324.1:0-6049 GCA_041689285.1 Opitutaceae bacterium
GCGGAGTCATGCGCCGGAGTGGAGCGCACTTCCGGGAGAAAAGTGGACCCAGCCCGGGTTGGCTCGCCGGCTACGTCGAACAAATCCTTGGTGAAATACGGGATCGCTCCGAGGGGAGCTTGGCGATCAGCGGCGGCAAACCGGGTGGTGAGTTGCGCGGCCTCGGGGAGCGACGCAATGACGGCCCGCCGTTGCGCTGAAGACATGGCGGCGACGCGTGCTAGCACGGTGCGGGCAGCGGCTTCTGGAGCTAATTCATGCCAGTCGGCAAATGTCATGGCGGCTAGACTCAGGTCATCGCGCCCGGGGTGCAATCTCGCGTCTTTCATGGATGTAAAATCCGCTTTGCCTCCGCCGCCAGAGGCGTCATGTATAGTGGCCATGAACCCTGAAGCCAAATTGGCCGAACTCGGCCTCACCCTCCCGAATCCGCCCGCCGCCGCCGGCAGCTATGTGCCCACGGTCCGCACGGGCAATTTACTCTATTGTGCCGGCACCATTTGCATGGTGAACGGCCAGATGACACACACCGGTCAAGTGGGTAAGGAACAGACCATCGAGACGGCCGCCAAATCCGCCGAGATTTGCGCGCTCAATACGCTCGCCAATATCAAGGCGGCCGCGGGTTCGCTCGATCAGGTCGCGCGCATTGTTTTTGTCAGTGGCTTCGTCAATGCCGTGGACGGCTTTGCGGACAGCCCGGCGGTGATCAACGGTGCCAGCGATCTGTTCGTGAAGGTCTTTGGCGACATCGGGAAGCACGCCCGGGCCGCCGTCGCGGTCAATGGTCTGCCGAAGGGCACCACGACCGAGATCCAGGTCGTGGTTGAATTGAAACCCTGATCGCGTTCGTTTACTTTCCCCCGCCGGGCGCCAAGGCCAGCGTCCGACACCAACCGCGTTAACCCCATGAAAAAATCCCCGTTGCTTGTCTGGTTCATTTTGAGCGCCGCGGTGCTGGCCGCACAGACCTACCAAATCGCCGTCGTGCCCAAGGGCACGACGCATGAGTTCTGGAAATCCATCCACGCCGGGGCACTGGCCGCGGCGCAGGAACTCAAGGTCGCAGGGGTGAATGTTAACGTCATTTGGAAAGGACCGCTGCGCGAGGACGACCGTGAGCAGCAGGTGCAAGTGGTGGAGAATTTCGTCGCCCGCCGGGTCAGTGGTATCGTGCTGGCGCCGCTGGATGCGCGGGCGCTGGTGGCCCCGGTGGAAACCGCGGTCCGGGCCGGAATTCCCGTGGTGGTGATCGACTCAGGGCTGAGCTCGCCCGCGCCAACGAGCACGGTTTCGACGGACAACTACAAGGGTGGGGTGCTGGGCGCGCGCCGGTTGGGTGAACTGCTGAACGGCAAGGGCCGGGTGATTTTACTGCGCGTCCTCGCTGGCTCCAACAGCACCGAACAGCGCGAAGCGGGTTTCCTCGAGACCCTCAAAAATGAATTTCCTGAGATCCGGGTATTGTCCAGTGACCAGCATGCAGGTGCGACCCGCGATACGGCCTACCGTGTCTCGCAAAACCTGCTCAACCGTTTTGGGAGAGAAGTGGATGGTATTTTTGCCCCCAATGAATCCTCCGCCACCGGCATGCTGCTCGCCCTGCGTGACGCCGGGCTCGCAGGTGGGCGGGTAAAGTTCGTCGGCTTCGACACAGGCACCCAAACCATGGCGGGGCTGCGCAGCGGCGACCTGCAAGGGCTCGTGGTTCAGAATCCATTCCGCATGGGTTACCTTGGGGTCAAAACGATGGCGACGGTCCTGCAGGGCGGAAAAGTCGAACGCGAGATCGACACCGGCTGCGTGCTGGTGACAGCCGAAAATCTCGCCGAGTCCGCAATCGCCGACCTGATCAATCCGCCGCTGGATAAATACCTGAAGTGAGCGCGCCCCGGCTACGCCTCACGGCCATCGATAAAGCCTTTGGGGCCACGCAGGCGTTGCTGAGGGTCTCGCTGAGTGTCGCCCCGGGGGAGGTGCATGCATTGATCGGGGAAAACGGGGCGGGCAAAAGCACCCTGATGAAAGTGCTGAGCGGGGTGCTCAGCCCGGATGCTGGCACGATGGAGATCGATGGCGACCCCTACGCCCCGACCGACACGCTCACGGCCCGGCAGTGGGGCATCGCGATGATTTACCAGGAGCTAAGCTTGGCACCGCATCTCAGCGTGTGGGAAAACATCGTGCTGGGTTCGGAACCGAACCGCTTGGGTTGGATTGACCAAGCGGAGGCCAGAGCTCGCGCCCGGCGGGTGTTGGCGCGGCTCGCCCACGAGCATCTTGATCTGGAAGGTGCGGTCGGCCAGTTTTCCATTGCCGAGCAACAGATCATCGAGATTGCGCGCGCCCTGCTCACCGAGCCGCGCGTCCTGATCATGGACGAGCCGACCAGCAGTCTTACGCAGGCGGACACGGAAAAACTTTTCACCATTGTGCGGCAGCTACGGGCGCAAGGGGTGACGGTGATCTACATCAGTCATTTTTTGGAGGAAGTGCGGCAGGTGGCGGATCGTTTCACGGTGCTGAAGGATGGGCAGACGGTCGGGACGGGTGAATTGGCGGCCACCCCGCAGGAAGAGATTGTGCGCTTGATGGTCGGACGCGAGGTGCGGGAACTTTACCCGGTGCGGCAGCCGCATCTGGGCGCCGAAGTGCTGGAGCTGCGGCAGGCATCGGGGGCCGCCTTGAAACTGCATGCCGGTGAAATCGTCGGCATCGCCGGCTTGATTGGCGCCGGCCGCACGGAGTTGTTGCGGGCCACCTTTGGTCTTGATGCGAGCAACATGGTGGTCACCACTCCCGCCCGCCGGTGGGCTGAGGGGGTCGGTTTCCTGAGCGAAAACCGCAAGGAGGAGGGTCTCATGTTGCCGCGCTCCCTCGCCGAAAATACCGTGCTCACTAAAATGGGTGCCTTCACTCGGTTCGGTTGGTTGCAACCGGCGGAAATGGCAACCGCGACGAGCGGCTGGATGCAGCGGCTGGGGATCAAGGCCCGCTCGCCGCAACAGGCGGTCGGCGAGCTTTCCGGCGGCAACCAGCAAAAGGTCGCGCTGGCTCGTTTGCTAGAGCATCCCGCCCAGGTGTTGTTGCTGGACGAGCCCACGCGCGGGATTGATGTCGGCAGCAAGGCCCAGATTTACACCCTCATCGCGGAACTCGCCGCAGCGGGGAAGGCGGTCGTGTTGGTGAGTTCCTACTTACCCGAGCTGTTTGGGCTTTGC
Organism: Opitutaceae bacterium; assembly: GCA_041689285.1. Lineage (GTDB taxonomy): Bacteria > Verrucomicrobiota > Verrucomicrobiia > Opitutales > Opitutaceae > UBA2377. The sequence continues at coordinate 3,222 of JBDNGL010000324.1, forward strand.
GACCGAATTGCCCTGATGCGACGCGGCGAACTCGCGGCTTGTCGCCACCGGAGCGAGTGGACCGAACCGGACCTCATGGCGGTGGCTATTGGCGCGAGGGGTTGATCCCGGTCGCCACGGATTACGCGGATGGACACGGCGGTGGAACGGATTTATCCGTGTTCGGCATTGAAAACAGCAGCCACCAATCCCTCTCGCTGGCGGTGTGTCTGTGCCTACGACGGCACCAGTTTTGCCGGCTGGCAGAGCCAGGCGGGCAACAATGCCGTGCAGGATGTGATCGAGCGCCGCCTGGCCCAGATCTTGAGTGGTGCCGTGCGCATCAGTGGCAGCGGCCGCACCGATGCCGGCGTGCATGCGGTGGGACAGGTGTTTCATTTCGACGCGGTTTGGAAGCATGGACCGGAGAAATTGCTGGCCGCGCTGAAGGTTGGCCTACCGAAGACGATTCAGATCAAATCGGCGCGGAAAGTGGCGGCGACGTTTCACGCGCGCTTTCAGGCGACGGGGAAACGTTATGAATACCGTGTGCATCTGGGTGATGCCGACCCCTTCAACCGTCCGTATAGCTGGAGTGTCTATCGGCCGTTGGATCTCAAGGCGATGACTGCAGCAGCGGCGATCCTACAGGGGCAGCATGATTTTCGGGCGTTCACGGCTCTGAACGGGCCGGAGAAGGAGGACACAGTTCGTGATCTGCGGCGACTGGAGGTTCACCGGCGCGGGCGGCAGGTGCGCTTCGTCGCCGAAGCCGATGGTTTTCTCTATAAGATGGTGCGGAGTCTGGCGGGGGTGCTGGTGGCGGTGGGTGAGGGGAAGCTCCGCCCGGCGCAGATGCGCGAGATTCTCGCGTCGCGTCGGCGCACGGCTTTGGTGGAGACTGCCCCGCCGCAGGGACTTTTTTTGGTCAAGGTATTCTATTCATGAAAGCGGTGATCAGGGCTTGGGGTCGCGGCCTGACGGAGGTTTTGTTCCCGCCCGTGTGTGTGCACTGCCGGGCGTTGACCGAGGGTAGTGACTACCCGCATCTGTGTGACCGGTGCGCGCGGCAAGTGGAGTTTGTGCAGCCGCCCCACTGCACGACCTGTGGGCATCCTTTTTACGGCATGGTGGAGGGCGAACGGCTTTGTCCGCATTGTGTGGGCTTGCAACCGGCCTACCGCGAGGGCCGCACAGCGGTTTTGTTGAAGGGACCGGCGCGGGCGCTCGTGCACGAATTGAAATATCATCGCGGACTTTTTGTGTTGGCGGATATGACGGAGATTTTTCGCCGTTCAGCCATCTGCGCGTGGGCGCGCGGCACGGTGCTGGTGCCGGTGCCGTTACACCCGCGCAAGGAACGGGAGCGCGGTTATAACCAGAGCCAGCTGCTGGCGGAATGTCTGGTGCAGGCGACCGGGGGCTCCGCCCGGATTGAGCCTCTCCTCCAACGGGTGGAGGATGCCCAATCGCAAACCTATCACGACAGGCGGACCCGCCTGAGCAGCCTTAAAAATGCCTTTGCACTCGCTCCGGGGGCAGCCATAACTCCAAGCCAACCCTACCACCTTGTTGATGACGTTTTCACCACCGGTTCCACTCTCAACAGCTGCGCACGCGTGCTTCGCCGGGCGGGTTGCCTGAACCTTAACGTGATCACTTTCGGCCACGGCTGATAACCACTCCATGCATTTCGACAAACCGACTTATACGGTTCGCAAATCTATCCGTAAGAAGGATATACCTCAGGGGCTTTACACCAAGGACCCCATCTCCGGCGAGACCCTGTTCACCAAAGATATCGAGGACAATCAGATGGTGGTGCCAGCTAGTGGGCACCATTTTCCCATCGGGGCCCGCGAACGGCTGGCCCGGTTGATGGACGAAGGTTCCTTTGTCGAAACCGATGCCAATGTGAAGTCGGCCGATCCGCTCGGCTTCACCGATACGGTGGCTTACACGACCCGCCTCAAGAAATACGAAAAAGCTTCGGGTCTTTCCGAGGCCGTGGTTTGCGGCATTGGCAAAATCCACCGCATTGAGGTGTCGATCTCGGTGATGGATTTCCGTTTCTGCGGTGGCACACTGGGCTCGGCGACCGGTGAAAAAATTACCCGGGCCATCGAGAATGCCCTTAAGAAAAAAATTCCCTGTATCATCTTCAGCACCTCGGGCGGCGCTCGCATGCAGGAGGGCATCCTCTCGCTGATGCAGATGGCCAAGACCAGCGCAGCGCTCGGCCGACTGGCCGAAGCCCGGCTGCCTTATATGTCCGTGCTGACGCATCCGACGACCGGCGGCGTATCGGCGAGCTTTGCGACCTTGGGCGATGTCATCCTCGCGGAGCCCGGGGCGCTGATCGGCTTTGCGGGTCCGCGCGTGATCAAGGATACCACCCAGCAGACCCTACCGCCCGGCTTCCAGACCTCGGAGTTCCTGCTGCAACACGGTTTGATCGACATGATCGTCAAGCGCACGGAAATGCGTGCCCGATTGCGCGACATCCTGCAGGCGATTTTTCTCAAAAAGAAACCGGCGTCGGAAAAAAACTGAGTGCAGGCTGGTATGACCACCGGCGAAACCACCGACTACGCGGCGGTCGCGGATTACCTCTTCAGCCTGAAAGCGCGGGGAGTGAAATTCGGGATCGACCGAATGCGGCTGATGACGGCAGCACTTGGGCAGCCCGAGCGCGCCGTGCCGGTGATTCATATCGCCGGCACTAATGGCAAGGGCTCGGTCGGGGCGATGCTCGACGCCATCCTCCATGAGGCGGGTTGGCGCACCGGGCTCTACACCTCGCCGCATTTGGTGAAGCTGGGCGAGCGGGTGCAGGTGGACCGGCAGCC
>JBDNGL010000325.1:0-3463 GCA_041689285.1 Opitutaceae bacterium
ATCTCTCGACCGCGAAGGTCCGCGTCGAAAAACCGGAAGGGGAGGTGAAACTCTTCCAAGCGCAGAGCACCAATTACTATGATCCCTACTATCTACAGGATCAGTTGCGGACGATGCGGTCGGAAATCATCATCTATCCGGTCATTGAAAATCTTAAGCTTGGCCAACGGCTGGCTCCGGTCCTCGGAGCCACAGGCACTTTGCCCAACGGCTTGGTCTATCGCTACCTGCTCGACCGGATGGTCCGTATCGAGTCGCAGCGCAACTCCTCCATCATCGAGATTGATGTGTTTGCGCGCGACCCGGCGCTGGCGGCCGAACTCGCGAATGAGATTGCCCGGGTTTATTCGGATAACCGCATCGCGTTTGCCACCTCTGAGCAGCGCGAGGGGCTGGCCCAGCTCAAGCGGGAACTCGAATCGCAGGAGCGCACCGTCAGTGGCCAGCGCGACAGTGTCGAGCAGCTGCGCAAGGACCTGAACATTTCCGGCGTGGACCTGCAGGCCCGCTACTCCGACATCGAGATCGAAACCCTGCGCCAGATGCAGAACTCCCTCATCGCGCTCAGTGTGGACGCCATCGGCCGCAAGACCCGCTGGGAGCGTTTTCGTGACATCCCGCCGGTGGATCGGGTGAGCCTGGTGAACTCCGAGTTGATTCAGGATACGAACATCCAAAATCTCCAACAAGCCTACCTGGTGGCAGATCAGACCCTGACCCGGCTGAAGTCACGCCTCGGGGCCGCCCATCCTGAACTTATCGCCGCCGAGGAGAACCGCACCAAGATCCGCGAGCAACTGGACGCCATGCTGCGCGGCTACGAGAGCTCGCTAGAAATTTCCTACAACGAGGCCGAATCCCGCGTGACCGAGCTCCGTCGCCAGCTGGCGCAGGCCAAGGTTGACCAAATCCTCTCCGCTCGTGATCGCATGAGGCCTTTCGAGGAGGCCGCCCAAAAACTGGATGACGAGACGCGACTGCTCACCACACTGAAGCTGACGCTGCGGCAGCGGGAAATCGATTTTCAGGTGCCGAAGCGCACGATTGAGATCCTCAACACCGCCGAGCCCCCGCGGCAGCCCAGCAAACCCAGTTGGCCGCTCAATATCACCTTCGCGATCGCCTTCGGGTTGGTGCTCGGCGTGGGCATGGCCGTGCTCATGGAATATTTCGACACCAGCTTCCGCAATGTGGCCGATGTCGAGACCAAGCTGAAACTGCCTGTGCTTGGGGTCATCCCTTACAGTCGCGCGCCCGCCGATGAAATGGATCCCGATCCGGCGGAACAGGAACCCTTCCGGGTGCTGCACACCAATATCAATCTGGCGCTGAAACCCGGCCAACCCAACGCGCTCGTGCTGTTTTCCGCCGGACCGGGCGAAGGCAAATCCACGACGCTCCACCGCCTCACGCGACTCATGGCCGCCGGCGGGGAACGCGTGTTGCTGATCGATTCTGATTTGCGGCGACCCACCCAGCACCGGTTGGCCCAACGACCCAAAGAGCCCGGCTTAAGCGACCTCCTGATGGCCCAGAAATCACTCGCGGAAGTCACCCAGCGCGCCATCGCGCCCAATCTCGATTTCATCCCCAGCGGCTCGGTGGCGGGGTTTGCGCTCAGCCTGCTCTATGTCAACCGACTTAAGGACCTCATCGCCGAACTGCGCGGACGCTACGACAAGATCATCTTTGATTCACCGCCTATCATCGGGGTCAGTGATGCCTCCGTGCTGGCCAGTGTCGTGGATGCGGCCGTGCTGCTGATCCAGCACCGGCGTAATCCGCAGAGCATGGTGATGCGCGCGCAACAGATCGTGGAAGGCATCAAAACCCCTCTGCTCGGCGTGGTGCTCAGTCAAGTCCCCACCGGCACGGGTGAGGATTACGGCTACTACACCAATAATTATTCCTATTACAGCGAGGGGGCCACGAAACCGAGCCGCCGCGCATCGGGGCGGGCTGCCGCCACCGGCAAGGAGGAGGGGTTGCACCTCTCTGAATCCGATCCGCGTGATCGCCAGGCGTAGCCCGCTGCACTATGCCTGCGCTGCGACTGTGCTTCCTGCTGGGCTGGGGTGCGGTGGCGGCCGGCGCAGAATGGCGTGTGGCAGGAAGTGATTTGCTGGCCGGGGAGTTTTCGGACGCGCTGCAGGCGGCGGCTACGCGCGAGGAAACCACCCTCACGACAACATTTGCGGGCAGCCACGCCGGCTGGAAGGAGTTGCAGGCCGGCCACGCGGATGTGGCCTTGCTGAGTTTTCCGCCTGGACAAGCCTTACCGGGCGAACCGTGGCACTGCCTGCCGCTGGCCTACCATGTGGTAGCCGTGTTGACGGCGAGGGAACGGCCTTTGAGCCAGATTTCGTTCGAAGGACTGGCCGGCATCTACGGCCGCACGGGAGCGGCCGGGCATGCGCGCTGGGGCGACCTCGGTTTGACGGGTGACTGGGCGCCGCGCGCCATCACCCCGTATGGCATGAGTGCGCGGAGCGGATTGAGCCGAGCCTTGGTGAAGCACGAAGTGCTGGGGGCGCGTGACTTCAATAGTGGGCTTACTGAACAAGCGACGCCGGCGGAGTTGGTGGCGCAGTTGGTGATTGAAGCAGGGGCCGTGGGCTTCGCGGCCTGGCCTTTGGAGCTGGATCAGCGGCTCAAGGCCTTGATGGTGGCGCGAACCGCGACAATGCCGGCCTATGCGCCTACCAAGGAAAACGTGCACCGGGGCGACTATCCCTTGCGCTGGCCGGTCTGGCTGGTTTTCCGACGCACCGACGCCCCACGGTTGTTTCCCCTGCTGCGCCAGTTGCACGGTGACGCCATCGCGGCGGCCTTGGAAAAGCAGGGTCTGATGCCCTTGCCCCGTGAAATTCGCCGCCAGCAGGCCTTCGCCTTGGAAGTCCTAAAATAGCTGTTGACGAAGATAAATTCGAGCCTACTTCTGGCACTTGCTCTGCGGGTGTAGCTCAGTTGGTAGAGCACCACCTTGCCAAGGTGGACGTCGAGAGTTCGAGTCTCTTCGCCCGCTCCATTTCAACGGAAACCCCGGTAGCCCCAAAGGTTATCGGGGTTTTTGTTGTGAGAGACTGCCTTTCACTCCGAACAAAAAGGGCCTTTACTCCGAACAAGACGCCTATGAATAAGGAAGACGTAGAGGGGTTGTTCTGTCTCCGGGGCGGGATTATTTGTCCGCGTAACTGCAACGACGTGCCGAAATGTCACTTGTAGAAAATGGGGGTAGGTGCTGAAGCCCCAACTGCCTCCAATTGCAAAAAGGATTCCTTGTGCCGCTAGCCGGTGGTCAACGTGAGAACCTTAGCGAAGGCCTGACACAACTGACAGAAACCCCATTGCACCGGCTCCGGGGTGGGTTGTGTCAGTTCTGTCAAGGCGTCCCGTGTGTGGCGGGGTTCACGGCATAGGTTGGCGAGGGCGGGCGTCCGCTTTGCCGTTGCTCAACAGTTGC
>JBDNGL010000326.1:0-2577 GCA_041689285.1 Opitutaceae bacterium
GGCTGCCGCAAACATCTGGGCAACAGCCCCGGCGGAGTACGTCATTAGGGTGCGAGGAGCCTGCGTAAAGCCTGTGGCGTGATTGGCGGCTCCTTGGCGGGTCACGATACCATCCGGCTGGCAGATCCAGTTATCCAGCGTAATGGCGTACTGCTGGCTGAGGCCCGCCAGAGGGGATTCCTTGTTCAGCCCGCGCACAGGCGAGACAATGCCCTCGACGCGCCCGGAGGACTTGTTAGCGCCAGAATCATAGGATCTCATGCGTGTATCCAGTTTCCAGTTGGGATAATGATGCCGGGGAAGCTGGTGGGCTCAGGCGCATCCATGTGGAGGATGGCTGCTACTACGTTCTTGGAAGCCTCCTGCCGCACCACATTGTCAAACTCCTCCATCTCGAGCACATGCGGCATTTGCTTGGCGCGGAGCCAATAAGCCCGTAGCCCCGCGAGCATAATATCGTCGGAGAAGTACGACAAGTCAACATCGGTGAGGTATGTGGTTCCCGCCGTGCCGCCACTGGTCATCCAGTTTTTTGTCTTGTAGATGGCGGCAAGCGTGTGTCCCGCCGGCATTGCGGTGGAGATTTGCAGCCTGTTCTCGGCGATGCGGAAATGATACAAAGGCCCCGTGGGGTACACAGCTTGCTGGATTTGCCAGTTTTCATCCGACACCGGACCAAGGATGCGTCGACGCTGCGTCTGGTTCCAGAGGGTGTTTGGGATCAGGTCGGAGAAGTTCTCGGGGAACAGCGTGTCCAGATCGCCCTGATCGGCCCCCGCGATCGAGGCCCAGGTTATGCGCCGGGAGCACTTCTGCCAGTTGGTCCGCTTCCAAGCCTCGCGGCCTGTACGTCGGAGAAGCTCCCGAAGCTGCAAAGCCCCCGCATCGGAGCTGCCCTGGAGGGCCGTAGGCACCGGAAGGTTATACTCCCGGCAGTAGGACTGCACAAGAGACAATACGGTGCTGTTTGGCATAGAAGGTCCTTATTTCTTAACGGGTGCGGGGAGCAGGGCACGCATCTCAGCAATCGCGGCAGACTGCTCGGCAACCAGGTTCTTCATGTCGGCTAGCTGGACCTGGGCTTCGGCCAGGGCTTTGGCCGTAGCACCGACGTCCTTGGATTCCTGAAGCCAGCGGACAGCGGTGGCGCTGAGGGCAAGCGCTCCCATGCCGATGCGGGCACGAGTTTCCTCGTTAGCGGCCGCAAGGTCCTGCACCGTGAGGATGCCGGCGGCGATGATGTTTTTCCGCTGCGAGGGGGTGAGTGGCGGCCAGCTCTTAATCGGGGTGCCGTGGACAGGCATTTCTTCCCCTTTGATCCACAGGTCAAAAGCGCCCCGGTAATCGCTGGGCCATGAGGCAGGAATGCGCCCGTCACGAGCGTGCGGAATCAAGGAGGCTAGCCAGTCCTCTGCGGTCTTCTCCATAGTGTCGCGTGAGCCTGGTGCGCTGACGATGGCCCAAGGCACATCCTTCATCTGGGTCACACCATCGGGGGTGTTGAGTGTGCGGTCTTCCACAGCCCGCATCTCGAAGCGAACATAGGGGCGAGGCGTGGCTCGGTCAGGGTTGTAGGCTGCGGCAGCGGCAAAGTCCATGGTGTCTCCTTGGGGTGAATAGTGCAATTTATCCGGTGAAAAATTGTGCAATTAAAAAGGGGAGGAGGTTTCCCGCCTCCCCCCTTGGCCTTGCGCGAGCTTGCTCAGACGGCCTGGCCTTGGACAAACGCATGGCACAACTGCACAATGCCGAAGCCCGTATGGGTTCCAGTCATGTTGGTCGTGCCGGTTGCCGTGCAGTTGTTTGCCAGAACAACCACGTTCGCCCCTGCATCCATGTCGGTGATCGCGCCAGTAATGCCGGTCCCGGTCATCGTCATGCCGATGTAGAGGCCGCCGACGTCATTCACCTCGACGCGGGGGCTGCCATTGCGGGTGCGAGCGGACTTGACCACGGTGCCGGTGGCGGCAACCAGGGTATGGGCACCGAGGATCTGGCGACCGTTGGCAGCGGTAGGGCTGACGTTTCCTGCCGTGCCACTGTACAACGCACCCACCGTAGCAGCCACAGAAAACCGCAGCGGCATGATACCTGCCGCCATGATCCAGCCGTAGATGTTGGTCGCCGAGAAGCTGTTCAGGGCAGCAAACACCGGGCGACCAGTGTTCGCCGTGACAGGAACATCCAACAGCAACAAGTCCTTGTCCAAGTGAACCAGACGCCCGTTGACGAAGGCACCCGCGGCTTTGGCGTAGATAAACTCAGCGCCCCCGCCGTTCGGGTATCCCGCGACAGCGGAGTAGTCATTGCAGACCGCATTGATCCGAGTGCCGAGCTGATGCTTTTGCACCGGGTCGGCGAGAGCTCCGTGCAACATAGTGCCGGAGGCAAAACCAACTGAAGAATAACGCATGATAATGTCCTTTCGTGAGTTAGGGGTAGTGTCCGGGCCGGTTACGGCTTCAGCACGCCCTGCAGGGAGCGATTGGAGCAAGTCATGTTGCCCATCCACAGCAGCGGGATCACTGCGGCATCCTGGTTGATCGGGCGCAGGCCCTCGGTCTCGTCACCGATCAC
>JBDNGL010000327.1:0-10673 GCA_041689285.1 Opitutaceae bacterium
CCTATGGTCGGCACGCTGCGCTCAAGTCCATGCGTGATCTCGCCAACGCCGATCTCGTGCGCTTTACCATTGAGCGGTTCACGCAGATGCAGTTTATTGTCGGCACGCTGAAAGAAATGTGAGGCGGTATTGAACGCGCCATCGTGGGCCACCGGTCGATGTCATCTTCTCCGGACGGCGATGTTGGATTCGTCGGGGCGAGGAACGGCTTGATCTTGGGACCTGCCGACATCGGCAGTCACGGCATAAGGATGATTGGGCGTGGGCCGAGATGGCGATACCTGTCCAGATCAGGGATGTCAGAACGGCCCCTGAAGAGTGCGAACCTAGACGGCGGACCATAACGCGCGCGCAGAGTCCAAGAGCGCACCTGTAAGAGTGCCCGACCGGTTTTCCCAACCGACCCGGCCTGAAAAACCACACACACAGGTGACTCTGTCCGAGGCGCTGGTGCAGGACCTTATTGGGCTTGTCGATCTTTCCGTCGCTTCATCCCGGTTCCTGCGGGGCTAGGAATGGCTTGATCTTGGGACCTGCGGACACGGGCGGGCAAGGTAAAGGCATGACTGGGCCGCGCACGCAAAGGCGGTATGCAACCAGATCTAGGCAAAATAGCGGCTGAACGCGGCTGACCTCAATTTGAGGCTTTTATCTATCCGCCGATAAAGGTCGGTCCGCCCATCGCGCTATTTGACCTGCCTCGCGTCTTCTCCTGAAGCGTGGCCTCGTCCCTTGGTCTGAATCATGAGAAGAAAGAGAGTCCTCCAGCTGACAACAAGTTTCGGTCCAGAAAGGAATTGAAGCTCTCGCAACTTGTTTCGGGCAGGAACGCGCAGCTGTGGCAGGCTGCGTGGTTCCCACTTCCACTAACGCTGGCAAGTCCCTCACTACAAAGGGGATCGGCTGAACACAGTTGCTGATCGGCAAGCGCCTGAAGAAACAGGGTTTCGAACCGTTTCGGACGGGCCTGTCGGGACAGTCCGCCCATGGTCCCGTCGGCTGAAGGCGTTGAGGTATAGATCAAAAGTCCAGCCATTTCTGGACCGACATACAGACGTTCGCGCAGTGAGCTGGATGAATATCCGCTATCCAATGACAACCTTGCCATCAAAGCATGTGCTAAAGTATGGACAAGGATATAGCGGGCGCTGAGCCGTTCCGGCGCACTATCCGGCTCGTCACCATCGATGCGGCGAGCCTCGAACCAAGCTTGAATCAGGCCTTGGATATGTCTGGAAACCTCGGGGCGTGCTTCCCAGGTTTTTATCGCGTCATTGTCGAGGGCGAGGAACATCCCTTCTCCATGGACCTCGACACCGGGCAACCAATCCTTCGGTTCCCGACAAAGAGGTGACGCATCCGGAAACCCACCGATCTGGGCTCGTAACCGGGTGAAACCGGTCAATGCGCGGACCTCGCGTAGCCGTTCCACCGCCGACAGCCAAAAGACCCAAGCCATAAGGCGTGCTGGAACGGCTTGACGAATGTTCAACAGGTGCCGCGTTTCGGCTCCGGCCGCAGTTGTGTCCGTGGAAAGCATGTTGAACTCTGGGCGCCGGAGATCGGCGTCCTGGCCGTCTTCCGCCGTTTTCCTGATTTCCAAAATCAAGTGAACGATATCCGTGGGGGTTTCCGGCCCTTCCCAAGTCGGCATTATCTTCTTGGTGGCATACTGGAGAAGAAATGCCTCATCATCGAAGCCATCCAGCGTATGCCAATGTGCCCCCAGCCGATCCATGAAATGGCTATGCCAGTCCGGTAGTGAGATCGCACTTTCTTCTATTGGGAAATAGACATTGCTGGCACCGCGTTGCGTTATCCGTGGCGGTGCAGGACACCCGACTTCAAAGTCTTGGAGCCAAGGGCGTCCGCCTTGACAAGAATTTCCCGGGATGCCTTTGGGGGAAAACGCTTCTCCCATCGAACGCGACGAACCGCATCCCATACATTCTACCATCAATCCCGATATACCGGCCCCTTTTGTGACAAGCCGCAATAGCGGGCGTTCACATTGTGCGCGATGTGACAACCAACGCCGCCACGGAAAATCGTTGAGGTGTCCGTTTGGGCAGATTGTGACAAAGCGGACAGGCAGCACAGCGGGTTTGCCTGTGCATGAACCGCAATGAAGGCTGTCCCCTGATTTGGAAGGAGCCCAGCGCCCGGCGGGTTGGATGACGTGGCATTCAGGGCAGGACTGCCAGTCGGGAAAACGCCGGATTGGCAGGACACGATCACGCTTTTCGTTCTGGACCTTGTCTTGGCCGATGGGAGGCGGGCGGAAGCCCTTTACACCAAGCTTGCTTTCCAGACGTGGCTCCCGGATGAGCTGCGGATCCGAGATTCCCCTGTTGCGAGGAAGCGCGTAGCCGTCCCAGGCATCGAGTCCCTGCATCACCCCTGACAGCAAGGCGCCCGACGGCAACCGAAAATCCGTGATCGCACCTGGGCCGAACGTCGTGACAACCTGGCTGCGCCGAATGCTTCCCACATTTTTCATTCGACAGTCTCTCCAGCTTCTTTTTCGGTAATGACAAACTTTGTCGACGGTTCGACCGCGCGGAGTGTGTTGGGCGTCGCACGTGCCAGACCAGCGCTGAGGCCTGATGCTCTGGATTCTGCAGCTGTTTCGGCCGAGATCAGCAGGGCCTCATCCGACCAATTGTCCCAGTATTTGTTCAATGTTCCTCGGCGAAGCCATACCTCGAAAAATTCTGTCAGCTCCTGCCGGGCAGTATCTGCTTCATCAGCATCCACTCGGGATATGCGCTTATGAATGATAGAAATGATATTCCGAATCTCGACCTCGTGCCCCGCGGCGGCGGCAGGCGTGTCGGCCATACCGGGAACGAGATGGCGAACCATGGCAACGAATGGGGCATGAAGCGCCTTGTCCCTTGCGCGCGCTGCGAAAGGGGTCACTCCGGTCGCCTCAACATCTCGATAGAGCGCGCGGTGCCATGTTGAAAAGCTCTCATACCGGCTTCGGTCGCGCATCTTGTTGGCATTGTATAGCGTGACGACCAACCCGGGCGTGCGGCCACGGCCCACACGGCGGGTGGCCTGTATATACTCTGCGATCGTCTTGGGCTGGCCGCTGACCAACATTAGCCCGAGCCTCGGGATATCCATTCCGACCGAGATCATGTTCGAGGCAAGAACCACATCCGCAGCCGCCCCGCTGGACCTCGGAAGTTCCAGCTCGCGCAGCCTGTCCCTGATCTGATCCGACGGCACGCGGCTTGTGAGTTCGAGCGGAGGTTGAAGGTGACGCGCGGTTTCACCGCGCCAAGCCGAGATAAGGCCCATTGTATGCGTAACGTCATCCTGCATGATGATGGATGCGCTGCCAAGTTCTCTCAACGCATTGAAATACCCAACCATCGTCCAGTAGTGATCCTGCTCGTCCGGGGACAGCGACCCGTCGCTGGCTGACTGCAGCAAGGATGACGCGATCGCCTGATAGATATAGCTTGCCGTTCTTCCGACCGAAGTGACACCCACATACAGTCGGCCGGGCTTACCGCTTTCTGCTACCGAAAAACCGGAATTGCCATGGTTTAATCCTGGAGGGGGAAACTGGAAGGAATCCCGGTCGAAGAGTGCGTTGATCTGCTCAGGCGCGCGCCGGATTGTCGCGGTGGACCCAATGATCTTGGGGCGCCGCCCGCCGCGGGAACACAACTCATCGATCGCGGTTTCAAAGAGGCCGGCCATGGATCCCAGTGGCCCTGAAATGAGGTGTAATTCGTCTTGGATGATGAGGTCAGGTGGTTGCCTGTCGGCATCACCGAGACCGAACAGTCTGCCAGTCTCCTTTTTGGAAACGATCTGGACGAATTTGTCTGCCGTGCCGATCAACAACGATGGAAGCTCACGGTAGACATCCTCGTCCACGGTCCAAAACGGCAAATGCCCCGCCGCCCCATTCACAATGCAGTCGGGTGTGAGGCATCGTGCCAGCACTTTCAGTCCTTGTTCGTCCACGTTCCAGTCAAGCTCACCCCCGCAATCAGGGCAGACCGCGACCTGCGCCGGTGAGGATTTCACCCCTACGTCCTTGATCCTGTTGGGTGTCGTGTCCTGCCCGACCCAGAGTCCGATGGAGATGGTTGCCTCTTTCGAAAAATGAGAGGGGACTCCTGCTCCTGGACAGACATGATCACCACGGCGGATCATGTCACATGCCAAGATCATTGCGGCGGCGCGCTGGAATTGCTGGGCCGTCAGCAATCGCAGTGTATAGCGCATAAACACTGTTACACCGGCGGCATCAGTCGCTCCCTTTGCCCGGAGACGACGCAGAAATATGCTGACTGCTGTGAGCAGCAGGTAGGCTTCGGTCTTGCCCCCGCCAGTAGGAAACCAAAGCAAGTCCATGACCTTGCGTGCCGGATCATCCGGATCTGTTGTTGATTGCAAGCACAGCAGGCCAAATGCCAGCTGGAACGGGCGCCATATCAATGTGCCGATATCTGGATCGTGTTTGCGCTTCCATTCATTCTGCAGCCACAGTGCCCGATTTGCCAATCTGAAGGCAAGTAGGGCCTGCGGATCCGTCCCGAGGAAATCTGTGCCTTCCCGCATCCGCATTGCCGCAGTCCGGCAGGTCGACATATGCGCCATTGCAGCTTCCCGATGTTTCTCGGGCAGTTCGGCAATCTCCGCTTCCCGAGCCTCGATCCAAGCGCAATAACAGCTGCAAAGCTCGCCCAGTCCCGTCAGGAGGTCGGTGTCTGATGCGATGGACAGCCACTCGGCCCCAAGAACAAAATCCGCTCCCGGTTTTACGACTTTCGCAAAAAACTCATCGTCTCCATTGGGACTTGCCGAAGGCACTTCCACGCTCGGCAGCCAATCCGTTCTCAGAATGACGTTGCCTTCAGAATCAATTGCCCAAGTGGCCGAGCTGGTATGTCCAACAGCAAATTCTGCTGCATCGTTATACAGAAGCTCGGCAGACTGGCGCTCCTTATCCGGGTTGTCTGCGCCGATAGACGGCTTGGGAACAACTGTCCCAAACCCGGGATAGGCTTCGATCGTCAGATAGACCTGATGGAAATTGCCGAGATCACGCATCCCCTGTCCAGGCGCTTCAACGCGCTGGTTCTGGTTTACAAGCATTATGGTGACGAGGAGTAGATCGCCGTAGCGCCGCCAACGCAGCCAGAACCCCAAGCCATCAATGCCCGGAACCAGTTCAATGCTGGAAATTGGATGCCCGGGTAGTTCAATATCCCATGTCTTGGTTACAGGTCTGCGACGCCACTCAAATTTTGGACGTCCTTCTCCGGAATGCGCAGTTTCGACATCATACTGTGCGAGCGCCACCGTTGCACGGAGCAGTGCGGCATCTCCTTCCACTGGCTTGATCGCGAATGAGAGCCCCAATGAGCTGGGTCGGAATCCATTCTGCGGCGAAAGGGGTGCGGCCTCATCGTCATCGTCACCAGATTGCGGACTGTCGACAGGTTCATCGCCGGAATGGGTGCTCTTTTGGGCATAAAGGATACCCGACATATACACCTCGGACGGGCTATCGGTCAGGATCTCTTCGGCCGAATGCGGACCGATCAAGTCCTGTCGCAGGCGATCGAACACCACGTGCCTTGCGCGATCTTTCATGATGGTCATTGAATTTGCTCCTTCGCCCGGTGGCCGTTCAATACGCCCTGCAAAACCGGCAGCAGGGTGACACCCGAGATACGGCCATCTGGGCGGCGGAGCGGCACCGATGTCGCTCCCACCACCCGTAGCTTGCCGAAAGGAAGGCTGGTGTGATCAGACGCCAAGTAGTCGAGTGCCCCGGCAAGCGCATTGTCAACACCGGCAAGGATCCGACCGTTTTCCAGAACCATCTGCCAGCTTCCTGTTTTGCCTTCACGGGCGAAACTGCAAAGCGGATGACTGAAGGCGGCTGTCCAGACTTCGCGGGCGAATTCGCCGTCGGAGAACGGTGCCAGACCTTCCGTGCCGAACAGAGAAAGACCGCCGCCCTGAAGCCAGCGCGTCCCATCAGAACGCTCTGTCACATATGCGGACCGCGCATGCCCGATATGGAGATGTCTGCATGCACGGGTAGCGGCCACGAAAAGCACCCGTGCCTCTTCGATCCAATCCACATCGCCACCGCCGGGCATGGGCGGAAGCATCAGCAGGACTTCATCTGCCTCTTGCCCCTTTGCCCCATGTATGGAGCCAAGCAATGGACCGGCGGTGCCAATATGGTCCCTGACCGCCCAGAGGGGCTGAGCTTCAAGACCTTGGGCAACTTTGGATACGACCGGTTGTGCCCGGCCGCTGCCTGCTACCTGCCGCAATGCAGAATGTGCTTGATCCGGATCAACTCCAACTGGAATCGGGTCAAGAAGATCGTATCGCGCTTTGACCTGATCAAGACTAATCGACATCCCAGTCGTCAGACCTGCGCAAAGTGCCCCTATCAGAGGATCTGCTACCAATGTCCTACCCGAGAGCTTAAGGCGATGCGGTCGTCCCGCCGCTACGAGCCGAGAGGAACCGGCCTCGGCTGCGGCTCGGCCGCGAAACAGAACAAGATTGCCGTCGCGCCATGGAAGGACGGGACCAAGAAGATCAATAGAAGGATTGGTTGCGGCCTCCTCGATCATAGCCCGCATCTGGACGTAGCAATCTTTCGGGTCTCGTCGATCATCTGATAGAAGCGCACGGGCTTCGATGAACATCCGCCGCAGCGCTGGCGATTGGGTCCGATGGTTAAGTGACAGTCTCATTTTTTGCCAACCCGCGGCGCTGTGCAAAGCCAAGTGCAGGTTTGCTTTCGATGGCGGTGCCATCGATTTCCCATCCGCCCAGCTGCCATATATGGCCTGCGCCCAGTCACCAAAAACGGTCACACCGGTTTGCTCGGACAGGGCACCAAGTAGGGTGCGGCACAGTTCGAGTCGTTCCCCAACGATATCTTGAGCTTCATCGATCACAAGGTGGTTGATCCGGGCAAGCCAGTCCCGCACCAGTTCATCGGGGGACTGCAAGAGCTTTGTGGCGATCCGGATCGTATCCCGGTGACTGGTGCTTTTCGCCTCCGATACGGAAGCCATGAAATGCCATGCAAAGGAATCCAGAGTTCCACATTGCACCCCGGCCCCGTAGGCCAAGTCCTGAATTGCATCGGTGATGCGCTGCCGGGCGGTCTCGGCCGCGACACGTGTGAACGTGACGAGAAGGATGCCTGCCGGATCCACTCCCTGCTGAACGAGGTGGGCAATCCTAGCACTTGCTGTATGAGTTTTGCCGCTGCCCGGTCCTGCCGTCACCAAGGCCTTCGTCGATGGCGGCAGTTCGACAACTTCTTGTTGGCCGCTGTCCAGTCCCTCGTAATCCCGGAGCTGGAAAGATGGATACAAATCAAGCAGTTTTTCGGCAATATCGTCGGATATTTTGGTGTCGTCCCCAAGTCCAAGACAGAACAGCACATGCATCAGTCCGGGTGGATCCGTCTCTTTGGGTTCCCAGCGCCGTGTTTCAAGCAAACGTCGCAGTGTCTTCTCACCCTCGATGTCCAACGGAACCACCACACCCGCAAGATTCGGAGCGGTAGGGTCATCACCGTCGCAGATGCGGATAAGGCCATGGGCCTCTCCGTCCTCAGGGTCTCCCCCGAAAAGGATCGCCCGATAAGCATCGAGCATGATGGCCCGCCTGCTCCGTTTGAGCAGCATAGCCTCTCCAAACGAGATACCGGTTGCGATATCGCCGCAAAGTGAGGCTGCATCGACGACCCGCTTGGCCATGGTGTTTGCGGCTTTTTCCTGAACCCCGTTCATTGCGGCCCAGTCCGCCAATCCCCGTTCCGCCCGGGATCGGGGTATCGCCCCGAGTTCATGGAGGTCGTGCCTCAGGATCCGGGCCAGACTGGCCAATGTCACACCAGAGGTTTCGTCGCTCCGTGCTTTTGCAAGATCTGCCATGCCCACGCGCTCCCGAATAGCTTCCATCCGAACTTAACTGTTGAAAAGACGAACAATCCATCCCAAAGTTATGGAATACGGAATTGCGGCCTGCAGGGGCGGAAAAATAACGACATGTCGCAACTGAGAGATTTTGAAAAACGTCTTTCCGAGCATTTTGCACAGATTTCCGGTTCCCGTGAAAACGGGAAAACCTTTCTGATCGAACACGGCTTGGAGAGTGAAGATCTGCAGGCGCTTCTGTTCGCAATCGGCGAGCGTGGCGGCCAGTTTGGCTTCCATAGAAAGCTGTGGGATGAATTTCCGTTTGCGCTCTGTGTCGCACTTACCGAGTTTGGCTACAGCTATTCGGGCAACGATTTCTGGCCTACTGCCGAACGTGGCCTGAAGGCCGAGATCCGGATCGACGATCGTGCTGAAATAACCGAGCAGTTCCGCCACCTGCACGCACGCATTGGAATCGCACCTCCATTGGATGACAGCTGGTCAGAGGCGTTTAATCACATTGCATGGCCGATCAGGAATGCGATGGTTCCGAGGGAGTTGCATGCTCCTGTTGCTCGGATACTTCGAGAGACCTTGCGCCATACACAGACACTGCGACTGGATGCCCAGTTTCTGGGTCTAGTGAAAAGCCTCGCAGGCGGAATGAATTCGCGCCGCCTAGATGCTTGGCTTGCTGACGAGGCCTTGGCGTTGATGATTGTTCGGTCGCTATTGTCGGACGACTTTACAGCAATGGGCGTGGAAAGGTTCTTCCTTGCCCGTTTGGGCAAGGATTTACGGGAGAACAGCGAGTTTCGGAAGCTTTCGCTTGCGGTCCGGGCGCGCACTGTGCTGGGAAAGCCCAGGCTTACCCACCTTCCGGGCGCTCGGCTCCAGCTGTTGCTTCGAGATGTAGAACCGCTTGGTATTGCGGTGCGTGGGCCAAAGCTCGGCCCAGGCGAAAAGCTGAGGGTTCGTGATGAACTGAGCGTATCCCCTGCAACAGTGCGCATCTTGTTCGGGGCAAAGTCCACTTCGCTCGAGGCATTTCTTGGTGGTGAAATGCTCTTCCTTGGGAAACCAGTTTCAGTTCCGGAACCGGAACTGAAGGGTCTAAAAGATGTTCCGCCGGCCATAGCCGCAGCTGTGTCTCCTCCTACAAGCCTGCTTTTCCACGACAATGGTGATGATGGATTCCAGCCCCAGTTCGATCGACATACAGTTTTGGAGTCTGGAAACGGTTTCTATGAACTGCGGCTGGAAGGCGCTTCTCAGCATAACTGGGCTGAGCAATTGCACCATTTTGTCTCTGGCCAGCCGGAAGGGGACAAACGCTTGGCCGCGCACGGCATGCGGGTTGCCGACAAACCCCTGCTGCGATTTTACGGCGGCATGACTCTGACGAAGGGAGCAGAGCTTCTGCAACAGAATGCCGGACGCATTCTCCGGGTCCAAGCGACCAGTCCCGGGACCACCGTGGAAATCAAATGTCTTGACACAGACCGTGATCGATCCTTGACAGTGCCGACGGACAGTTGGGTTCGTTTTCCAGCGACAGAGGGAACTTGGCGCATTGACGCTCGCAACCGCGAGCAAGAAGAAACTTTGGTTGTCGAATTCCGAGCGGTGTCGCCTCCGGATCCAGTGCGGGTTCAGTTGCAGCCGGAGGGGCTGGGGTTGCAGGATATCGCTGGGGGAGGAGCCTCCGTCTCTGTGTGGGCGCCCGTCGCACTGCATGATTCCCAACTTGAGATCGCAATCAGCGCAGCTACCGGTGAAACCGTTCAGATCAAGGTGCAGGTCCCGCTAGCACCTTGCGTATTCGCATTCGACGCCGCGCCTTTTGCCCCGATCCGGGACGCTGCCCGGCGGTGGGCACGCTCCGGCGCTCCGGCGCAATTGCAGGTTGCGGCTATTGGTCTTGATCAACACGTCTGGATCCTGCCTTCCCAAATTCCAAAGTGGCGGGTTGAAGCAGGGGTCAACCAATGGCTGGATGAAGACGGGTTCAGGGTTCCCGGTCTGATCTCAGATCCCACAGAGAACCCTGCGGTTTTCAAGAATGTCACTGATGCCATGCCGGGGCGGACGGTGCTGGCAATACCGGCAACGGACGCCGAAGCACGCGTATTCAGCGGTATTATGAGGGGCGCTGTCGATCAAATTCGGCTTGGTGATTTTGACTTGCCCAAACGGTTGTCACTGGGACGAGCGCCCCACGATGCCGCTGGGACGATCGGGCTGATCGGCTCGACAGAGGCACTGATTGCATGGCGCACGGCTTTTGCACCGACTGCAGTAACCGAAGCGCTCCGCGCACGAAGTGCGCAGCTGGTCGAAGACAGCCTTGTGGCAACAATATGCGGCGAGGATTGGTTGGAAACTGAGAGGCGGTCACGCGGCATGTCTGGCGGTTTCCATCGGAGGCTTGCCTTGCTGGCGTGTGAGCGCAAACTTGCGAAGGGGAATGATGAGTGCTTTTCTCCGTTGCCCCCCCAGCACGAACCAGCCCTCGTTGCGTTCCTTGAGTCGGCTTTCCGTCAGGCACTGCCAGAGGTGGAAATCATCACGGTCCCTGACGACGAATATTGGCCAGAACTGGACGATGCCGTGAACAAGGCTTGGGAGGGCTTGATGGAATCCGTTCAGCCTGAAATCGCGGGCCTGCTTTGGAGTGATGCGAAGTGCCCGGATAGGGCATGGCATAGCGCTGTTCAAGATGCCAGTGCGATGACCGCG
>JBDNGL010000328.1:0-4561 GCA_041689285.1 Opitutaceae bacterium
CGGCCGTTTTGACAACAGGGCAACATGCCGGACCTCGTCGGCCGCCGTCAGCAGCACGGCATGGGGATAAGCCGAACCCTCCGTCGCCAAATCACGTTGCAGCTCCTCCAAATACGGACGCGGTCCCATCTCCTGCAGCACCAGCAGGTCGGCGTTGATTTCCCGGATGATGGTGCGCAGCGCCGCCTTCGCCGCTTCCGGTTTGGGATAGTCCTGGCGAAAGCCCATCGCCGTCACCCGATTTGCCGGGCCATAGTTTTCGATGTTGAAGGTCGCGACTCGTAGCGTTTCCGCCCCGCCGGCGGTGCTCAGCAGCAGCCAAACCCCGGCAACTGCCAGTCCTCGTTTCATTCCGCAGTCTGCAACGCCCGCTCACGTTCCACCAGCGTGGGATGCGAATAGAAAAACGCGCTGAACCACGGATGGGGGGTAAGGTTGGTCAAGTTTTTCTGCGCCAGTTTCCGCAGGGCCCCGACTAGCGGACCGGGGCTGCCCATCGCCGCGCGCGCAAAAGCATCCGCCTCATACTCGTGCTTCCGTGAAAAGAAATTCCCGAAGGGCGAAAACCAGAACATCACCAAGCCACTCAGGAGCCCAAAAAGCAAAAACGCCGGAGCCAGTTCCCCGGGAGGAAAACCAAATGACGTATTGAACCAAGGGCTGCGCGCCAGCCACGCGATGAGGGCAAAGCCACCCAGCTGCATCGCGGCCGAGATCACCAGCATCTTCGGGATGTGGCCCTTGCGGTAGTGCCCGATCTCGTGCGCCAAGACCGCTTCCAGTTCCTCGGCCGACAACTGCGCCAGCAACGTGTCAAACAGCACGATCCGCCGGAACCGACCGAAGCCGGTGAAAAACGCATTCGAGTGCGCCGAGCGCTTGGAGCCGTCCATCACCTGAATGGCCTGTGCCTGAAACCCCGTGCGATCCCCGAGCGCGAGCAATCGGTCCCGCAATTCGCCCTCGGGCAGCGGGGTGAGCTTGTTGAACAGCGGCAGAATCAATTTCGGGTAAAGCACCAGCATCAGCAGTTGGAAGCCGAACAGCACCGCAAAGCCCCACAGCCACCAGCGTTCTCCCACCCAGTGCACCAGTGAAAGCAGCACCCAGAGCAGCGGATAACCGATCACCAGCGTCAGCAGCAGACCCTTGACCTTATCGGTCACCCACAGGCGGGGCGTGCTCTGATTAAAGCCAAACTTCGCTTCCAACCGGAATTGCGCCCACCAGTCAAACGGCAAGCTCGGCAGCGCAAGCAACATGCCAACCGTGAGGATGAAGAGCGTATCACTCCATACCGAGTCTGGTCCGCCCCAATACGCAAACTGCTCATAAATGACCGGCAACACCCCGCCAAAAACCACCAGCGCCAGCACCAGCGTGTCGAAGATATCCACCAAGATGCCAAAGCTGGATTTCTCGAGCGTATAGGACACTGCCTTGCGATAGGTTACTCCATCCATGATGGCGGCCACCGCCGCCGGCGGCGCCACGGCGTGCCGACGCACTTCGCGGCGGTTGAGCGCTGCCAGCCAGGATTCCCCGGCCAGTCGCAAAATCATTAACAATCCAGTGATCCCGAGCACAATCGTCATGCCCCCAGTCCAAGCAAAACCCCCGGCGCCGCGAGTCCAAAGATTGTTTGAAATGCACCCAACCGCGCGCATCTTGACGGCGTGGAAGCCAAAGAATCCAAACTTTCCTTCGAAACCGCCCTCACCAAACTCGAGACCATCGTCGAGTCCATGGAGTCGGGCGACGCGCCCTTGGCCGAACTGCTCCAGCACTTCGAGGAAGGCAGCAAGCTGCTCAAGGTCTGCGAAGCCCGCCTGAAAGAAGCCGAACTCAAAATCGAACAACTCAAAAAAACCAAGGACGGTGCCGCCTTCGGCAAGTTCCAGCCCGAGCGCGAGGCCTGAACCCCTGCCCGTCCACCGATGAATTCCTCCGCTGCCCCCCGTCTGCTCGACCGCATCGCCAGTCCCACCGATCTCAAGCTGCTGGCGCCTGAACTTCTCCCGCAACTCGCGCAGGAAATCCGCGATGAGATCATCGCCGTCACCGCCCGCAATGGGGGCCACGTCGGCCCGAATCTCGGCGTCGTTGAGCTCACGCTCGCGCTGCACCGCGTCTTCAACACCCCTGAGGACCAGTTCGTTTTCGACGTCGCCCATCAGGGCTATGTGCACAAGCTCCTGACCGGCCGCGGTGGCGAGTTTTTTAACAAGCTCCGGCAAACCGATGGGGCCAGCGGTTTTCTCTACCGCGCGGAAAGCCCGCACGATGCCTTTGGTGCCGGCCATGCCGGCACCGCCCTCTCCGCCGCCCTCGGCATGGCGACCGCCCGCGATTTGCGCGGCTCGTCCGAACACGTGGTCGCTATCTGCGGCGATGCGGCCTACACCTGCGGCATCACTCTGGAGGCACTGAACAACATCGTCTCCTCCACCCAGCGCCTGATCGTCGTCCTCAATGACAACGAGTGGTCGATCGCGAAAAACGTCGGCGCCATCTCCGCCTACCTCAACCGCCTCAGCACCAACCCGACCTACAACAGGCTCCACCACGACATCGAGGCTTTCTTCAAGAGCTTCCCCGCCGGCGTGGAGATGAACCGAGTCTACCACAAGTGGAAGCGCGAGACGAAGGACTTCTTCGTCGAGTCCTCCTTGTTCGAAAAATTCGGCCTCCGCTATCTCGGACCCGTGGACGGGCACAACCTCGAACTGCTCACGCGCAACTTGGAATTTGCCAAGCATTGCGACGTCCCTGTGCTGGTGCATGTGCTCACCAAGAAAGGCCGCGGCCTCGAGGCCGCGCTTAGCTCACCGGAAAAATTCCACGGCGCCAGCCCCTTCGATCCTCTCACCGGCGAGAGCCGTAAAGCCGGCCCCGGCGCCGCGCCGAACTACCAGGATGTCTTTGGCCAGGCCATGGTCCGTTTTGCCAAGGCCGACAAGAAAATCGTCGGCATCACCGGTGCCATGCCGAGTGGCACCGGCTTGAATCATCTCGCCAAGGAAGTGCCGGGACAATTCTTCGACGTGGGCATCGCCGAGGAGCACGCAGTCATTTTTGCCGCCGGGCTCGCCACGAAAGGCATCCGCCCGGTTGTCGCCGTTTACTCCACCTTCCTCCAGCGCGCCTACGATCCCATCATCCACGACGTGTGCCTGCAAAACCTGCCAGTCACCTTCTGCATGGATCGCGCCGGCCTGTCGCCCAATGATGGGCCGACCCATCATGGCGTGTTCGACCTAGCCTACCTGCGCTGCGTGCCCAACGCGGTCGTCATGCAGCCGAAGGATGAGGACGAACTCGTGGACATGCTGCATACTGGCCTCACGCACGCTGGTCCCGCGTTCATCCGCTATCCGCGCGGTCCCGGCCGCGGGGTGCCGCTGAAGCCCGCGCCCATCACGCTGCCCATCGGTCAGGCCGAAGTGCTACGCGAAGGCTCCAACATCATGATCTGGGCACTCGGCCCCATGGTGTCGGATGCGCTCCAACTGGCCGCCCGCTTGCAGGCGGAGGAAAATCTTTCGGTCGGCGTCGTGAACGCCCGCTTCGCTAAACCGCTGGATCGCGCGCTGCTGCTCAGCCACGCCGCCTGCATTCCGCTGCTCGTAACGATGGAGGACCATGTGCTCGCGGGTGGCTTTGGTAGCGGTGTGCTCGAAGCATTGCAGGATGCTGATTGCCCGACCGCCGTCGAGCGCCTCGGCTGGCCCGACAAGTTTATCGAGCACGGTTCCAGCGTGGAAGCCCTGCGGGCCGCCAACGGCCTCGCCCCGGACGACCTGTATCGCCGCGTCCGTGACCGCTGGCGCAACCGCCAGGCGCAATCCGTCAGCACCGAAGCGTAGGCCCCAGCCTTGCGATATAGGGATTCTTAGCGTGGTCGGGCCGGGCCGTCCTAATCGGCAAATCACCCAATTACCGCTACTTGCTCACGCGCGTGGCTACGAGGACCTGCGAGTGGTTCCAAACAGTCACAAAAAAGCCGCACTCTGAGGTGCGGCTGGGTTTAAAGCGGGACGCGCAATTTACTTATTGGGCGCGTCGCACTCTTTCTTGTCTTCGCAGTCCTTTTTCTTGGCAGTGCAGCAGCATTCTTTGTCCTTGCCGCATTCTTTGTCCTTGCCGCATTCCTTGCCCACGCCGCACTCGCCGCATTTCTCGGCCTTGCCCTTGCACTCGCCCTTGGCCTCACCGGCTTGGGCGACCGACAACGTAAGCGCGCTCGCAAAGAGCAGGGTAATGATGAATTTCAGTGATTTCATGGGTAGAAGTCCAACCTGCTGCATATTTATCGCGCCTGCCAATCAATTATGGCGCCCTCACGGGGAATCGAACCCCGGTTTGATGAATGAGAATCATCCGTCCTAGCCGCTAGACGATGAGGGCGTGAAAGTGGAGAGTTCAAAAAGCGCGGCCGGTCGCCCGGCGTCAAGCGCTCAGACCGCGTAAAGCTCTTCGGGCTTGAAGAAGCGCTTCAGCTCGAGCTGCGCGTTCTCGTCACTATCAGAGGCATGCACGACGTTCTTCATCATTTCCGTGC
>JBDNGL010000329.1:0-5248 GCA_041689285.1 Opitutaceae bacterium
AACCGGTCCCCGTGCTGCGTCAATGACTCCAGCGCCGCGTGATCACCGAAGAACGTATATTGATTCATGCTCATCGAGATACAAGATACGCACATTTTATCACGTTGTCCAGCAATTAGTTGTAAAATTTAGGAGTTCCCTCAATTCGCCAAGCGCGATTTGGCACTTCGGCTATAAGCCGATGGGCAAGCTGGCCGGTCTGCCTTTCGATCAGCAACAGGCAGTATTTGCGCAAATGCGCGCGGATTTTGAAAAGCAGGAACAACGCGATCACGCGCGGCAAAAAACCGTGCCGTTGTCGGTTGCGACGAAGCCGGCGTCGCATGGTTCGCCCCGGCTATCAGCGGGGTAGAAATTCGTCCGTTTCGGGCGTCGTTTAGGCCGAAAAATTTGCGAAAACGAACCAATTTTGGGGCCCAAACTTTTTGACTTACTTTGTTGGCTTGCCGGTTTTCGTCCCGAAAAGCGACCCCGGCGCAGAGCAAATGAAGAACTACTGCAAAGTAAGTCAAAAAACCGATTTCTTGTTCTTCCGCTCTCGCAGGCACTTAGGCCTGCCTTTGACTTACCTCGAAAAGAGTTCGTGGTTTTTTCGAGATGGCTGCCCGACATGGATTCGAACCATGACTAGGCGAGTCAAAGTCGCCTGTGCTACCATTACACCATCAGGCAAGAAAGTGTGGAAGGAGCACGTTGCGGTGCCAATGGCAGCGGTCAAGGACGGAAACGCAGGGCCGCTCAGGGACCGCGGACTTCACCGCGCCTTCACTCAATCCAGTTTCATCCGCTCTTCGTAGAACTTGAGACAGAGCGCGTGGATTTCCTTCGGTGAGTCCATGCCGAGTGCGGTCTTCGCCAGCGCCTTGGCGTCCTTCATTTTCATCGCGCGCACAAGATAGCGCACCGCAGGAATGAGCGGAGGTGTCATGCTGAGCGAGTCCACGCCAAGGCCAAGCAACAGCGGCACGAGCACGGGATCGCCGGCCATCTCGCCGCACAGGCTCACGGTGATCTTGGCGCGGTGCGCCTCGTCCACGACACCGCGCAGCGTGCGGAGCACCGCCGGGTGCGTAGGTTCGTAGAGGTGGGCGATGCGGTCATTCACGCGGTCAATCGCGAGCAGGTATTGAATGAGGTCGTTGGTGCCGATGCTGAAGAAATCGCACTGCCGCGCGAGGATGTCCGCGGTGGCCGCGGCGCTGGGAATCTCGATCATCGTGCCGACCGGCAGTTTTTCGTCGAAGGCCGTGCCGCGGGCACGCAGCTCGGCCTTGCACTCGTCGAGCACGGCGTTGGCCCGGGCCAATTCCTCCGCGCCGCTGATCATGGGATACATCAGGCGCACATTGCCGTGCACGCTGGCTTGGAGGATCGCCCGCAACTGATCCTTGAAAATATCCGTGTGCTCCAGACAGAAGCGGATGGCGCGAAAACCCAAAAATGGATTATTCTCCTTGGGGAAAAGCTGCGGGTTGCCCGTCATCGGTTTGTCGCCACCAAGGTCGAGCGTGCGGATAATCACCGGTGACGGCGCGAAGGCCTGCGCCACGGTGACATAGGCCTTGGCCTGCTCAGCCTCACTAGGGATGCGTGCGCTGTCGAGATAGAGATACTCTGTGCGGAACAGTCCCACGCCGCCGGCATTGTGGTCCCGCACGAGCTGCACCTCGTCCACTTTCTCAATGTTGGCCAAGAGCGTGACCGCCACCCCGTCGGCGGTCACGGCCGGGAGGCGGTTGGCCTCCATCAGCCGCGCCTCGAAGCCTTTCTTCTGCTCGCGGATTTTGCCGTAGCGGAAAAGCGTGCTCTCGGACGGGTTGAGAATGACTATCCCGTCGTAGCCGTCCACCAGCATCCAGTCCCCGTGCTGCGCGCGCTGCGTGAGATTGCGCACCCCCACGACGGCGGGCACTTTCATGGAGCGGGCCACGATGACCGCATGACTGGTCTTGCTGCCGGAATCAGTGACAATCGCCAGCGCCGCGCTGCGGTCCACACCGGCGGAATCGGAAGGCGAAATATCGTTGGCTACGATCACACGTTTGTCGGCCAGCCGGGCGAGGCTGTTCGACGCTTGTCCGAGCAGATTTTGCAGGACCCGCTGCGCCACATCTCGGATGTCACCGGCACGCTCGCGGAGATATTCATCATCAATCTCAGTGAAGGCCTTGATATATCGGGCGGATATCTTGTTGAAGCAGGTTTCGATGTTGCGACCGGAGGTTTCGAATTCGCGGATGGTCTCACCAATGAGCGCCTGGTCCTCGAGCACCATCAGGTGGGCGTCGAAGATCAGGGCTTCCTCGGGGCCGATGTTCTTCTCCACCTCGTGCTTGATCTTGGTGACCTGCTGGCGGGTGACGAGCATCGCCTGGTCGAAACGCGCAATCTCATCGATGCGCTTTTCCGCGTCCACCTCGTAACTCGGCACCTCGATATCGCTCTGGATATAAACGAACACCTGGCCATAGGCGATGCCCTGCGAGGCGGGGATGCCTTGCACGATCACTTCGGTCTTGGAGCTTGATTCCGGCGGCATGGGATCGCGCCGCCTGCACAATGACAGGCAGCGCGGGAGATAACGCTTCACCCGCGATGAGGGGTCAATGCGGATTTATCGCAGGTGCGCCGTGCGCACCCATGCCGACGGACCCCAGGCCGCGCGAATCGTCGCCGTAATTGCCGCGACCGGTGCCGCCGCCTCCAAAAAAGCGAAACAGGCGCTGCCGCTGCCACTCATGCGCGGGGCCAGACCGAATTCCTCGCGCAATTGCGCCAGTAGGACGGGCAGCGCGAGAAATTTTCCAAAGGCAACCGGCTCGAAACTGTTGAAAAGTAAATCTGCCACCGGAGCCGAGGGCGTCTGCCGCCACGCGGCCAACCGCGCCTCTGCCTCGGCGGCGGGCAGGTAATTCTGCGGTGCGGCCGCCAGCCGCGCGTAAGCCCAAGACGTGGCGATGCCGAAGCTCGGCTTGAAAATCAGCACCCGTTGCCCGGTCAGCCGCGCACGGTCCGCCGCCGGGAGCCGCTCCAGCTGTTCGCCGCGTCCGCGCATGATCACCGGCCCGCCAGCGAAAAACAGGGCACAATCCGAACCCAGTGACGTCGCCAGTTGCTCAAGTGCCGCCGCAGTCAGCAGCTGTCCCGCCAATTCATTGAGAGCGTGCAAGGCGGCGACCGCATCACTGCTGCCGCCGCCCAGCCCTGCGCCCAGCGGGATGCGTTTGGTAAGATTGAAATGCGCGCCGCCCTGCCAGCCCGTAGCGGCGGCATAGGCGGCCGCCGCCTTGAGCACGAGATTGGTTCCATCCACCGGCACGGCGGGATCATCGCACGTCAGCGTGAAACGCGTCTGCCCGGCCGCCTCCTTCGCTTCCGCCACCAGTTCATCGCCAAAATCAATCGGCGTGGCCAGCGACACCAAATCATGAAAACCGTCGCGCCGCCTCCCGGTCACAGCGAGGAAAAGGTTCAGTTTGGCGGGGGCAAAAATCTTCACAGCGCCCATCACACCGGCTGCTGGCGTCCGCGCCAACACGATTTTGGTTTTTGATTAGTGCCCATTAGTGCCCATTAGTGTCCATTAGTGCTCCACCAAAATGTCCTGCGAACTCATACTCGCCCTTGATGTCCCCAGCCGCGAAGCCGCAGCGCCCCTCCTCCGCCAGTTGCGCGGTTCGCTCCGATGGGTGAAAATCGGCCTCCAAATGTTCACCGCCTACGGCCCGGACTATGTGCGCGCCGTCGCCGACGAGGGCTTTGATATCTTTCTCGACCTCAAGCTCCACGACATCCCCAACACGGTCGCGAAGGCCGTCGAGTCCCTCGCCCCGCTGCCCATCGGCATGCTCACGCTGCACACCGCCGGCGGTCGCGAGATGATGGCAACCGCGCGCCAAGCCCAGCAGCAGTTCAACCCCAACCTGCTCCTCCTCGGCGTGACCGTGCTGACATCAATGGACGCCACCGGCCTCGGCGAAATCGGCGTCAAAGACACCCCGGCAGGCCAAGTAACCCGCCTGGGGCAACTCGCGGTGGCTGCCGGCATCGGCGGGCTCGTCTGCTCGCCACTCGAAGTGGCCCTGCTGCGCACCCAACTGCCCACCACGATCCAGCTTATTACGCCCGGCATCCGTCCCGTCGGCGAGGCGGGCGGCGACGACCAAAAACGCGTGCTCACCCCTGCCGAGGCGGCCCGCGCCGGCTCGACCCACATCGTCGTCGGTCGTCCCATCCTCAAAGCCCCTGATCCCGCTGCCGCCGCCCGCGCCATCATCGCCGAGCTCAATGGCGTGCAGGCCGCACTCAACGCCACAGTTTCAATTTAAACTTCTGCCTTCAATTATCATGAGCCGCACCGCCGCCATTCTTCTCGCCGCCGGGTCCGGCCGTCGCATGGCCGGTGCCGTCGCGGACAAAGTCCTCGCCCCGCTCGCGGGCCGGCCGGTCTTCGCCCATTCCGCCGCCGCCTTCATCACCAGCGGTATCGCCGATTACTACGTGGTGGTTTATCGTGACCAACGGCAAATGATGGCGCTCTCCGCCTACGCCCCCACGCCGTCGGTCCTCGTGCGCGGCGGACGGGAGCGGCAGGATTCGGTGATACACGCGCTGGCCGCTCTACCCGGTGATATTGCCCATGTCTTCATCCACGACTGTGCCCGGCCGCTCATCCGACCCGAGCAACTGGTGGCCCTCCACAAAATCGTGCGTCGCGAACGCGCGGTCATCCTCGCCCACCGCGTCACCGATACGATCAAAGAGCATCGCGGCGAGGGTCGCCTCAGCACCCTCGATCGCTCGCGTCTCTGGGCGATGGAAACCCCGCAGGTATTCGCTCGCGATCTCATCGACCGCGCCTATGCCCGGGTCGCCGCCAAGAAACTCCGCATCACCGATGATGCCGCCGCAGTCGAACTCCTCGGCCAACCCATCGCCCTACTCGAAAATACCCAGCCCAACCCGAAACTCACCACCCCGGCCGACCTTGCCTACTTGGAGTTTTTGCACTCCCGGCACACGGCCTGACCTGATTCCATATGGCTACTATCCGCATCGGCCACGGCTACGATATCCACCGCCTCGTCGCGGGCCGGCCTCTCGTGCTCGGCGGGGTGAAGTTTGCTACCGACTACGGTCTCGACGGCTACTCCGATGCCGACGCCCTCACCCATGCCATCTGCGACGCCCTCCTCGGGGCCGCTGGCCTGCCCGACATCGGCCACTTTTTTCCCAATACCGATCCCGC
>JBDNGL010000330.1:0-2436 GCA_041689285.1 Opitutaceae bacterium
GAGGCATCGGTAGCGAGATCGCCGAAATCCTAGTCAAACATGGTGCCCGCGTCGCGGCGATAGATCGAGCGTCAAGTGTTGGGGTAAGCATGAAGGGTGCGCTGAATCTGACTTGCGACGTGGCGGATGAGCGGTCTGTTGATGAAGCGTTCTCTGCCGCAGAGAACGAGTTCGGGCCTGTAGAAATCGTCATCAATAGTGCCGGTGCGTTTGTTGAAGGCAATATCACCGATTTGCCGACCAGCGAGTGGGATCGGATTCTCAGCATTAACGCTCGTGGAACCTATCTGCTATTCCGACGAGCGATCCCAAATATGCGCGAGCGCCGGTTTGGTCGGCTGATCCACATATCTTCTAACGCGTCAAAGATGGGTGGGGTGACGAGTTTCCCCGCTTATGGTGCTTCAAAAGCAGCCGCGGACACACTGGTGCGAAGTCTTGCCGTTAGCGAGGCCCCCAACGGTATTACTGCGAATTCCGTCGCTCCCGCGCTGATCGACACGCCGATGTTGCGGTCCGGATCACTGGCAGATCGTGCCAAGGCAATGATTCCTGTAGGAAGGCTCGGGCAACCTAGCGACGTTGCCTATGCGGCGCTCTTCTTTGCATCCGATGACGCAAGTTTCATTACTGGTGAAGTCCTCGACGTGAACGGTGGTTTTTATATTGACTAACCAGCGCTCACGGAAGCAATAACAAACCATCACCGGGGGTTATGAGGAACTTTCGGCGGTTGTCGAGCTTTGGTGTGCCGAGGAGACCAGTATTCCCATGCCCTCGGTGGCTCCCTCCTCCAAGGTCGTTTACTGTCGGGAAGGAGGCCGGAACAATGCCAGCATCCAGCGCCGCTGAGACTGCCAAGTTGATTGTTGACGCTCACCAGCACTTCTGGGATACATCTAGGAGCGCGGGTCAGTAGCGGGGATGCCCTCGTTGGATGAGTGGCTGCCGCAGAATCATCCGTCATGTTTCATCGCGGGCATCCTGGAAAGTCCACTCGGCTTGCAGAAGTTCTATGCGTCGTTTGCGAAGACGAAATGTCAGCCGCCGTGTGGCCCGCGGCTGACGGTTCGTGTCCTCCGCTGCAGTTACTGTTGAGCGAGAAACAGAAAGTCCTCGCGGGCGAGGTGTGCGCACTGCTCAAGGGTGCGGATATGACCGACAGCGCGGGATACACTCGCTTCGGGAAAGACAAGCGTGGCGACGAACAACCCCCGAAACTTGCCCGACGCGAACCTCGCCTGGTCAAGCTCGCCGAAGCGAGAACCGCGTTAGAGGCTGAGGCCGCTCCACGGGCGATGAAACATGCGGAGAAGCAGGACCGCGAGGAAGACGCTGATGACACCGAAGTCGCCCAAAAGGGTGAGGAGACGGAGGGCAACGCGGTCGGCGTCCCGACAGCGCAAGGCAACTTCACCGACCCGGATGCCCGGATTACAAAGACCGCCGACGGATTGTTTCACTAGGCATATAGAGCGCACGCCGTGGTTGATCAAGATCACCAAGCCTTCGTTGCAACGACACTGACCTACCTTGGGGTGAATGTTGAACAGGTCGTGCCGCTGATCAAAAAAATCCACCAAACTCTCGGTGTTCGGCCGGGGCAGTCCCTCGCTGATTCCTGGTATCGTCCAGCAGCGAACCTGGATTACGCAAAGACCCTCCGCACGGACCCAACGGCAATTCCGGGTTTATCATCGCGACCGGGCGAGTCAAGCACAGTGAACATGTGCCCGATGTTCCACGGGCTCGGATCCCGGCGAATGCGACGTTGCGAAAACGCATGGCTCGGAAGCTCAAGACCAAGGAAGGCCTCGCTGTATAGGCGTGGTGCTAAGCAGTCGTGGAGTGCGTGTTTGGTCAGATTCACACCCAGTAAGGATGATTCGTTCTGAAGGACGAGATGGAACAAGCCGGCCACGAGTGGGACCTCATCGCCGCCTGCCACAAACTGATGAAGCTGCACAGCATCCAAACCCGAGCCATCCTGGCCACGAAAACCGCGCTGAAACCCCGACCGACAAACTAAAGGACAGGCCCAACCGGCCTGCGGGCAACCCAGCTCGACAGCGTTTGGCGGCTCTGGCCCTCTTTTCGATCGGCGGAACAACCGGCCGGCCAGAATCCCATGAACTAACACGACGCGGCTCAGGTCATTTCTGCGCCTTAGGGTCACTTCGAACCAGCCCCCAATGCCAATCATGCGGCGGCTGGACTGCGCTCCCAGAGGAGACTACGGATGGTTGTAGCCGGGCTCGGAAAGTGACCGGCCCTTTCTTCCTCAGAATCTCCTGACTGAACTCGAGGCTTGCCGCTACTCGTTCCCATTGCTGCTCAGGCGGCGCTGACAAGAGGTAAAAAGGAGTTTCTCTTGAACCTCTCCCTGAAACCATCGTCGCCCGTGGGGGATGTCGTCTTTTGGATTGACCTCCCAAC
>JBDNGL010000331.1:0-5860 GCA_041689285.1 Opitutaceae bacterium
CATCTTCCCGAACACGCCTCACTGCATGTCCCCTCAGGTGCTCGCACGTGGTGTGGTCAAGAGTCCGTCCGTCAATTTTCGCCATGGGCGGAACTATAGAGTAATACGGAGTGTAGTCTACACTAAAGACTCCTCAGTATTACAGGGCGATTACCTTCGCAAACGGCGACATCGTTATCATTGCGGATGACACGATAACTGTCCAGAGTGGGAACATGTGGCCATTTGCTGCGGGCAGGAATCTGGCCAAGATTCAGTGCCTGTTAACAAAGCTCGGCTTCAACTTGCCTGCGCCGAACAACGGCGTTTATCTGGCGAGTTTCAACAACGTCAATGCTTGGACGGTGGAATACGGCATCCCCGAGAAGCGAGTCACTTTTCTCAACGCGAACGACATTAACGGCCTGAGCACTGCGAACGCCGAATTTCGAATCGTCACGGTATGGCACGAGATGAAGGGGCACAATCAAGATGACCAAGAAGATGGTTCAGCGTTCGATGCCAAATATGAAGCACCTGTCATCGCTGCTGTCGCCAAACTGAAAAGCCGGAAGACCCCGGCGGACATTTGCTCGTCGTGCCTTCCCAAGAACGGCACACCCTGGGCGATAAGGAACGCGTTTGATAAAGCGATGTGCGCGTGCGAAATCAACCCGCCTCCAAAGAAGAAGTGAGGCGATGAATCGTGCAACATTCATCATGGGTGTCAGTGCGCTTCTAGTCGTAGCGGGGGTAGTCGTAGGCTGTGACCGCAACCCTCTGAAGGCTCATGTGCATGTGAACCGTGGGAGTTGTTTGCAGGCCGTCCAAACAGGAATTATCGCAGTTCGAAAGTATGCCGAGGCGCGCAGCCATCTTCCTGAAGCCAGTGCCAATCTAGCGGAACTGGGTAAGTTCAGCGTGCTGCCTGAAGTTGCGGCGATGCTGGAGTATGGAGGCAGCGATTCGTTGAGCCTTAAGTCTCCAGAACGGATCATCGTGTTGAAGTGCGCTTCTCCGGTTTCATCGAAAAAAGGAGTTCCGGAATTTTACTGCGCGTTGTCGTCCGGCGAGGTTCTTCTCTTGCAAGACAAGGATGCGATAGTTGGGAGACCGTGCCCGCTTGGAATTGGGACTGTCATGCTCCAAAAGCAATAATAGCGGCTGTCCCGCCAAAAGGTGTAAAGAGTCTAGCGGCGCTCAGGCCGCGCCGAGGAAGTTGGCCCCCCGCGCCTGTGCCACAGCCCCGGCGCTGCGCCTTCACTGCGGGGCGCTGAATCCGGTGCTCGGCAGCGTGCCGCCGCGACACCCTGCCTGCGCTCCGGCCCCTTCGTTCAGGCTCCGGCCGGGGCTGCTAGGCACTGCCCGCCGTGGGTCGGCGGGCAGCTCCCCGCCGGTCGGCCTGTCACACCGGCTGCTAAGTTGCGCCTGACGGCGGGCAGCGGGTGCGCCAGTCCTCAACGGCGGAGAGCAGGTGGCGCACCTGGGGCAGGACACCTGAAAGACTTTGTGGCGCTCGCCGACTCGCGCCAGAGCTTCGCATGTTCGAGCGTCGCGGTTGCAATCGGGGCGTCCTGGGTGTTCTGCGCGTTCCGGCCCTGCGTTCGCGAGTGAGCGCTCGCAACTGAATCGAATGCGCTGTCGCGCGTTGCATCAGTCAATGCGTCACGCTCAAAAGCTCTCTCCGGCCCTGCCCGCTTCGTCTGTCTCGCGCGTCGTCGGAAATGTCAGTGTGCTGGCAATCGTCGGCGCTGTCGCGCCGCCGGAGGGGAATTGCTTTTAGAGTGGCGAGCTTGAAACGTCGGAGCTCGCGGTGAACTTGGACGCGCTCCTTGCAATCGGGCGCTGCTGGTCTCGCTTTTAGTCGCCCTGGCTGCCGCGCCGGGCCGCGTAGAGATACTGCGCATCTCCTGGCAGCGGATCGCAGCTAAAAGGAAAATCAGTTGCCGTTGTCTGAACCGTTGACGCCACGGGCAACCAGCATGTCCCCGACCACATCAACGATGCGTTGCTGCTCACGACGGGGCAGGCTCGACGCGGCTTCAAAGCCCGCTGCGCTTAAGGAAAAGCGATTTGAGATACGTTATGACACGGCATTTCGGGAAGTGATGTTGGGTTGTGCTGAAAGGAAAGAGACGTGGATTGACTCCGTGATTATAGAAAGCTACTGCCATTTGCATGATTTGGGTCATGCACTTCCGTGGAGTGCTGGGATGAGGATGGGTTGCAAGGCGGGGTTTACGGACTTGTCATTGGAAAGGCGTTTTTTTGCGAGAGCATGTTTTCTCGAAAAACGGATGCCTCGAAGGTCGCGATCGTTGCGTTGGTAGAAAGGCTGCGTCAGCAGTCATTTCATCTATTAGATACTCAATGGATGACGGAGCATTTGAAGACCTTTGGAGGAATTGAAATGCTGCAGGAGGAATATTTGCGCTTACTGAAAGCGGCGCTGGTTTGAATTGCGCTTCTAAAAGAACAGTCCGAGGCATTTCTCGATGACTTCTGTTTGAAAGGTGGGAGGGAAGAGCCAGGGCATGGGTAGGATGACAGCGAGTAAGGTTGGGATTTTTCCAAGTGGCCGATTCAATGTTTTTTCGATCAAAGTCAGTATGCCGTGAACGATGAAATAGAGAGTAGGCAAGCCGTAGCCGGAGCGGCAGGGGAGAGTGATGGCGATTTCATGAAGTAAGCCGGATGTGATGAAGACGGCCATGATTGCGGCGCGTGGACCGATCATGCTGTCAATGGGACGGCCGACGAGGCGTTGCAGCATCTGGGAGTAGCCGACGTTCCATCTTCTGCTCCAGAAATCGCCGATACCATGGGTTTTCAGTGGATTTGGAAACAGGGTGCGGACAGGAAATCCGGCATATCTGAGAATGCCTTTGAGCACGCGGAGTGCACCAAAATGAAAACCGATGCTCATGGGGAGAAACATGATGAAGATGTGTCGCCATTCCATGTTCCAAACGATCCATGCGCCAAGCGTTCCGATCAGCATGAGAATGAGGCCAATAGCGAGGTCGTGACGCCAGTTGAGTCCGTTTCGTCTAACAGCGAAGCTTTCCGGATCCATGCCGAACCAGAGAAAGGCGAAGATAAAATATTGTTTGAAGTTAAGTTTCCGTGAGTTAGCCCACTCGGCATAGATCAAGCCTTTCATTGCGGCGAAGAGTATGCAGCAGAGTCCGATCATCCGGATCAGAGGGGTTTCCTCTATCATCACGAAGTGCGCGGTGGTTGTGAGAATGATCAGGAAAAGCCAGCCAATGATTCTTCTCATGGCAATGTGTTTCAGTCTAGCGATTGGAAGTCCCGAGGTTGCACCGGCGAAGACTAGCCATGGAATGATTGAGCTCATGGAAAAAAAGTCCGACTAAAGCCAGCCTGCATTCCAGCTGACCAATCCTGCGAATAGAACGACGAGGCCGATGAACAGCAGGGTGAGCAAGTGCTTGGCGATGCGGTTGAAACATGAGGTTTCGGTTTCTTTGAAATCGAATCCGAAAAACTGCAAGTAAAGTCTGACACCCCACCAAAGCATCATGAAGGTGCTCATGGCGATGGCGTCGCTTGTTCCGCCCAACAACCAATCGCCGAAGCCAAGAGTCAATACAGCGAAGAATATATGGCTTCCCCAAACATAGATGGAGTAGGTCCACCACAGCTCGCGCATAAGAGGAGTGAGAGCGGTGAGTTTTTCCTTCCAGCCGAGCATTTTCGGAATCCATAGACTGCCGATGCAGAGAGCGATGAGCGAGTAGCCGCCGATTTGCAGGCCGATTTCTAATAGATCTTTCATTGGAATTGATAGGAATTTGCTTTTGACGCTCCGCGGTGAGTGGCAGAAGTACTACGAAGCCCGTCAGGAGCCTCCCGCGCACTGGCCCGATGACGGCATCTTCCGTCCCGGCTACGACGAGATTTACATTTCCCGCAACCCATACACAGGGGGGTTTTAACTCAAAATTCTCCAGATCTGAAGATTTTACGGACCCGCCGTTAAATTTTACTACTTGGAATTTGCTTTCGCGTTCGCCGCACCGTGGGCGGGCAGAATTGGGATCGGCGTCGGGGAGTAAGGGGGTCTGACGATCTGGTCTTCGGTGTAGGTGTGGGGCATGAATTTATGCGCGGTTGACGCTCAACCGTCTGTACAATCATATTGTTCGCAAGTCGGACTGGAAATTTCCGGTCGGCGCTGGGTCTTTGGCTTTGCCGGAGGCCCTTCGCATTTTCAGGGGAACACCTTCAGTCCCCAGCCTTTCGTTTCGCCCGCCGAACTTCGTCGGAATTTCTTGGCCACGATGTCATACGCCCGGTTCGGCTGCATGGGGCGAAGCACCTTGATGCCGACGGAACGCGCCACCAAGTCCGCAATCTGCAAACCCGTCAAGTTCGACGCCTTGGGAATCATCACCAGTTCCAGCGGCAACCGCTTGTTCAACGCGTTCGCCCCGTCGCAAATGCGGCGGAAGGCCAGTTCCTGAAGAACGGATGCTTGTTCCTGTGAAGATTCGATGCTCGCCCACGACGATCCGGTGCGCCCTGGACGATCCGATGCGCCCAGGACGATCCGGTGCTTGCTCACGACGATCCGATGCTTGGCCTCGGAAGAGGCCGGACAAGCCAGCCCAGGGCAAGCGAGTCTGCGAGCGCCGCCCTGGGTTCACGGCCCATCAAACCATCAAGCCCCAACGGGGCGCGACAACGGCCAACGGCACCGCGGATTCACCGGGAACCAAGCACCCTCTCCCGCTCATCACGTCGAACCGCTCGCCATCGAAGGCGATCTGCTTCACCACCTTCTTCCCGTTCTCGCTCGCGCGCTTCCATCCAGCGGACTTCGCCCTCGGAATTGCGAATCACCAGCAGCGCCGGGAACGCCTGCGCCATCCAGTATTCGCCATGATTCGGGAAAGCGCTGCTTCTTGAGCGTGAAGATTTCCGCGCCGCCGCCCCTGCGCTTGCGCGTGTAGGAAACGGAGTAAGCCGCCCACTTTGATGCATGACACTGGCGGTAATCTCCAGGCTGGCGAAGCACTGCTCCATCTCATCTCAGAGCGGCACCCGCTGCTCGCGGCCCACGCAGATGATGCTCGGCTTCTCCTCCTTCTTACGGAGCTTGAAAAAGCCCGTCGCCTCCGGCTGCGGTGGCCGTCCTCGCAGCCACCCGTTGAGCCGCTTCATCGCCACCTCGCGATTCCCCACCGGCGTGCCGCATTCCGGGCAGACGTAATGCCGCATCCGCTCCACGTCACGCGCGTGCTGGAGGCATAGCTCATTCGGCGTAAGTCTTCCGCGCTAGAGCTACGGGTAATCACCCGCCACCGCGCCCTTGGCCTCCATAATCGCTTGGCGGACAACGGCGCGAGCCCATTGTATCATGGAAAGTCCGCCTCGGCTGGACTATGGCCGGTCAATCCGCCAAATACATGAAAGATTGGGGCGGACGAGAAGTCTCGCACATATGCTCTAGGCGGACAGGAGTCGAATACCGGTACGGACTCTTAATCTTGATAGCGAAGCCTTTGGTCCGACCTCGGAAATACTGATCAAAAAACGCCTTTTGGATCCCAGAATAGCGTTTTGTCCGGTGCCACAACTGGCCCTTTTGCAGCGAAAGAATATCGTCGATTTCAAATTCTCCGATAACGCGCTGGATCGGACTAGAGGCGTAAACAACGACTTTAGTGACGAGGGTTGACCGAAATATCACCCGCCTGAACTCGAAACGCTTGGAGCCAGAGAAGATTTTCTCGGCGAATTCGGGTTTAATGGACAATACTGAGGAGTCTTTAGTGTAGACTACACTCCGTATTACTCTATAGTTCCGCCCATGGCGAAAATTGACGGACGGACTCTTGACCACACCACGTGC
>JBDNGL010000332.1:0-3550 GCA_041689285.1 Opitutaceae bacterium
CACGAGAAAATCCAGATCGCCGATCGTCTCCAGGCCCCGCCGTAAACTTCCCGCTGCCTCGGCGCGTTCCACGACCGGTAGTGCGCGCAAGCCGGTCAGGATGGGCTTCGCGACTTCGTGCGCCTCCCACCACAAGTGGCGCTTCCCGTAAGCCTCCCGGTGCGCGATGCCGGCGAGGATTTTCTCCTGAGACTTCTCCCCAAATCCGTCGAGGGCGGCCACGCGCCCGTCGGTGCAGGCGGCCACCAGTGCCGCCACCGTAGCGATGCCTAGCTTGTCGTGCAGTGCACGGATTTTTTTCGGGCCGAGCCCAGGGATCTCCAGCATCGCCACCAAGCCGGGCTCAATGGACGCCTGCAGTTTTTCATAAAACTCCAGCCGGCCCGTCGTGTGGAGTGCAGTGATCTTCTGCACCAATGCCTCGCCGAACCCCTTGATGTCGCCCAGCTCGCCTGCGTCGACCAGTCGCGCTAGCTCCGCTTCCTCGATCGCCTCGAGGGCTCGCGCGCCGGCTTGATATGCCCGGATTTTGAAGGGATTTTCTCCCTTCAGCTCCAGCAGCACCCCGATCTCAGTGAGCACATCGGCGATCTCATTTTTAGTCATCGTGGCGAATTTGAGTCGAAATCCCCAAATCCCAAACCGAAAATCCGTCCCATGTCATTTGTCTACAGTCGCAATATCCATTTTGGCGACACTGACGCCGCCGGCGTCGTGTTCTTCGCCAACTACCTCGTCCTCTGTCACGAAGCCTACGAGGAAGCTCTGGCGGCGGCGGGTCTGGAAATCTCCACGCTGTTTTCTACCAACGATCTGCTCGTGCCCATCGCCAAGAGCAGCGCCGAATACCTGCGCCCGCTGCGCGTGGGCGACCGGGTCCGCCTCACCGTCCAGCCCGAGCCCCTTTCAGCCAATTCCTTCGCTCTCAATTACGAAGTCTTCCGGGTGGGTCCGCCGGAAAAACTCGCCGCCCGTGTGCGCACGGAACATGTGAGCACTTCACCCCGCCTCCGCGAGCGGGTGCCACTACCGTCGGCGTTGGCCACTTGGGTCGCCGAAGGCTGACACCGCGGCCCGCAATGCGCGCCGGTTGACCTTCCCCTGCGCGTTGACCGGCCAAACCGGCAACGCCAGATAACGCTTCGGTCGCTGGTAGGCGGGCAGACCCTCAAGCCGCAACGGCACCATGGTGATTTTCTCGCCCGCCGGGAAACAGGCCACGACTTCCTCACCCCATAGAGGATGGGGACACCCCACCACCGCCACGTCCGTAAATTGTCTGGTCGCCCGCAATGCCGACTCCACCACGGCAGGCAGCACTTTTTTCCCACCCGTAATTATCATCGTATCCCGACGGCCCAACACCGTCAGCCCGGAGTGCGCATCCAAGTGGCCGACATCCTCAGTCGCAAACTGAGCCCGCACCGGCCGACCTTGATAGTAGCCGCGAAACAACGAGCGCCCACCCACCCGCAAGACCCCGCCCCGGCCGATCCGCACCGAGGCATGCGGCAACACCCGGCCGCAGTTTCTTTCCCCCGCTAGGAACTCTGCCGGTCGCAGCGCGGTGATCATCGCGGCGGTCTCAGTCATACCGTAAGTGAGCGCCATAGGCAGCCTCGCCCGGGCCGCAGCATCGGCCAGCTCCGGCCAAACTGGACCTCCGCCCAACAGGATTACTTCAAAGCGACGCAACCAAGCCGTGGCTGCTTTCGATTGGAGCAATCGCTGCAATTGCGTAGGCACGAGTGAAATCACCCACGGACCTCCGCGCAGGGCCGGTCGTCGGCCGGATTCGAGCGTTTTCCAATTCCAATCCACGTAGCGCCCGCCCGTTGCCCGGCACCGCACTAAAGACATCAGCCCGCTCACATGATGTAACGGCAGCACCCCAACGGCATTCACCCGCGGCAACCCAAAGTGCTGGCAAAACCCGTCAACCGCCGCCCCCAAGGTGTGCTCATCATGCCGGGCAAATTTCAAAATCCCTCCCGTGCCACCGGTGGGGATGCCCAACCAGCCGCGATGAATTGCGGATTGCGAACTGCGGACTGCGGGTTGCGCGAGCCGGTCAAAACTCTGCAGTTGCGCCGGGGTCCACTGCGGGTCGCAGAGGAAAAGATAGCCGCCGCGGCGCGCGGCCACTCCGGTTCCGAGGACGATCTGTTCTAGCTCAGCGCGTTCCATATCGCCTCCTCGTTGATGCGTTGGACATCTTCCCACCGGATAAACGGCGCTAGCGCCGGCCCGTCACAACGGGCGTCCGCAAACAACGGCCATACGCCGAAACCGAGCGCCCTACGCTCACCCGGCCAGCCGAAAGCGTGAGTGAGTGCCTGTTTGGCCCCGATCGCCGTCTCCAACGCACTTGAAAATACGACCTGCGCCTTCGCCCCTGACAGCCGCGCCAATATACCTGCCGCATCCCCGCACAAGGCCGGCTTGATCACAAAGATGCCGCGCCAGCCCAGTTCCAACCAGCGCAACACCTCGGGATCGCCCACCAGTGATTCGTCCAAAGCCAGCGGCGTGGGATAATCCTCTGCCAGTCCCAGCAGCAAATCCTCCGCTTGCCTACACTGGGCCGCGCCCTGCGAGGCCTTGGCGAGACAGGGTTGCTCCACAAACTCCACCG
Source organism: Opitutaceae bacterium (assembly GCA_041689285.1). Classification (GTDB taxonomy): domain Bacteria; phylum Verrucomicrobiota; class Verrucomicrobiia; order Opitutales; family Opitutaceae; genus UBA2377. The sequence continues at coordinate 2,636 of JBDNGL010000332.1, forward strand.
GACGCTCCGCAGTGCGCTCCAGCCACCTCTCCGCGGTTCGCCGATCCCAGGCGCCATTGGCATCGAGGCGGAGCCTCGCGCCATCGGGGAGTTGCGCACACACGTCGTCCAGCAGGACCAATTCGTCCGCCGCCGATTCGACCCCGACTTTCCATTTGAAAGTCCGAAAACCCGCCTCCGACAACGGGGCCAGCCGCGCGAGCGCCGCACGACCGGCCGGAAGCAAGGCCGCCACTGGCCACGGCTTCACCACGCGCTCGCTGCATGGACGCGCCAAGGCCACGGCGAAGGCCTGACGCAGACAACCCAAGTGAGCCGGCAATCGCGCAAAATCTTCCGCCGTGGCATATTCGCCCAATGCCCGCACCGCCGCTTCGGCTTCCTCAACCGTTTCAGTGCCGAACCACGGCAAGGTCGCTGCCTCGCCCCAGCCAACCCCCTTTCCGTCCGGCGCTTCCAATTGCACAAGCAAACCCTCCCGTGCGTCCACGACTCCATGGGCGTTCCGCAGTGGAGCCCGGAACGGGAGACGATAACGGCGATACTGGAGGCGATACTTCACGGCCCCAGCGTCAACGAACCTGCGAATCTGCGCAAACCAGACTTTCTGTTTGCACTTTTCTTCCCCGGGCTTAATCCGTCCACGGCAACCCATGACCAAGGCTGCCAACAAACACCACCCGGCTGATACGGATTTTTACCTGCCGGCCAACGCGTTCTTCCGGGCCAATCGCCCCACGGCTCTGACCTTCGACGATGTGTCATTGGCCACCCTCTACTCGGAGATTCTGCCCAAGGACGCCGATACCTCCACCAATCTGTCGGAAACGCTGCCGCTGCAGATTCCCATTATCTCATCGGATATGGATACCGTCACCGAGTCGCGCATGGCCATCGCCATGGCGCTCAACGGCG